>NZ_JXQC01000003.1:967141-1289521 GCF_001305965.1 Erythrobacter sp. SG61-1L
GACAGCAGATTATCGCGGCAATGTGCTCACGCTTTACTCGCTGGACGGCGATGGCGAGATCCTGCCGAAGCCATACAAGATCACGGAGGTCTTCGATGACACGCCGCATGGCCTGTTCATGGAAGTGAGTGCGGCCGAAGGGCTCGAACTTCTGATCGATATCTCGAGCGCCGACCCGTCGACGAACATGGCGGACCTCAGCATTACCGGTAAGCAGGACGGCAACACGATGGAACTCGCGGGCACCTGCACCATTACGCAAAACGACGGAAAGGAAGGCGCATGAGCGTCGCTCACCTCGTCAAGTCGTTTACCCTCTGGGAATTCGTGAAGGCGCACGCCCTCACGTTGAAGTACTTCTTCAAGCCCAAGGCGACGATCAACTATCCGTTCGAAAAGAACCCGCTCAGCCCGCGCTTCCGCGGTGAGCATGCCCTGCGTCGCTATCCCAACGGGGAAGAGCGCTGCATCGCATGCAAACTGTGCGAGGCGATCTGTCCGGCTCAGGCGATCACTATCGAAGCGGAACCGCGCGAGGACGGCAGCCGCCGTACCACGCGTTACGATATCGACATGACCAAGTGCATCTATTGCGGTTTCTGCCAGGAGGCATGCCCCGTGGATGCGATCGTCGAGGGGCCGAACTTCGAATACGCGACCGAAACGCGCGAAGAACTGCTTTACGACAAGGCTAAATTGCTGGCGAACGGGGACAAGTGGGAGCGGGCAATCGCCGCGAACCTTGAAGCCGATGCGCCCTATCGCTAGGGGGCCCGCGAACCGATGCTACAGGTCCTTGCCTTCTACCTCTTCGCGGCCCTTACGATTGCCAGCGCCACGCTGGTTATCATGGCCCGTAACCCGGTGCATTCCGTGCTCTGGCTCATTGTGGCGTTCTTCAACGCCGCAGGGCTGATGGTGCTGGTCGGTGCCGAATTCATCGCGATGCTGCTGGTGATCGTCTATGTCGGGGCGGTTGCGGTGCTGTTCCTCTTCGTGGTCATGATGCTCGACATCGACTTCGCTGAACTGCGCGCCGGATTCGTGAAGAACTTCCCGCTCGGCATGCTGATCGCGGTGATCCTCGCGGCGGAACTGGTGCTGGGCATCGGTGCCTATCGCGCCGGTTCGCTCGAACTCGGAACGCCGGATGGTTCTGCCGCTCCGCTGCTGGGCAAGAGCAACATCGAGAGCATCGGTGCGCTGCTCTACACCAAATATCTGTTCCTGTTCGAAAGCGCCGGCATCATCCTGCTGGTGGCAATGATCGGCGCCATCGTGCTGACGCACCGTGAACGCAAGGGCACGCGCCCGCAGATCATCTCGCAGCAGGTCCGTCGCCGTCCGGAGGATGCGACCGTGAATGTGAAGCCGGAAGTCGGCCAGGGGGTGCAGCTGTGACCCTTCGACAAGCTCTGGGTGAGCGGGACAGCGGAGTGCTGCGCGCATGATTGGGATCGAACATTATGTCGTCGTCAGCTCGATTCTGTTCGTGCTTGGCGTGCTCGGCATCTTCCTCAACCGCAAGAATGTGATCGTGATCCTGATGGCGATCGAACTGATCCTGCTTGCGGTGAATATCAACCTCGTCGCCTTCAGTGCCTTCCTGGGCGATCTGACGGGCCAGATCTTCGCTATGTTCGTTCTCACCGTTGCGGCGGGCGAAGCGGCAATCGGCCTTGCGATCCTGGTGATCTACTTCCGTGGCCGTGGCACGATCGCGGTCGACGATGTCAACCGGATGAAGGGATAAACAACCGTGTCCTCTTCGATCCTGATCATCGTTTTCCTGCCGCTGCTGGCATCCGCGATTGCGGGGCTGGGCAACCGTGCACTGGGCAACACTATTGCCAAGTCGATCACTACGGCGGGCCTGTTCATTTCCTGCGGGCTTTCCTGGCCGATCTTCATCAGCTTCCTTAACGGGAGTGCTGAACCTACGGTCGTGCCGGTGCTACAGTGGGTCCAGTCCGGCAGCCTGTCCTTCGACTGGGCCCTGCGCGTGGATACTCTCACCGCGATCATGCTGGTGGTGATCACCAGTGTCTCGGCGCTGGTCCACCTCTACAGTTGGGGCTACATGTCGGACGATCCCGACCAGCCGCGCTTCTTCTCTTACCTCTCGCTCTTCACCTTTGCCATGCTGATGCTGGTGACGGCCGATAACCTCGTGCAGATGTTCTTCGGTTGGGAAGGCGTGGGCCTGGCATCCTATCTGCTGATCGGTTTCTGGTTCAAGAAGCCCTCGGCCGGTGCCGCCGCGATCAAGGCTTTCGTTGTGAATCGCGTGGGCGACCTTGGCTTCATGCTGGGCATCTTCGGCACGTGGCTGGTGTTCCAGACTACTTCCATTCCCGAAATTTTGGCTGCCGCGCCTGCTCTCAAGGGTGTTTCGACCATCGGTTTCCTCGGCATGCGCGTCGATACACTGACGGTGCTGTGCCTGCTGCTGTTCATCGGCGCGATGGGCAAGTCCGCCCAGCTTGGGCTGCACACCTGGCTTCCGGACGCCATGGAAGGCCCGACCCCGGTTTCGGCCCTGATCCACGCGGCCACCATGGTCACCGCGGGCGTGTTCATGGTCTGCCGCCTGTCGCCGATGTTCCAGGCTGCACCCGATGCGTTGACCGTGGTGACCTTCGTGGGCGCTGCCACCTGCTTCTTCGCCGCAACGGTGGGCACCACTCAGTGGGATATCAAGCGCGTCATCGCCTATTCGACCTGTTCGCAGCTGGGCTACATGTTCTTTGCTGCAGGCGTCGGTGCTTATGGCGCTGCGATGTTCCACCTGTTCACGCACGCCTTCTTCAAGGCGCTGCTGTTCCTTGGTGCGGGCAGTGTGATCCATGCGATGCATCACGAACAGGACATGCGGTATTACGGCAACCTGCGTAAGCACATCCCGATCACCTTCTGGGCGATGATGGCCGGCACGCTTGCCATCACCGGCGTCGGTATTCTGGGCGTCTTCGGCTTTGCTGGCTTCTATTCGAAGGATTCGATCCTTGAAGCCGCCTTTGCCAGCGGCACCGAAATGGGCCGCACGGCGTTCTGGCTCGGCGCGTTTGCTGCTCTTCTGACCAGCTTCTACAGCTGGCGCCTGATGTTCCTGACCTTCTGGGGCAAGCCGCGCTGGTCGCAGTCGGAACATATTCAGCATGCGGTCCATGACGAGCATGGTCATGGCGATCATGCACATGGCCACGCTCATGACGATGATCACGCTCACAGTGAGCATGACGATGGCACCGCAGGTTACCATCCGCATGAAAGCCCATGGGTTATGCTGGCGCCGTTGGTAATCCTGTCGGTGGGGGCGGTGTTTGCAGGCTTCGCTTTCAGCCCGTACTTCATTGACAGCGAGCATTTCTGGCAGGGTGCGATTTATTATAATGAGCACCTGATCCATTCGATGCACGCAGTGCCCCGTTGGGTGAAGCTGACCGCAACCGCAGTAATGCTGATTGGTTTCGTGATTGCCTGGTTTGCCTACATCAAGGACACTTCGATCCCGCGCAAATTTGTGGACCAGTTCCGCAATCTGCACGCCTTCCTCTACAACAAGTGGTATTTCGACGAGCTCTACAATCTGCTCTTCGTGAAGCCTGCGTTCTGGATCGGCCGTCAGCTTTGGCTGAAGGGCGATGTGGGGGTGATCGATCGCTTCGGCCCGAACGGTGCCGCCTGGGTGGTCGAAAAGGGCGCCGCTGTCGCCAAGAAGGTGCAGTCGGGTTATCTCTATAGCTACGCGCTGATCATGTTGCTCGGCCTTGTTGCCGCGATCAGCTGGATGATGGTGCGGTGATGGGGGACTTTCCGATCCTTTCGCTCATGCTGCTGGTACCGCTCGTCGGTGCCATCGCCTGCCTGTTCGCCGAAGCGAAGACGGCGCGGATGATCGCGCTGGTTGCGACGCTGATCGATTTTGCTCTGGGCATTGTGCTCTGGCTCAATTTCGATGTCGGCGGAGCGCAGTGGCAGTTCGTCGAGAAAGTTCCGCTGTTCGCGGGCTTCAGCTACGCGCTTGGCATTGACGGTATCGCGCTGCTGCTGATCGTGTTGTCGGTGTTCCTCATGCCGATCTGTATCGGCGCAAGCTGGAATTCGATCACCAAGCGGGTCGGCGAGTATTTCGCTGCTTTCCTGCTGATGGAAGTCCTGATGATCGGCGTGTTCGCCGCGCAGGATCTGTACCTGTTCTACATCTTCTTCGAAGCAGGCCTGATCCCGATGTATTTGATCATCGGTATCTGGGGCGGGGATAACCGCATCTACGCCAGCTATAAGTTCTTCCTCTACACGCTGATCGGCTCGGTGCTGATGCTGATCGCAATGATGTGGATGGTGCACGAAGCGGGGACGACCGATATCCCGACGCTGATGGCGTATGACTTCCCGGTTCACGCACAAACCTGGCTGTTCCTGGCCTTCTTCGCCAGCTTCGCGGTGAAGATGCCGATGTGGCCGGTCCATACGTGGCTTCCCGATGCTCACGTTCAGGCGCCGACTGCCGGTTCCGTGATCCTGGCGGGCGTGCTGCTGAAGATGGGCGGTTACGGTTTCATCCGCTTCTCGCTGCCGATGTTCCCGGAGGCGAGCGCACAGTTCGCCTGGCTGATCTACGGGCTGTCGATGGCGGCAGTGGTGATCACCAGCCTGATCGCGCTCGTGCAGCACGATATCAAGAAGCTGATCGCCTACTCGTCCGTTGCGCATATGGGCATCGTCACCATTGGCCTGTTCGCCTTCAATGTGCAGGGCCTCGAAGGTTCGATGATCGTAATGCTCAGCCACGGCATCGTGGCGGGCGCGCTGTTCCTCTGCGTCGGCGTGATTTACGATCGTCTGCACACGCGTGAGATCAATCGTTACGGCGGCATTGCGATCAACATGCCGAAATATGCGATGTTCTTCCTGCTCTTTACCATGGCAAGCATTGGTCTGCCGGGTACGAGCGGCTTTGTCGGCGAATTCCTGAGCCTTGCAGGCGTCTACCAGATTTCCACCTGGGTGGCGCTGGTCTGCACCACGGGTATCATCCTTGGCGCAGCCTATATGCTGTACCTCTATCGTCGGGTCGCATTTGGTGAGCAGAAGAATGCCGATGCGGCTGCGATGCCTGACATCGATTTGCGCGAATGGCTCATGCTCGGCTCGCTGACGGCAGCTGTGCTGTGGATGGGTGTGTACCCCGAGAGCTTCCTTGCCCCCATGCGCAAGGATATTGCAGCTCTCGATGCTCGCATTGCCCGCGCTGCGCCTCATGGCGACGCAAATCTCAAGATCGGCAAACCCAAACCTGCCGAAGAACATGAAGCGCAAGAGGGAGCGCACTGATGGATTTCGCTGCTTCCCTTAAGCTGATCGCACCCGAACTGCTGATGTCTGTTTCGGGCCTGGTTCTGCTGCTTGCTTCCGCCTGGGCGGGCGACAAGGCTTCGCGCGCAATCAGCGTGGCTGCTGCCGTCGTTCTAGGCGCCTGCTTTTTCCTCGTTGCGCCCTCGGTCTGTGCCGGGGCGAGTGGCCCGGATACGCTGGCCTTTGGTGGTCAGTTTTCCGCCGATGCCTTTGCGGGCATGGCGAAGCTGATGATCTTTGCGGCCGGCGGTGCGGCACTGGTAATCGCGCCGGCTTTCTTCGAGCGCTTCAATGCGATGCGTGCGGAATATCCGGTCCTGATCCTGTTCGCCGTACTGGGCATGTCGATCATGGTTTCGGCTCGCGATCTCATTACGCTCTATATCGGCCTCGAGCTCAACAGCCTTGCGGCTTATGTGCTGGCAGCGTTCCTGCGCAATGATGACCGTTCGGCTGAAGCTGGCCTGAAGTATTTCGTCCTCGGTGCGCTGGCGTCCGGTATCCTGCTGTTCGGCATGAGCCTGACCTATGGCTTCGCTGGCACCACCAGCTTCGAAGGCATTCGTGTCGCCCTCAGCGGCGATATGGCTACCGGCGCACTGTTCGGTCTGATCTTCATGCTGGCCGGGCTTGCCTTCAAGGTGAGCGCGGTGCCGTTCCACATGTGGACGCCTGACGTTTACGAAGGCGCACCGACGCCCGTAACCGCCTTCTTCGCTTCGGCGCCCAAGGTGGCGGCGCTGGCGCTCACCATGCGCGTCACGCTTGAAGCCTTTGGTGCACAGGACGATGCATGGCGCCAGATCCTGATCTTCGCGGCCTTGGCTTCGATCGTCGTGGGCGCTCTGGGCGCAATCGGCCAGACCAATATCAAGCGACTGCTTGCCTATTCGTCGATCAACAATGTCGGCTTCATCCTGATCGGCCTTGCCGCCGGAACGCAGGCTGGCGCATCGGCAATGCTCGTCTATCTCGCGATCTATGTCGCGATGACCGTCGGCGGCTTCGTTGCGGTGCTGATGCTGAAGGATGGAAACGGCGATCAGGTTGAGGCGATTTCGGACATTGCGGGCCTTTCCCGCACCCGTCCGGCGCTGGCGTTTTGCCTGATGCTGGTGATGTTCAGTCTTGCGGGCATTCCGCCGCTGTTCGGCTTCTGGGGCAAGTTCGTCGTGTTCCAGGCCGCCGTGAATGCGGGCTTCGTCCCACTGGCGGCAATCGGTATCGCTGCCAGCGTCATCGGTGCCTTTTACTACATCAAGGTAGTGAAGGTGATGTATTTCGATGAACCCGCCGATGTGGTGAAGGGTGAGAGCGACTGGGCCCATTGGGCGCTGCTCGCAATCTCTGCCATTGCGATCTCTCCGCTTGGCTACCTCCTCACGCCGTGGCTTGGCGGTCTTGCCGACAAGGCAGCGGCAGTGCTGTTCCTTGGCCTTTAGTTGGCAGGCTTGATCGAAACCGTAACGGAGACCGGATCTACCAATGCCGACCTCGTCGCGCGTCTGCGCGCGGGGGACTCTGTGCCGGAAGGGCATTGGCTGGTCGCCGACCGGCAGAATGCCGGGCGTGGGAGGCAAGGCCGGGTCTGGACTGCCGGTGAAGGCAATTTCATGGGGTCGACGGTCGTCCGGTTGGACGGACGAGAACCGGCTGCGCAGAGCCTTGCTCTGGCCGTTGGGCTGGCTGTCTATGAGGCCGTGCTCAACCATCTGCTGGTTCCGGCCAGGCTGGAACTTAAATGGCCCAACGATTTGCTTCTAGGTGGCGGGAAACTGGCTGGCATTCTGCTCGAACGCGTCGGGAATGATGTGGTCGTCGGGATCGGTGTCAACCTTGCCAAGGCGCCACTAGTCGCCGGACAGACAAGCGTTTCCCTTGGCCAATTCGGCCTCGCGCCGGACAGAGACAGTTTCTCTCGGGATCTGGCGGCTATGTTCGCTTCGGAAATGGAGCGTTGGCGTGATTTCGGGCTGCCTCAATTACTCGCGCGTTGGACCGCTGCGGCCCATCCGGAAGGTACGCGGCTCGGCGTCCATGTGGGCGAGGAAGGTCGGATTGAAGGTGAATTCGAAGGGCTTGCTCCGGATGGCGCGTTACGCCTTCGTCTTGACGATGGAAGCCTGCGGGTCATCCATGCCGGGGATGTGTCGCTGATTGGAGGGCAGGGCTGATGTTGCTCGCTGTCGATGTCGGGAACACCAATGTTGTGTTTGCCTTGTTCGAGACGGGTGCAGGCGAAATTCCGCGTATTCGGACCCGCTGGCGGATTGCTACCGATCCGCGCCGCACGGGTGACGAATATGCCGTATGGCTCGTTCAACTCATGGCTATCGAAGGCTTTGCCCGGGATGCGGTCACGCAAGTGATCATTTCTACAGTCGTGCCGCGGGCACTGCATAATTTGCAGGTGCTCTCCAGCAAATATTTCGGTGTCGAAGCGCTCGTGGCGGGGCAGGGCAAGGCGGAATGGGGTATCGCAATTGACGTGGATGAGCCCGGTTCGCTGGGCGCCGACAGAGCCGTGAACGCCATTGCCGCGCACGCGAAATATCCCGGCGACTTGATCGTGGTCGATTTCGGGACGGCGACCACCTTCGATGTGGTGGACTTCACCGGCGCTTATAAGGGCGGAATTATCGCGGCGGGGATCAACCTGTCGCTCGACGCGTTAGTGAACAATACCGCCAAATTGCCGCGCATCGCCATTGAAAGCCCGCGCACCAATTCGGTGATCGGGCGAAATACGCAGGATCAGATGCTGATCGGCGTTTTTTGGGGTTATGTCGCGATGATGGAGGGCCTGATCGCCAAATTGCGGTCGGAAATCGGCCGACCGGCCAAGGTTATAGCAACCGGCGGGCTGGCCATTCTGTTCGATCGGCACACCGGAATTTTCGACGCGGTTGACGCGGATCTTACGCTTGAAGGGCTGGCGCTGCTGGCAGAGAGGGCCAACAGCAGGTGAAAAAGGATTTTACGCCCGAGAAGGAACTGCTCTTCCTGGCGCTGGGCGGCTCTGGCGAGATCGGCATGAACGTCAATCTCTACGGCTGCGAAGGCAAGTGGCTGATGGTCGATCTGGGGATGACCTTCGGCGGCAATGAATATCCCGGTATCGAACTGGTTTTTGCCGATCCCGCGTTCATCGAGGAACGGCTGAGGGATCTGGTCGGTATCGTGCTGACCCATGGGCATGAAGATCACATTGGCGCGGTGCCCTATTTCGCCGCCGATTTCGGCGTGCCGATTTATGCCACACCGTTCACGGCCGAACTGGTGCTGCGCAAGCTGGAAGAGGCCGGTATTGCCGATCAGGTCGAACTGAATATCGTTGAAGGGCCGGACAGCTTTGCTCTCGGACCATTCGACATTTCCTATATCCCGCTTGCCCACTCCATTGCTGAGGGCAACGCCCTGTTGATCGAGACGCCCTATGGCAGGGTGTTCCACACAGGGGACTGGAAGCTGGATGACGAACCGCTGATAGGCGAGCCGGCGACGGCAGATGAACTGACGCAACTCGGCGATGAAGGCATTCTGGCGCTGGTTTGCGATTCAACCAATGTATTCAACCCGAAGGCGTCCGGTTCGGAAGGTGATGTCGCGCGCGGGTTGCTTGAAGAAGTGCGCAAGCATTCCGGCAGGCGGGTGTTGGTGACAACCTTTGCCTCCAATGTGGCTCGCCTCCAGAGCCTTGGAGAAATCGCCCGGGCAACGGGCCGGCAGCTTTGCGTCGCAGGCCGTTCGCTGGAACGGATCATTGAGGTGTCGAAGCTAAGCGGCTATCTTACGGACTTCCCGCCGACGATCGACTTCGATACGGCGATGAACCTCCCACGCGGTGACGTGCTGGTCATCGCGACGGGCGGGCAGGGCGAGCCGCGCGCAGCGCTGGCCCGGATCGCGGAAGATACGCATCATGTCGGCCTTGTCGAAGGCGACGTGGTAATCTTCTCCAGCCGCCAGATTCCCGGCAATGAACTCGCAATCGGGGCAGTGATGAACCGCCTTGCCGAACGCGGCGTGGTGATGGTGACCGATCGCCAAAGCGTGACGCATGTTTCAGGCCATCCCGGCCGCCCCGAATTGGAGGCGCTCTACTCCTGGATCAGGCCAGAAATTCTCCTGCCGGTTCATGGTGAATTGCGTCACATGGCCGAACAGGCGCGTCTTGGGAAAGCAAGCGGCATTCCCAAACAAATCGTCCAGAAGAACGGCACTATCGTGCGCCTGGCGCCAGGCAAGCCGGGGAAGCTGGCGGAGGTCCGCTCTGGCCGCCTCGTCCTTGATGGTGACATCATAGTCCCGGCCGATGGTGATGCCATCACCATGCGACGGCGCATGGCGCGGGATGGGGTCGTGATCGTGACTCTCGACTTGCAGGGACGAGCGCAGGTTCATGGTATCGGATTGCCGCTGGACGAGGATTATGGCGAGTTCGTCCGGGAAGCGGTGAGCGACGTCGGCGATGCACTCAAGCGGTTGAAGGGTGGGGCACGCAAGGATCGCGAGGCAGTCGCGGAGGCTGCGCGGCTCGCGGCCCGGCGTGCAGCTCAGCGCTGGTGCGGCAAGAAGCCGCAGACCCGCGTTATCCTAACCGGGGAGTAGTTGGATGAAGTGGACTTCGGTCGTGGCGATTTACTGCCTGTTCTGGGTGGTCAGCGCCTTCGTGCTCCTGCCTTTCGGCGTGCGCACTCACGATGAAGCAGGGATTGAGAAGATTCCCGGACAGGCCGAAAGCGCCCCTGCCAACTTCAAGCCCGGCAAGGTTGCCATCCGTGCGACATTCCTTGCCGCAGTACTCTGTGCGGCTTTCGTCGCCAATTACATCTATGGCTGGATAGTGCCGCAGGATCTGAACATTTTCGGTGAGCCGCCGAATTTCGAAGAGCACATGAAAAACTGATCCGCCAAGATCAGTCGCGCAGCCTTTCGATGGCCTGCGCGAGCGCGACATAGAGCTTGCCCATGTCGGACGAGAGCAGGGTTACACCCAGCGCATTGCCATCCCGAGTAGAGAGCAATGTGCGCAGCATCGCTTCGAAGTCGTGGATGTAGCGGCTTACATGTTCCCGGAAGTCTGGATCGCGATCATAGATTTCCGCGATTTCCCTAGCTTCGGAATTGTCGAGCAGGCGAACCGCTCGGCGAGTGAAGATACCACGGTCGCCACGTAGATAGGCGGCCCAGGCAGTGTCCGTGACATCGTTCGACAGTGCCTTGGAAATGTCGATCGAGTTTGAATTGAGGCTTTCACTGATAAGGGCGACACGGCGGGCAAAGTCGTTATCGACCTGCTCTTCCGCACGTTGACGGGCGCGAGCGACACGGCTCTCAAGATTGCCGGTGAGTTCGTCCACCTTGGCCAGTTGATCGCGCAACTGGCGGGCAGCTTCCTTGCCCACGCCGCTAGCATGGGCCGCTGCCTGCTCGAGTTCTCCGATGGCCTCGGTCGCTCGCAGGCGAATTGCCCGTTCGATGGCCTCCGTGCTTTGCGTGCCGATCTTTTCGGACAGTTCCTCAATAGCGCTGCTATGACCGCTTCCGAGTTCGTCCAGGGTCGCTCGCAAGGCGCCGCGCAGCTTTTCGACTGCTTCGGTCATCTCGCCGCGCACCTGTTGCGATACGCCGTCGCTTTCTGCACCCAGCGCTGCGACTGCGCCGCGCAGCTGATCGATCCGCGCGGCGTGAGCGGTCTCATGTTCCGCCATGGTGCCGTGGAGCGTTTCAAGTTCGTCGATAACGCTCCGGCTGTTTTCAACGGCAGTAATGACATATCCGGACAGGGCCTCGCCCTTGCTGCCGGCATCGTCGAGCATGATTCCAAGCTCGCGCGTGCGGTTTTCGAAATTGCCCAGCCGTTGTTCGGCAAGGGCAAGCGCGGACGGCAAGTGCTCCCGGCTATGCTCGGCGCCGGCCTGAATCAGCTCAAGCAGGCGAACGCTGGAGTCAGTCAGTTCCACGACCGCGTGATCGGTCGCTTCGACCACGTCCTTGTTGTTCTTCAAGCGAACGGTGAGCAATTCAATGGCCTGTGCCAGCGCGCTGCCGACCTTTTCGCCGCGCGCAGCTGTCTCCTCCATCTGGTCGGCGACCTTGCCGACCTTGCTTGCCAGCTTTTCTCCCTGTTCAGCCAGCGTGGCGATCTGGCCGAGTTGGTTCTGCTGATGGGCTGCGATTGCCGAATCCAGAGCCGCGATCCGTTTCTCAAAAGTGAGGACTTCCTGGGCTTCGCGCGCTTCGTGTTCCGCCTTGCGCACTTCGATGGCCTCTACAAAGCTGGCCAGTCTCTGGTCGATCGAAGCGTCCACTTGCTTCGCCCATTCACTCACTGAAGTCAGGCGACTGCGCGTCTTTTCAAGAGCGGCTGCGTCGATTTCGCCAATCTCCCTGAGTGCTACCGCCAGCGTCTCGCGCATGCGCTGGATGGAGGCTTCCCACTTTCCAATTGCATCGTCCTGGCCCTCGCGCACGGATTGGGCAAAGGCGTTGCACTCCGCCTGCAGCGAATTGATCCGCTGCCCCAGGCTGACGATGACGGCGGAAGTGCTCTCGCCGATCCGGCGGGCATGGCTTTCAAATTCCTCCAGCGCTTCGCTGACCTTGCCCTTGAGGCCTTCGGTCAGCTTCATGCCGGCTTCGCCGAATGCGTTCATGCGCTGGAGCCCGTTGATCATCTCGTCCAGCTGAACCTTGGCGGTACGCCCTGCATTTCCGATCTGGCTCGTCACATCGCGCGCTGAAGTGGCAACCACGGGCAATTCATCCCGCAACTTGTCCATGTTCGAAAGGGCAGTCGTGCTTACGCTGGCTATTGCTTCAATCTGGGCGGCGTTCTTCTGCACCAGCGCGGACATGCGCTCAGCATTTTCGGACAGGCGATCGCTCGCCACGCGGCCGACGGATTCCAGATCGCGCGACTGGGCGGCAAGGAATTCCCGGGCAAGGCTCAGTTCGCGATTTACCGTAGTCAGCCTGGTTTCAAGGCGGGAGCTTTCTTCTGCCAACTGACGCGCCGTTTCACCGAAACGGAGTGCTTCCCGGCGGCTCGATCGCATCGCCAGCAGCCACAGGCCGACGACCAGCACGGTGGGAACAGCCCATTGCGCGACCCATGTGCTCCACGCATCGGGGGTTGCACCTGCCAGCATCTCGCGATGATGCGCCCAGCCGAAAAATCCGGTCCAGCCGACAACGGCCAGGATCGCAAATGCGGGCAAAACCCACTGAAAATGGCTATTCGAGCGCTGATATCCGTCTTCAGGCGAGATGACTTCTTCGACCTCCACAGACAGCTCATAGGCCTCCGCGACGGCTTCGGATTGCAGTTCAGGCGAGGTATCCCCCGGACCGAAAGCGACGATATGTGAACCCCCAGACATTTTGCTAGAATATCACGGATCGCATCACAATAAACCCCGGCTTAACCTTGAAGGCCTAGGCTGCTGTCATGGCCTATGAAAACGGTGCCCTCGATGCCACATTGGCAGCCGCTGCCGGGGACGATCCCGCGCTGCTGGCAGAGCTGCGCAATGCATTCTCGGAAAGCCTCGCCAATCAGGTGGATCTCCTGCGTCGGGCACGTTGCGACGGTAACTGGAATGTGGCGGCAATGCGCCTGAAGGGGCTGGCCGCCAGCTTCCATGCCGAAGGGCTGATCGGCCTTGCCGAGGAAGCACTGGATTCGGCGCCTGGCGAGCCGGTGGTGATCCGCAAGCTAGAGCGTTTTCTTAACGAATTTGTCCATCCGGCCGACTGACACACCGCTGCAGGGTGCTTGGCATGCTGCCATCGCTGCCCTAGACCGGCGCCGTGCGCGTCGCTCTACTCTCCTTGATCGAACGGGCCGGGGATGCCCCGGATATTCCACTGGCCATGCTTGCGCTCGCCGGACGCAGCCTTGCCGAACGCCAGTTGGAGCTTGCGCTTGAGCTGGGGTGTGAGCGGATTGTTTGCATTTCCAGCACGCTGGGCCAGAATCTCATCGCGCTTCAGCACCGGGCCGAAGGGGCCGGTGCACGGTTCAATCTGATCGCCGGACCGCGCCAGCTTGGAGGGATGGTGAATGCGGCAGACGAACTTGTCGCAATCGCACCCGGCCTGCTTCCAGCGATCGACGAGGCCAAAGCGGCTCTTGCCGGAAGTAACGGTGTGCTCGTCCTTCCGGTAGAGACCGGCATTGCGGCGGGTTTTGAAAGGATCGATCTGAATTTTGCATGGGCGGGCGTGCTTGCCATGCCCGGTGCGCTTATCGAACGCCTGAACCAGCTACCCGCCGATTGCGATACGATTTCCGCACTGCTGCGGATTGCGTTGCAGGGCAGGGTGCCAGAACGTTCTCTGCCCGACGCTGTGCTGACGGATCGGCGCTGGGCGTTGATCACTTCGCAGGCCAGATTGGCGGAACTTGAACCGGAATGGCTGCGACGCCACGTTGCACCTCCCACCGCCTTCGCGCCGGGCAGGGCAATGATGCGTATCGGGATACGCAATTTCGGCAGCAAGTTGCTGGCCAAGGGCTGGAGGCCGGCGTTCCTTGCAATTGGCGGTGTCGCTTTGGCTGGGCTTGCCCTCGTTGCCGCATGGTTCGAACATCCGGCAGCGGCAATCGCCTGTTGTGCTTTGGGTTGGCTCTCGCTTGAGGCGGGCAAGGCGCTGGAATCCCTCGCGCGCGCTGGGATAGGCGATGCGGCAGGCCCCGGCAGGCTTATGCCCATTTCTGCAATACTGATCGACATCGTGCTGATCGTCGTTCTGGCGGCAGCGCTCCCCGGCATTCGTGCGGAGCGGATATTCGCCCCACTAGTACTGATTGGCGCGATTACGCTGGTCGGTAGGCTCATTGCGCCCAAATGGGCGGAATTGGCACAGGATCGCGCCGTGCTTTGCCTGCTGTTGGCTCTGGCGAGCCTTGGCGGGGTTTTGCTGCCGGCAATTCAGCTGCTCGCGTTGGCTGCGATTGCGGCCATGCTCGGCTTTTTGCGCGGCACAGCGCAGATAACGCAGGCTTAACCAAGAACCGCTATGGCGGTACTAGGAAAATGCCGGCATGAATCACCACACCGATCAAAGCGTTGAAGACGCAATGCGCCTCGAACTGGCCGAGGGCGATGCCATGATCGGCACGCTCGGCCCGATCATGCGACATTTGCTGGCGAACGACGATCACTCTCTTTTCAGCGACGAAACCGTTGCACGGGTTCGCGGGATGATCGCCAGCATCGCGCTGCAGCTATTGCATGCGCAGGCTGATGCGGCCGGTATTGACGAGCCGGAAGACTATGTTGACCAGCGCACCGACGAGCTTGTCGACGCTTTGCAAGGCAATGGCGGCTTGCTTGGGCATCTCCACGCTCTTGCGCTCGAATGGCAACTTTCGGAACGGCTCCAGGCTCGAAACGGTCTCGATCCGGTCCTTTCCCCGCTGTTGCAGGCACTGATCGCTTCTAGCGATGTCGAGACAGCGGCTTCGGCCATGGCCGCTCTGGCAGGGCAGGCGCGTTTCGTGCAGGGCCTGCGGCGTATGGAACTGACATTGACGGAACTCCCGGGTGATCTGTTCCATTCCGCGCTCGTCACCATGCGGACTTTGGCTGGTGTAGAGGATGAACCGGCCGCGCAGGCCGCAGAGGCGGCGTTGCGGGCCGAGTTTGACGAAAGCCGTAGCCGTCTCGGTCTGCTTGCGCGCCTTGTCACAGGCATGGGCGGCGGGGCGATTGCGGCTCTTTCGCTCAGCCATGCCGGCGCGGCGATTTTCCTTTCTGCGCTTGCAATTGGCTCTGGCCAGTCACGAGATCTGGCTGTGCTCTCAACGCACGACCGCCAGCTTGCTCGCCTTGCTCTGGCCTTGCGGGCGGCGGGGCTTCAGCCTGCGGCGGTCGAGGAGCAACTGATTTATCTGCATCCCGACATCGCCCTGCCCGAAGGCTTCGAGCAATTGCGGACCGAACGGGCAGCGGCTCTGCTGACGGCGTCCGCGCCGTTCGTTGGGGTATAAGTCTATGCGGCCGGGCACATCCTATCTTGCAAGGGCGCGCAGCGATGCGGAAGACCGTTTGGTCGAGGCGGACGAGCCTTTGGCGGGCATGCAGCTTCGCAGCGGCGGCGATCTGCCTGGCACGATAGCAACGCCTGCGCTGCTCGAACTGGTCCGCAAGGCGCGCCGCTATGGGCTGAAGTTGGCGCGACCGATTTATGCGCGAGATGACCATGAGGCTGTTACTGCCTGGATCGAGGTCATTCCGGGGCCTGATGGCTGCGAGATCGGGCTGGCCAACTGGCAATCGGCACCGATCCCGATCGAGGATGCTGCGAGCATCGAACAGCGCCGCGCGGAGATTGACCGCGATCTGGCCGAGTTCAACGCCAGGCTCGATGCGCAGCAAGCTGTCCTCTCGGCTGACGCCGCTTCACCCGAGTTGCGGCCACTGGTCGACGCGATGCGAAAGGGGGTAGGGCAGCCCTGGACCGATTTCGTGCAGGTTGAAGGCAGTCAGCACCATCAGCCGCTGCATTGGCGCTTGCTTGATGGTGCTGCCGTGCGCTTACCGGGATCGAATCGCCGCTGGCGGGCTAGCCTTGTGCCATTGGGCGGCCCGGAGGCAGGGGCGAACGGCTTCGAGCTTTATCTGGTGGCAGATGAACCTCCGGCGCGTCCTGCTGCACTGGCGGAAGTAGCCGTGGCTCGCGTGGCACCCGGTGCGGCCATCGGCCGCGATGTGGCACCGGTGCTGCGTCAGCCCATCGCGCGTATCATTGCCAATGCGGAGACGATCCGCACTCGTCTGGCGGGGCCGCTGGCGGAGGAATACAGCAATTACGCTGCCGACATCGCCGCTGCCGGACAGCATCTGTTGGCATTGATCGACGATCTCTCGGATCTCGAGGTGGTTGAGGCCGACGAGTTTACCACTGCGCCTGACCATATCGACCTGGCCGATGTCGCTCGCAGGGCAGTGGGCATTCTTGGCGTTCGCGCTCAGGAGCGCGGGATACTGATCGACACACCCGGCCCTGACGAACATTTGCCGGCAATCGGCGAATTCCGCCGTGTCCTGCAGGTGTTGCTGAACCTGATCGGCAACGCGATCCGCTATACGCCGGAAGGTTCCCATGTCGCGGTGTCACTTGCCTCTGAGGGCGGCAAGGCCTGCATCGTTGTGGCGGATCAGGGGCAGGGGCTGAGCGAAGAACAGCAGGCGAAGGTCTTCGAGAAGTTCGAACGCCTTGGCCGCAGCGGTGACGGCGGTTCCGGGCTGGGCTTGTATATTTCGCGCAGACTCGCGCGCGCCATGGGCGGCGATCTGGTGGTGCGCAGTGAGCCGGGCAAAGGCGCGCGGTTTATTCTGAGCATTCCAGCGGCAGGCTGACACCTTCAGCCGAGCGCTTTGATTTCTTCCTCGCTGAATTCGAACACGCATTCCAGCCAGAACGGGGTGCCTTTCTGCCGGTGATAGCGCAGTTCGCCTGCGCCATCGGGTGCAGCGTCTTTCGCCCGGATGCAGAGCGATAACCCCGGCCCGCACAGCCCGAGGTGCCAGCTATTGGCAGCAATGATCGCCTGATCAGTTGCTGCGTCATCCGGGAAATAGGCGTTCACGGTCGCCGTGTAGGTCTTCCGCGGCGCGTTCTGGCGGGGTTCCTGCAGCTTGAAGGTTAGGCTGGTGGGCACAGCGCCAAACACCTTCGTCTCCCCGACCGCGAATTCAACCGTGTTCGACGGACCGGAGAGTAACGCCATGCCGGGGGAACTGGATTGTCTGAGAACCTCCAGCTTCCCCGCGGCATTCATTGTTGCCTGATAGGGCAGCGCGCATTCGAAAGCCTGACCGGCAGTCTGCGCATTTGCGGAAGTGGCTGAAGCGACTGCGGCCATCGCAGCTATTCCCGCGATTGGCCGCATCCGCTTCATATCAGTTCCCGGCTTACTTAGCGCTCCTCGACCGGAACGTAATCGCGCTGCGTCGGGCCGGTGTAGAGCTGGCGCGGACGGCCGATCTTCTGGCCGGGATCGCTGATCATTTCGTTCCACTGCGCCACCCAGCCCACGGTACGGGCAAGGGCGAACAAAGCGGTGAACATGGTTGTCGGGAAACCGATCGCCGAAAGGATGATGCCCGAATAGAAGTCCACGTTGGGGAACAGCTTCTTCTCGACGAAGTAATCGTCATGCAGGGCAAGTTCCTCGAGCCGCAGGGCGGTTTCGAACAGCGGATCATCCACTTTCAGCGCCTCGAACACTTCGCGGACCGTCTTCTGCATCACGGTCGCGCGCGGATCGTAGTTCTTGTAGACGCGGTGGCCGAAGCCCATCAGGCGGAACGGATCGTTCTTGTCCTTCGCGCGCTCGATATAGTGTGGAATCTTGTCCGGCGTGCCGATCTCATGCAGCATGTTGAGCGCCGCTTCGTTCGCACCGCCATGAGCAGGCCCCCACAGACAGGCGATGCCGGCCGCGATACATGCGAAGGGGTTTGCGCCCGAAGAACCGGCGAGACGCACAGTCGAGGTCGAAGCATTCTGTTCGTGGTCGGCATGGAGGATGAAGATCCGGTCCATCGCGCGTTCCACTTCGGGGATCACTTCATATTCTTCAGCCGGCACGCCGAAGGTCATGCGCAGGAAGTTGCCCGTGTAGGACAGCTTGTTGTCCGGATACATGAAGGGCTGGCCGACGGAATATTTATAAGCCATCGCCGCGATAGTGGGCATCTTGGCTATCAGGCGGTGCGAGCTGATCCGACGGTGTTCCGGGTCGGAAATGTCCGTACTGTCGTGATAGAATGCCGACAGAGCGCCGACCACGCCGCACATGATGGCCATCGGGTGCGCGTCGCGGCGGAAACCGCGGTAGAAGGTCGCCAACTGCTCGTGCAACATGGTGTGGCGAGTGATGGTGCGGGTGAAGGCGTCATATTCACCGGCATTGGGCAGTTCGCCGTTCAGCAGCAGATAGGCCACTTCCATGAAACTGGAATGTTCTGCCAGCTGGCCGATAGGATAGCCGCGATGGAGCAGAACGCCTTCCTCGCCATCGATGTAGGTCAGGGCACTTTCACACGAAGCGGTGGAGGTGAAGCCGGGATCGTAAGTGAACATGTGCGATTGGCCGTAGAGCTTGCGGATGTCGACCACATCCGGCCCAACGCTGCCTTCCAGCACCGGGAAATCGTAGCTCTTGTCTCCAACGGTAAGCTTCGCGTGCTTGTCAGCCAAGTCTCGTACTCCTCAAAGCTCTGCGGCCTGGTCGCCCGGAACGGCCTGTGCGTCGATACGCGCAAGGCTTTCGTCCTTTCCGAGCAGCACCAGGACATCGAAAATACCCGGCGAGGTGGTTTGCCCCGTGAGCGCCGCGCGCAGCGGCTGCGCGAGTTTGCCGAGGCCCAGCCCCAGCTCCTCCGCCATCGCCTTCAAACTGGCTTCCAGCGCCTCAGTTGTCCAGTTGTTTTCACCCGCCAAACGGCCAGAAATCCGCCACAAAAGCAGTTGTGCATCGCTGGTCAAAAGAGCCTGCGCCTGCTCGGTCATTTCCAGCGGGCGGGTCTTGAACAGGAAGGCGGCGCCATCGGCCAATTCGTTCATGTCGCGCGCGCGGGTTTTCAGCACGGGCATGGCGGCCACCAGCGTGTCGATGTCGGCTGCAGGGCCAAGGCGTGGGGCGATCAGCGCGGCGAGCCGGGCATTATCTGCTTCGCGAATGTAATGGCCGTTAAGGTTCAGCAGCTTCTTGAGGTCGAAGCGCGACGGGCTTTTGCCGACATCCTTGATGTCGAAAAGCTGGATCGCTTCGTCCTTGGTGAATTCCTCGCGGTCGCCATGGCCCCAGCCGAGGCGAAGCAGGTAATTCAGCAACGCTTCGGGCAGGATGCCCAGTTCGTCGCGATAATCGCCAACACCCATGGCGCCGTGGCGCTTGGAAAGCTTGGCGCCGTCCTGCCCGTGGATCAGGGGGATGTGCGCATAATGCGGTTCCGGCCAGCCCATAGCCTTGATGATGGTCAGTTGGCGGAAGGCATTGTTCAGATGATCGTCGCCGCGGATGATGTGCGTGACGCCCATGTCATGGTCGTCCACCACCACTGCAAGCATATAGGTGGGCGTACCGTCGGAACGCAGCAGGACGAAATCGTCCAGTTCCGCATTCTTCACCGTCACCTTGCCCTGAACGAGATCCTCGATCACCGTTTCGCCATCGCGCGGGGCCTTGATGCGCACCACGTAATCCTGACCTTCGGGCCAAGTGGAAGGAACGGCATCGCGCCATTCGCTTTCGATGCGGAAGGGCTTCTTTTCCTCGCGCGCCTTTTCGCGGCGGGCGGTCAGTTCTTCCTGCGTCAGATAGCAGCGATAGGCCGCGCCGCGCGCGATCAGATCATGTGCCACCTCAGCATGACGCGCTTCGAACTGCGACTGGTAATAGGTGTGCCCGTCAAAATCGAGGCCGAGCCAAGCCAGCCCGTCCAGAATGACGTCAATCGCTTCCTGCGTGGAACGGACCTTGTCCGTATCTTCGATCCGCAGCAGCGTCTTGCCGCCAAAATGCCGGGCATAGAGCCAGGAGAACAGCCCCGTGCGGGCATTGCCGATGTGAAGGAAGCCGGTGGGCGAGGGCGCAAAGCGCGTGACCACCGGGCTGCCGGTTGCCGCTGCATTGCCGCTAACGCTTGCCATGACCCACTTGATCCTTTCCATTGTTCTTATGGCAGACAGCACCCCCGTTTCCGTTCCGCTGAAAGAACTGCCACAGGATGCTGCGATGCAGCAGACGCATTGGCGAATGGAACGCCTCTTGTCCAGCGTGGGAGACAGGATCGACGCATTTTTGGACGCATCCGGATTCGACCGTGGGCCTTGGCTTGCAGTGGCATTTTCCGCGGGAATTGGGGCCTGGTTTGTACTCGCCACGGCCATCGGATGGTTATGCGCGGCTGTCGTCGGTATCCTTGGCGGCATGGCCGCACAGATGTTCTGGCGCCACAATGATCGGCGTGCCCATTTGCGGGCGGCAATATTCGGTGTGGGACTCGCCTTCTCGCTCGGAGTCGCAGTGGTCTGGGCGAAGTCGTCGCTGGTCGGAACGGAACCGATTGCACATCCCATAGCCGGGACATTCGATGCCCGGGTGCTGGAAAGGATAGAGCAGCCTGCTGACGGGCGGGCGAGGCTGGTGTTGGCAATGCGCGAGCCGGAGACTAGCCGGGCCGTGAAGGTCAGGGTGAACCTTCCGCTGGACAAGGACATCCTCGGGCTGGGCGAGGGGGCGCGGATCAGGGTCAAGGCGCGGCTCATGCCTCCCGCACCGCCGCTGCTGCCTGGCAGTTACGATTTTTCCCGTGCGGCATGGTTTGACGGGTTGGCGGCAACCGGCAGTGTGGTTGCCGCGCCCGAACTGCTGGAGCCTGCCGCGCAGCAAGGGGGTTTTGGCTCGCTTCAGCGGCGCCTTGCTGACCATGTCCGTTCACGGCTCGATGGTTCGGCGGGCACTATTGCCGCCGCATTGGCGAGCGGGGATCGCGGGGCGATTGCCGGCGAGGACGAGGCTGCGATGCGCGATGCGGGCCTTTCGCATCTGCTTTCCATCAGCGGGCTGCATGTCAGCGCGGTGATCGCGGCGGCCTATTTCATGGCAATCAGGCTGCTGGCATTGTGGCAATGGCTGGCCCTGCGGATACGTCTGCCCGTTGCCGCAGCCGCCATCGCGGCGCTGGCGGGGATTGGCTACACGCTGCTGACCGGCGCGGAAGTGCCGACAGTGCGAAGCTGTGTAGGCGCGGTGCTGGTTCTGCTGGCCTTGGCGCTGGGGCGAGAACCGCTTTCGCTGCGGCTGATCGCCGTTGCGGCGGGCTTCGTTCTGCTGCTCTGGCCCGAAGCGCTGGTGGGGCCGAGCTTCCAGATGAGCTTCTCGGCAGTGATCGCCATCGTCGCCCTGCATAGCGCAGGGCCAGTCCGCGCATTCCTTGCCTCGCGCGACGAAGGTTGGCTGGTTCCCGCATTGCGCCGGGGAACCATGTTGCTGGTGACGGGGCTGGTGATTGAATTCGCGCTGATGCCGGTGGTGATGTTCCATTTCCACCGCGCCGGGCTTTACGGTGCCTTCGCCAATGTGATCGCCATTCCGCTGACTACCTTCGTCTCCATGCCGCTGATCGCATTGGCGCTGGCGCTGGACGCAATAGGACTGGGGGCACCGGCATGGTGGCTGGCGGGTAAATCCCTCGAATTCCTGCTGGCTCTGGCGCATTTTACCGCCGATCAGCCGGGGGCGGTGAAGCTGATGCCGCAGATGGGCAAGGGGACATTCGCCTTGTTTATCGCCGGCAGCTTGTGGCTTGCCCTCTGGCGCGGGCGGGTGCGGCTCTGGGCGGTGCTGCCACTGGGAGTGGCCTGCGTCCTGCTGGCGATCACGCCGGTGCCCGATGTGCTGATTTCACGCGATGGGCGCGAAGTGGGCATCACCGGAGAGGACGAGCGGCTGCTCGTCCTGAGAGAATCCCGCAGCACCTTTGCGCGGGAGACTTTGCAGGAAATGGCCGGGGCAGAAGGCGAAGTGCTGGCGATCAGCCAGTGGTCTGGCGCACGATGCAGCGCGGATTTCTGTGTCGCCACCCTGAAACGGCAGGGGCGTGAATGGCATCTCTTGCTGGCCCTGAGCAAGGAACGGATCGACGAGCGCCAACTGGCCGCAGCCTGCGATTTGTCCGACATCGTGGTGGCGGATCGCTATCTGCCCAGATCCTGCCGCCCGCGCTGGATCAAGGCGGATCGCCGGAGCCTGGACGAGACGGGCGGACTGGCCCTCTATCTCAACCGCCATGAAATGAAGTCCGTTGCCGAAGGGCAGGGCGAACATGGCTGGTGGAGGAACGGAAAGGCGCGCCGCTACGACGGGCCGGGCGCGCCTTCCAGAACTTATCCGTGATACGCCTCAGTGATACTGGCGCAGCAGGCCTGCCAGCTTGCCCTGCACGATCACTTCATGCGGTTCGTAATATTGCGGATCATAGGCCGCATTGGCCGGATCGAGCCGGATGCGGCCACCTTCGCGGCGCAGATATTTGAGTGTCGCTTCCTCGTTCCGCACCAGAGCCACCACAATTTCACCATCGCGAGCATGGTCGGTGCGCTTCACCAGCGCGAAGTCGCCATCGAGAATGCCAGCATCGATCATCGAATCGCCCGACACTTCCAGCGCATAATGATCGCCCGCGCCCAGCAGGGCGGCGGGAACCGGCAGGGTCCGGTCACTTTCCAGCGCCTCGATCGGAACGCCTGCGGCAATCTTGCCGTGCAGCGGAAGCTCGATCACGTCATTCGCGGCAAAGACGGGCGCGCGCGGCGGCGCAGCGACGCGGCTGACCGCATCATTCGCTGGCGCTGCGGGCTTGCTGCCCTTGGCGTTCACATCCTCGGGGTTCTTGAGAACTTCCAGCGCGCGCGCCCGGTTGGGCAGGCGGCGGATGAAGCCACGTTCTTCCAGAGCGGAAATCAGCCGATGCACACCCGACTTCGACTTGAGGTCCAGCGCTTCCTTCATTTCCTCGAAACTCGGGGAAATGCCCGATTCTTCCAGACGGGTCTGGATGAACAGCAGAAGCTCATGTTGCTTGGCGGTGAGCATCGAAGCGGCCTCCTCAAATGTTCCACCTACGGAACGAATGCGGAACAACTAGGCAACTTCTCAAGCCAAGTCAAGCAACCCCGCCATTTCCGATCCAATAGGCCGGGACAATGCTTCCCGGTGGCGCCGGTGGGGCGTTGGCGGGCCGCTCTATAAGCAGTCCGGAAGAGGCCATGGCGCGCAATGCACTGGAATCGCGTTCCGTGACCGGCACGGCTTTGCCATCGACCAGAACGGCACGCAGAAACTCCATCCGGCCACCTCCGGCGGGCATTTCTCCTGCCAGACGCAGGGGGATGGGGGAGGGAAGCGGGCGACTGTTTCCTGCAAGGGCGCGCAGCAGGGGCAGCAGGAAGAAATAGGCCGTGACGAAGCTGGACACGGGATTGCCTGGCAGGCCGAGCACGACAGTGCCGCCCTTGCGCGCCACCAGCAGCGGTTTGCCCGGCTTCATGGCCACCCGCCAGAAATCGATCTGGGCACCCCATGCTTCCAGCGCGGGACGGATAAGGTCATGGTCGCCCACAGACGCGCCGCCACTGGTGACGATCACCTCGGCGTGGCCGGCAGCGTCGAGCGCGGCGGCGAGTGCATCGAGATCGTCGGGCACCGGGCCGAGGCGTTGAATGTCGGCAGCAAGCCCGCTCGCCATCGCGGCGAGCATGGCCCCATTGCTGGCCGGGATCTGGTGCAGGGCGCAATTGGCGGGATCGGCGGCCAGTTCGTCCCCGCTGTCGAGAATGGCAAGGCGCGGCAGGCCGTGGACGCTGAGCGAACTGTTCCCTGCCGAAAGCGCGAGCGCGATCTGCGCCGGGCCGACCCGGGTGCCCGGCGGAAGCAGGGCATCGCCGCTGCCGAAATCGAAGCCCGTGCGCCTGATATGGCGAGCGCTTGGCTCACCTTCGCCATTGAGGGCGAGGGTCTCTCCATCCCGATGCGCATTTTCCTGCAGCAGCACCGCGCTGGCGCCCGCAGGCATCAGCGCGCCGGTGGAAATGCGGATCGCTTCCCCGGCGCCGACAATGCCGGAATAGGGATGGCCGGCCGCGCTTTCGCCAACCACTTTCCACGGGCCATGCTCGCCCTCACGCATGGCATAGCCATCCATAGCGGAAAGATCGGCGGCGGGCTGGGTGCGGCGGGCGGTCAGCGGCGCGGCAAGGCAGCGACCGAGAGCCTGTTCCACCGGCACATCTTCCGGCGCCAGAGCATCGACTGACGCAAGCAGCCGGGCCTGAGCCTCGCTGAGGGGAAGGGGCGGCTTCATCGGCCTATTCTTCCGGCGCGTGCCATTCGCCCGATTTGCCGCCGCTCTTGGCCAGCAGGCGCACGCCTTCGATCACCATGCCTTTATCGAGCGCCTTGGCCATATCGTAAATGGTCAGCAGGGCGACGGAGGTGGCGGTCATCGCTTCCATCTCGATCCCGGTTTTCCCGGTGAGGCTGGCTGTGGCCGTGGCGCGTACGCCGTCAGCCTCGAACGCGAAGTCGACAGTCACGGCGTCCAGTGCAAGCGGGTGGCAGAGTGGGATCAGATCGCCCGTCTTCTTGGCGGCCATGATCCCGGCAATGCGCGCGGCGGCGAGCACGTCGCCCTTTGGAGCATCGCCGTCGCGGATCGCATCCAGCGCTTCGGGCGACATGCGGATGCGGCCTGTGGCAACGGCCTTGCGGGCAGTGGCTGCCTTCGCGCCGACATCCACCATGCGGGCCGCGCCCGATTCGTCGAGGTGAGTGAGCTTGGTCATCCGGCTACGCGCTTTTCCGTCGAAGTTGACAAGGTTGACACTGTACAGAGAGATCGGTTCCGGGCCTCTCCATCGAGGATGCCCGGCACGCAAATTCCCATGGTGAGCCTGTGTCCATCGCCCACCCATGCCAGAATGGGTGCCTGTAGGACAGAGGGCGGCGATCAGGCGCCCAGCAGCGCCTTCGTGGCGGCGGTAACATCGTCCTGACGCATCAGGCTTTCACCCACCAGGAAACAGCGCACGCCTGCATCGGCAAGGCGCAGGATGTCCGCATGGCTGTTGATGCCGCTTTCGCCCACCAGCAAAGTGCCTTCCGGCGCCAGCGGGGCGAGGCGTTCCGTCGTGCCGAGATCGGTGACGAAACGCTTCAGGTCGCGGTTGTTGACGCCGATGAGGCGGGATTTGAGCGCCGCGGCGCGTTCCATCTCTTCCTCATTATGGACTTCAACCAGCACATCCATGCCGCGTTCAATGGCTGCGGCCTCGATCTCGGCCATCTGGGCATCATCCAGCGCGGCAACGATGATCAGGATTGCATCGGCCCCGATGGAGCGGGCTTCCGCCACCTGCCAGGGATCGACCATGAAATCCTTGCGCAGCACCGGCAGGGCACAGGCCGAGCGGGCTTCGATCAGGAAATCCTCATGCCCCTGGAAATAGGGCGCGTCGGTCAGCACTGAAAGGCAGGCCGCGCCGCCTGCCTCATAGGATCGGGCATGGTCGGCGGGATGGAAATCCGGACGGATCAGGCCCTTGGACGGGCTGGCCTTCTTGATTTCCGCGATCAGGCCGTAACCGCCATCGATCTTCGCTTCGAGTGCCTTGCGGAAGCCGCGCGGGGCGCTCTGCCCGGCGGCGCGTGCGTCGAGATCGGCCAGCGAGGCGAGCGGTTTGCGCGCGGCGACTTCCTCGCGCTTGGTGGCGCAGATTTCGGCGAGTTTATCCATTATTCCGGCCCTGTACTCTTACTTTACCGCATCGATCCAGCAGTCGAGGATCGCCTTGGCGAGCCCCTTGTCGATTGCTTCCGCCGCTTCTTCCACGCCTTCGATCCAGCTCTGGACTTCACCCGCCACGATCAGCGCAGCGGCCGCATTCAGCAGCACGGCGTCGCGATAGGGGCCATGTTCGCCCATCAGCAGCTTGCGCAGTTCGGCGGCATTATGGACGGGATCGCCGCCCTTGATCGCCGCCAGCGGCGCGGCGGGCAGGCCTGCATCGGCAGGTTCCACCCGCTTCATCAGGATGCGGCCATCGCGTACTTCGGCAATTTCGCTGCCGCCCGCCAGGCTCAACTCGTCCAGCCCTTCATCGCCGGAAATGACCATCGAATGGTCAGTGCCCAGACGCTGCAGCGCCTCGGCATAGATCGGCACATAGGCCGGGCGGGCAATGCCGACCAGCTGGCGCTTCACATCGGCCGGATTGGCCAGCGGGCCCATCAGGTTGAAGATCGTGCGGCGGCCGATTGCCTTGCGGATCGGCATGATGCGGCCCATCGAAGGATGATGCTTGCCTGCGAAGAGGAAGCATATGCCGATATCGGCCAGAGTTTCTTCCGCCGTGGCCATTGCCCGGTCAAGGTCGAGGCCCAGCGCCTCCAGCGTATCGGCCGCACCGGCCTTGCTGCTGGCGGCGCGATTGCCGTGCTTGGCCACCGGCACGCCGCAGGCCGCGACGACCAGCGAAACCGCAGTGGAAACGTTGAGCGTGTGATGCCCGTCGCCCCCGGTACCACAAACGTCGATGGCGTTTTCCGGCGCGCGGATGGGGATCAGGCGCGCCCGCATGGCGCGGGCTGCGCCGGCGATTTCGCTCGCCGTCTCGCCCCGGTCGGACAGGCCGATGAGGAATGTCGCCACGTCCTCGTCCGCAACCTTGCCGTCAAGGATCGCGCCGAAGGCTTCTTCGGCTTCCGCTTCTTCCAGCGGAATATCGAGCACCGTGGGAAGCATCATGCCATTGCGGTGGCGTTGATGCCGCAGATCTTGAGGAAGTTGGCCAGCAGATCGTGTCCATGTTCCGTGGCGATGCTTTCCGGATGGAACTGCACGCCGTGGATCGGCAATTCGCGATGGCGGAAGCCCATCACGAATTCATCGTCTGCCGTGGCGTTCACTACCAGATCGTCGGGAATGTCAGTGACGATCAGCGAGTGATAACGCGTGGCGATGAAGGGGGAGGGCAGGCCTTCGAACACGCCGGTATTGTCATGCCGCACGGGCGAGGTCTTGCCGTGCATCAGCCCGCCGCGCACCACCTTGCCACCGAAATACTGGCCAATGGACTGGTGGCCCAGGCATACGCCCAGCAGCGGCTTCTTCGCTTCGGCACATGCCGCCACGAGATCGAGGCTGATGCCCGCTTCATTCGGCGTGCAGGGGCCGGGCGAAAGCAGGAAGCCCTGCGCACCGGTTGCCAGCGCTTCGGCTGCGGTCAGCGCATCGTTGCGGACGACCTTCACTTCGGCGCCCAGTTCCATCACGTAATGGACCAGGTTCCAGGTGAAGCTGTCATAATTGTCGATAACGAGGATCATGGTGCCGCCTTTGCGCGTTTCGTCGCCCGCGATCAAGTGGGGCCATGAGTGGCTTCGGACAAGTGGCTTGAGCGCATGGGGCCGGGAAACCATACATTCCTGCGAACAGGGGGAAATCCATGATTCGCTTGCTGCTGGTCTGTGCCGCGCTGATGGGCTGCCTTGCCTCTGTGCCGGCGCGCGCGGCAAACTGGGTCTATAGTTCCGACGACATCTACTGGCGCGTGTTGCGCAACATGGACAGCATCCGCAATGTCGGGGAAGGCGCCTATGAAGTGGACGTCTTCGCACTGTCGTTCCGCAGGGACAATTTCAGCCGCAGTGTCCGCCTGCGGGTATTCTGTCCGCAGACCTTGCGCTCAGGCAAGTATCAGCGGCCCGGCTACAGCGTGCAGCGCTGGCAGCTTTTTGACCAGAACGGCAAAGCGGTTCGTTCCGGCCCGGGCGGTGCGGGAAGCGAATGGCTTGCCGAGATTGGCTTCTTTGAAGGTGAGTATTCTCCAACGAACCTGTTCAGCGGCATTTATCTCTATGTCTGTCCTGGCGAAAATAGTGGATTCAGCCCGACCTATCCAATCCGGGAGAGCTTCCCTTTCCCCAATTTACAACGGCAGGCCACCAGCGAGGCAATTGGCAGAGCCGGCAAGTCGGTGGTGAATGCATTTGCGAATATCGATTTCCCGGTGACCATCCGCCTGCCCGGAAATGGCGGTCAGTATTTCGTGCCGAAGAAAATAACAGTCGAAGGATGCGATGCCGTCTTCACGTTGGATAGCGGCAGGCAGTTGCGCATCCAGCATCGCGCCGGGCTTGGCGTGAGCTTGCGGGAACTGGACGGAACCTACCGCCTGGGCGTGCGCAATGCCTATCTCGAATTCGTCACGGAGAAAGAGCCGGGCGATACGGTCAATCCGTTCATCGCGGTTCAGCGGCAATACGAGGCATTTGCCCGGATGTGCTAGGGCTTGGCCGGGGTTTCCGTCCGCCTTTCGACCATGATCAAGGGGCCGATGGGGAAAGTGTTGTCCAGCCGCTTGCTCTGCGGGTTCCACAATTGGGAAACCGTCCCGTCGAGGAACAGCGCGTTCCTGACTTTCAGCACATCGCGATAATAGCGGGCCAGCTTGCCGAAGCTGATGGGCTGATCCGAAATCACGAAGATCGCGCGGCCCGTATCCTCCACCCCCACGGCGTTGCGGATGCGCAGCGATGCGCCGTCATCCTGAATGCCGGGATGCAATTCGCCGTCCACCACCAGCATCGGGCCGGACTGGGTGCCGAAATCGGGGCGATTGGTGACGCTTGAGAAGAAGTCTTCCGTGCTGCGCACTTCCCACTTGCCGCCACGGCCGAAGAACACGCCATTGGGCAGCATGTGGAAATTGCCCGGACCGGCCTTCCGGCTGAGCGAATGGACCTTCTCCCCATTCTCGACATAATAGCCGATGGGCTGGCCATCGTCGTCGAACATGCCCGCATTGAAGGCGAACATGACCTGCGGCGCCTCTGGCGAGCGGTTGGCGGCAAAGGCGGCAAGGCTGCGCCAGGGCGGGCCGCCGCCGGCTTCGGTCTCAGGGGCAAGGGCGGTGCGGATCGTGTGCAGTTGGGGATCTGCGACGCAAACGGTCAGCGGCACCTCTTCGAACCGGGTTTCCTGGCAGCCGGGCTTCAGTTCGGGCGCAATATCGCCTGCGCCGGGAAGCGCGCCGCCGCAGGAGGTGAGCGCAAGCGCCGCCCCCATCAGAAAAGGGGCGGCCAGCGCCCGCATCACTGCCCGAAGTCCGGCTCGCTCGCCACGCGGGCTGCTTCGCGGGCCGCCGCGATCAGCGCGCCTGCCTTGTGCCGGCATTCCGCCTGCTCATAGGCCGGATCGCTATCGGCAACGATGCCCGCACCGGCCTGAACATGCATCACGCCGTCCTTCACCACGGCAGTGCGCAGCACAATGCAGCTGTCGATTGAGCCGTCCGGCCCGAAATAGCCGACGCCGCCTGCATAGGGCCCGCGCGATTCGGGTTCCAGTTCGGCGATGATCTCGCAGGCGCGGATCTTGGGGGCACCCGAGACGGTGCCCGCCGGGAAGCCAGCGAACAGAGCGTCGAGTGCATCGTGATCCGGGGAAAGCTTGCCCACCACATTGCTGACGATGTGCATCACATGGCTGTAGCGTTCGATGGTGAAGCTGGCCGTCACCTTCACGCTGCCCTTGCTTGCCACGCGGCCGACATCGTTGCGCCCGAGATCGAGCAGCATCAGATGTTCGGCGCGTTCCTTCGCATCCGCCAGCAGGCTTTCCTCATTCGCCCGGTCTTCCTCATCCGTCTTTCCGCGTGGACGGGTGCCGGCGATGGGACGGATCGTCACTTCGCCATGGCGCACGCGCACGAGGATTTCGGGACTCGAACCCACCACCGCGAAGCCGGGCAGGTCGAGGAAATAGAGGAAGGGCGAAGGGTTCACCCGGCGCAGCGCGCGATAAAGCGCCAGCGGCGGAAGCGGGAAGGGGCAAGTGAAGCGCTGGGCCAGCACCACCTGAAAAATGTCGCCCGCCTCGATATAGCCCTTGGCCTTGGCCACCATGCTTTCATAGAGCCCGTGCGGCATTACCGGGGTCAGCTCCATGTCGGGCAGGCTGGCGTCCTTCACCGGGCCGGGAATGGCCCCGGCCAGGCGGCGCAGGGTGCTGTCGATTTTCTCGCCGGCAAGCTCGATCGCACGGTCCGGGTCTGCGGCAGACCAGATGGGCGAGATACAGAACAATTCATCACTCAGCCGGTCGAACACCAGCGTCACCGTCGGGCGGGAGATCAGGATGTCCGGCACCGCCAGTTCGCTCTGCGGCGCGCGGGGCAGTTCTTCGACCAGGCCGATGGTTTCATAGGCGAAATAGCCGACCAGACAGGCAAGCGCCTGCGGCAGTTCCTTCGGCATCTCGATGCGGCACGTGGCCGAAAGCGTGCGCAGCTCCTCGAAACTGTCACCCGGAAGCGCCTCGAAAGCGTCGCGATCATGCTGCCACGCACGATTGACTTCGCAGGCGGCGCCGGTGGCACGGAACATCAGATCGGGGTCCAGCCCGAGCAGGCTGTAGCGCCCGCGCGTCTCGCCGGCTTCGACTGACTCCAGCAGGAAATCGCCCCGTCCCGGAACGATCAGTTTCAGCGCGGCGCCAACCGGAGTTTCCGTATCAGCGACGAGCTTGCGCCACACCAGCGCGGGCCGTCCCTCGGCAAGGGCGGCACGAGCCGATGCGGCGTTGTCAGGCAATGCTCCCGAAAGTGTCATGGTCGTCAATTGCGGCCCAGCAGTTGCTTCTTGACGGCTTCGATAGCCGCCTTGTTGCGTTCAACGCCAATTGCGTCTGTTGCTGCGCGGGCAAATTGCCCGGCATATTCATCGCCCAGCGTCTGGCCCAGCTGATCGCCAACCTGCGCCAGCAGCGGATCGTTCGGCGCGATCTGGCCTGGCTCGATGTCGTCGAGCTTCACCACGAACCAGCCATTGTCGTTCGGGGCCTCAAGCCGCTTCACCGTGCCTTCGGCCATGCTGAAGGCCAAAGCCAGCACCGGCGGCACGCGGCCACCGAGCTTGGCGAGATCCTCGCGGCTCATATTGATGGCATCGACCGGGGGCAGCTTCACCTTTTCCTTGGCGAGCGCGGCGGCAATCGTGTCGCCCTTGGCCACGGCCTTCATCACGCGGTCGGCCGCAAGCTTGGCCTGCTTGTCGCCTTCTGCCCGGCGCCAGCCATTGACGACCATTTCGCGGACCTCGGAAAGCGGTGCGGCAGCGGCCGGAACGATCTTGCTGACGTCGTAGATCAGGAAGGTCTTGCCCGGTTCGATCTCGGCAAGTTGGGGTTGCCCTTCTTCCATCTGGAATGCGGTGGACAGCGCACGGCCCAGAATCGGCGGGGCGGTCTCGCCGGGCTTCATGTAGACAGCGCCGGTGCCGATCACTTCGGGGGTAGTCTGGACCTGGACCTGCAAGGTCTTGGCCACTTCAGCAAGGCTGGAGCCACCGTCGAACTCTTCTTCGACGCCTGCGCTCAGATCGGCGATCGCCTGGCGATGCTTCTCGGCGAGCAAGGCGGTGCGAATCTCTGCGCGCACCTGGTCAATCGTGCGGCCGGGAGTGCGTTCAATGCCGTCGACACGGATGATGTAGAAGCCCAATCCGCCGCGCGTGGTCGGCGCAAGCTGGCCGTTTTGCGCGCCGAAAGCGGCCTGCGCCACGGCGGAGGAAGTCTGCGCAGAATATTCCGCCTGAGTGAATGGACCAACCTGAGCGACCTGCAGGCCCTTTTCACGCGCTGCGACATCCAGCGACTTGCCCTTGGCGATTTCGTCGCGAATGGCCTTGGCGACGGCATCTGTTGAGGCGACCAGTTGCGTAAGGCGCCGCTTTTCGGTCGGCGCATATTGCGCGGAGTCGCGCTTGTAGCGGGCAGCGATTTCCGCGTCCGTCGGCTCGGGCACGTTCTTCACTGCGCTCGCATCGAAAGTTGCATAGCGGATAACGCGCCGTTCGGGGCGCATGTAGCGGGCCTTGTTGGCGTTGTAGAATTCGCTCACCTGGGCATCGCTTGGTGCCTTTGCGGGCGCATAGGCGTCACTCAGCAGCAGGCCGATGGAACCATGGCGCTTTTCGCGCAGCAGCGCGGCGTAATGCTTCACCAGCGAAGGCGGCAGAGTGCCGTTGGACAGAACCGGGCTTATGACCTGGCGGACAAGCAGGCCGGATTCGATGTCTTCGCGTACCTGCGTGTCGGTCAGCCCCTGCTGGGCGATGGCCGCGCGATAGGCATCCTGGCTGAACTTGCCATCAGGGCCGGTGAAGGCAGGGATAAGGGCAATCTGGCTGCCGATCAGGCGCTCGCCCGAACGCAGACCTTCTTCCTTCGCGAATTCGGCCAGAACAGTCCGGTCGATCAGACGGTCCAGCACCTTTTCCACACCGCCGTTGGCGACGAAGGCCTCCATCGTCAGCGTGGGGTTGCTGCGGCGCATATTGTCGAATTCGTTGCGCACGGCCGAGTTCAACTCGGAGGTGCTGATCTTGTGCTTGCCGACGATTGCCACCCGGTCCCCGCCGGCGACGCCGCCGAAAGAGCCGGTATTGGCCACATCGCCAACGGCGAAGGCCAGCGCGATCAGCGCAAGGGCAGCCAGCGTGACAATCACGCCGGTCTTGGAATTCATGAAAGTCCGGAACAGCTGAAGCATGATTAGGCGCCGCCTGGTGTGTAGTGGTAGGGCTCTTCCGGCCCGGTCGGCAGGCGCTTTATCCCCGCTGAGGCCGGGGGGCAACAGTGGACGCGGCTTTGGCCCTATGTGGAAAAGCGGTTTTGACAAGCCGGACGCCCGGGACTAGCGGGCATCACCCCAGACGGCGCCGGAATCGCGGCGCGTCACGAGCAGCTTAAGGACAATTGATGGCCCAGCGCCCCTATATTGTCGGCAATTGGAAGATGCATGGCACGCGCGCCATGCTGGCCGAAGCCCGCGCGATCGATCGCGCGGCAGAACGCCTTATCAAGGCGGAGGTGGCGATCGCGCCGCCCTATACACTGATTCACGCAATCCGTAAGGAAGCCTCGCTGATCGGCGTTGGCGCGCAGGATTGTCACCAGGCTGAAGGCGGTGCCCACACGGGTGATATTTCAGCGGCAATGCTGAAGGATGCCGGTGCCGGATTCGTCATCGTCGGTCACAGCGAACGCCGTTCCGACCATGGTGAGACGGACGCGGTGGTGAAGGCCAAGGCCTGCGCCGGGCTCCATGCGGGGCTTCAGGTCATTCTCTGCGTCGGCGAAAGCGAAGCGGATCGCGATGCAGGCAAGGCCGAACAGGTCGTGTGCGCACAGATCGCGGCGTCCCTGCCGGAAGGCAGCGACTATGCCGAAAAGATGACCATTGCCTATGAGCCTGTCTGGGCTATCGGCACCGGCCGTACTCCTTCCCTGGAAGAAATTGGCCAGATGCACGGCGCGATCCGCAGCCAGCTGGTTGAAATCTTCGGCGCGGCAGGCGCGGAAATTCGCATCCTCTACGGCGGTTCTGTGAAGGCAGAAAACGCGGCAGACATCCTCCATGTTGCAGAAGTGGGCGGTGCACTGGTCGGTGGGGCGAGCCTTACGGCGGAAAGCTTCCTCGGCATCATCGTCGCCGCGGCGGAACGCACCGACAGCTGACGGGCAGCAGGCGCGATGGCAGGAAACGGAGCCGCTCCCTTGCGGTTACGGCCCGCCATCGCTATCTGCCGCACCAACGATAGAGACTATCAAGAAGGCCAGACCGACAGATGTCGCTTTTCCTGTTCCTTACGGTCGTTCAGGCCATTGTGGCTGCCGCGCTTGTGGGCGTGGTGCTGATGCAGCGTTCCGAAGGCGGCGGCCTCGGCATGGGTGGTGGCGGTAGCCCGGCCGGGATCATGTCGGCACGCGGCGCCGCGGATTTCCTGACCCGCGCGACGACTATTCTTGCAACTCTGTTCGTGGTGCTCAGCATCGTCCTTGCGGCACTTGCCGTTGGGACCACGTCGAACCGCGAAGTCGACGCGACGCTGGATCGCACCGTCACGCCCGAAAAGAACGCCCAGTCGGATCTGCTCGGCGCGGCGGCTGCACCTACTGCTGCTCCGTCCGATGCGGCAAGCGGTTCGGCTCAGCCTGCCAGCAGCGATCCGTTGCAGGGCGCAGCGCAGTAAGCGCAGCGCCCGCACGCCCCTCGGGGTGTGCATTTCATCGCAGAATCGGCCCACACAACTGTGGATTGCCGCATTGGGGCGCAAGCAATGGCTTGCGCCGAATCCGAAACTCGTCTTAAGGCCCGACTCCCATGGCGCGGTACATTTTTATCACCGGCGGCGTGGTCTCCTCGCTCGGAAAAGGTCTCATGGCGGCAAGCCTTGCCGCTTTGCTGCAGGCGCGTGGCTTCAAGGTCCGCATCCGCAAGTTCGACCCCTATCTCAACGTCGATCCGGGGACGATGAGCCCCTATCAGCATGGCGAAGTCTATGTGACGGATGACGGGGCGGAGACCGATCTCGATCTTGGTCACTACGAACGCTTCACCGGCGTTTCCGCCCACCAGGGTGACAACATCACTTCCGGCCGCGTCTATCGCGACATTATCGCCAAGGAACGCCGTGGCGATTATCTTGGCGCGACGGTGCAGGTGATCCCGCATGTGACCGATGCGATCAAGGAATTCGCCCTGGCGGATACCGACGATCTCGATTTCATCCTGTGCGAATTCGGCGGCACTGTGGGCGACATCGAAGGCCTGCCCTTCATCGAGGCGATCCGCCAGCTGCGTAACGAGATGGGCCGGGAACAGACCTGCGCCATTCACGTCACGCTGGTGCCCTATGTCTCGGCCGCAGGTGAGTTGAAGACCAAGCCCACCCAGCACTCCGTGCGCGAACTGACCAGCCTTGGTGTGCAGCCTGATGTGCTGCTGTGCCGCTGCGAGCATGAGCTGCCTGAAGGCGAGCGCCGCAAGATCGCGCTGTTCTGTAACGTGCGGCCAGAAGCGGTGATCCCGGCGCTGGATGCCAGTTCGATCTATGCCGTGCCGCTGCAGTATCACGGTGAAGGCCTCGACGCGGAAGTGCTCCGCCATTTCGGCCTCGAAGCACCCGCTCCGGACCTGACCCGTTGGGCGGACATCATGGACCGCTTCGAAAACCCCGAGGGCGAAGTGACCATCGGTGTCGTCGGCAAATATGTCGGCCTGCCCGATGCCTACAAGTCGCTGAACGAGGCACTGGTCCATGGCGGCATGGCCAACCGGGTGAAGGTCAACATCCGCTGGATCGACGCCGAGATTTTCGAGCAGGGCGATTCGGACATCGCCGCCCAGCTTGAACCGATGCACGGCATTCTTGTGCCCGGCGGCTTCGGCGTGCGTGGTTCCGAAGGCAAGATCGCATCTGTGCGCTTTGCGCGTGAACGCAAGGTGCCGTTCTTCGGCATTTGCCTTGGCATGCAGATGGCCTGCGTCGAAGGTGCGCGTGCGGTCGGCATCGACGGTGCCAGCTCAACCGAATTTGGCGAAACGAAGGAACCGGTGGTGGGCATCATCACCGAATGGATGAGCAAGGAAGGCCTCCAGACGCGTGGCGCCGATACCGATCTGGGCGGCACGATGCGCCTTGGCGCCTATCAGGCACAGCTTGCTGCCAACAGCCATGTCTCGACCGTCTATGGTGGCTCTACTGCCATTTCAGAACGTCACCGCCACCGTTACGAAGTGAACGGGGCCTATAAGGAACGGCTCGAAAAGGGCGGCTTGATCTTCTCCGGCATGTCGCCTGACGGGCTGCTGCCGGAAATCGTGGAACGGCCGGACCATCCATGGTTCATCGGCGTGCAGTTCCACCCCGAACTGAAAAGCAAGCCCTTCGATCCGCATCCGCTTTTCGCGAGCTTCATCGAAGCGGCAGTGCACCAGTCCCGACTGGTCTGAGGCACGTAAGCCATCCAGCTGATACAGAAAGGGCGGACCCGTTTGGGCCCGCCCTTCGTTTTTCAGTGCGTTACGCGAGCGTCAGGCAGCGTCGGCCTGATCGTCATCATTGCGGACGACTTCGAGCGCCTTTTGCCCGTTCACGAGAATTTTCTTGGGCTTCATCGCCTCGGGCACTTCGCGCACAAGGTCGATCACAAGCAGGCCGTCTGCCAGATCCGCATCATCCACGCGGACGTAATCAGCCAGTTCGAAGCGGCGTTCGAAGCCGCGATTGGCGATGCCGACATGGAGATATTCGCCTTCGCCTGCCTCTTCCTTCTTCCGGCCCTGGATCACCAGCAGGTTCTGCTGCGCAGTGATGTCCAGATCTTCCGGGCGGAAGCCGGCAACGGCAAGGGTGATGCGATAGGCATCCTGCCCGCGGCGCTCGATATTGAAGGGGGGATAATTGTCGCCGCTATTCACGCGGGCATGACCTTCGAGAAGATCGAACAGGCGATCGAAACCAACGGTGCTGCGACGGTAGGGGGAAAGGTCGAAACGGTTCATATTCCTACAAATCCTCAATTGAGCAATTTGGCCTATGGGAAGCCCGGCAAGCGGCACTTCCCCTGTTTTCGGAGCCACGCCCTTCCGGCACGCGTCTCCAATGCCTAGATATGACATCGATCCCGTGCTTCAAGGGGGTGGAGCACGCGAAATGCACAAGTGAAAGGACCCGGACGTGAGCACGCCCAAGGTTGATATCTATACCAAATTTGCCTGCCCCTATTGCATGCGCGCCAAGGCGCTTCTCGAGCGGAAGGGCGTGGAGTTCGAGGAATTCGACATCACGTTTGGCGGAGAAAAGCGCGAGGAAATGATTCAGCGCGCGCCCATGGCCCGCACCGTGCCGCAGATTTTCATCGGCGATTATCATGTCGGCGGTTCCGACGATCTCGCGGCCCTGGATCGCGAGGGCAAGCTCGATCCCTTGCTCGGCCTCTAATCTGGTACTGATTGGCCGCGAATGACCCGTATTGCGCTTTTGCAGATGACTTCCGGGATCGATCCGGAAGCCAATGCTCGAACGATTGAGGCAGCTGTTACTGACGCTGCCAAGGGCGGGGCGAGCATGTTGTTCACGCCCGAGATGTCAGGCCTTATCGACCGGGACAGGCAGCGGGCTGCGCGTCACATCGTGCCAGAAGCGCAGAATCCGGTGCTGTCCGCCGCGCGAGTGGCCGCCCATGATGCGGGAATTTGGTTGTCGCTCGGGTCGCTCGCCGTGAAGCGGGAAAGCAGCGATCCGGCCGAGACGCGCTGGGCGAACCGGACTTTCCTGATCGCGCCGGATGGCTCGATTGCCGCGCGCTACGACAAGATCCACATGTTCGACGTACAGCTTTCGACTGGTGAAAGCTGGCGTGAAAGCGCGGCATATGCGCCGGGCGAAGCCGTGGTGACTGCCGAAACACCGCTGGGCAGGCTGGGACTCGCGATCTGTTATGACATGCGGTTTCCTGCGCTTTTTGAGGAACTTGGTCAGCTTCGTTGCGATGCGATCTCAATTCCTGCGGCCTTCACCGTTCCAACCGGGCAAGCACATTGGCATTTGCTGCTGCGCACCCGGGCAGTGGAGGCCAGTGCCTATGTGATCGCAGCGGCGCAGGTGGGCGAGCATGAGGATGGCCGGCAGACCTATGGCCATTCGCTGGTCGTCGATCCCTGGGGCGAAGTCCTGCTCGACATGGGCGGCACGTCACCCGGCCTTGGCTTTGCCGACCTCGATCCGGCGCGCATCGCGGAAGTGCGTTCGCAGCTGCCAAGCCTTGCCAATCGCAGGGAAATTTCTAAATCCGCCGCATCATGATCGTGTTCGATCTCTCTTGCGGGCAGGGCCATCGCTTCGAAGGCTGGTTTTCCTCTTCAGAGGATTATGCCGGCCAGCAGGCGCGCGGGCTCGTCTCATGCCCCCATTGCGGTTCTGCCGAGATTGCCAAGGCGCCCATGGCGCCTGCTGTGCCACGCAAGGGCAACCAGCGCGCCGTCGTCACTGCAGAAGAAGAACCGCCGCAGCAGTCGGTTCCGGTCGCGGCGGGCATGCCGCCCGAAGTCACTCAGGCGCTCGAAAAGCTCGCCGAAATTCAGGCTGAAGCGCTCAAGCAGTCCAAGTGGGTTGGCGACGATTTTGCCGATGCATCGCGCGCGATGCATTATGGTGAGCGTGAGGTGCAGGTGATCCATGGCAAGGCCAGCGCCAAGCAGGCCAAGGAATTGCTGGACGAAGGCATCGCCGTTGCGCCGCTTCTTTTTCCCGTTGCCCCTCCGGACGAACTCAACTGATTGCCAGCGCTGCCAAGGGCCCTTAAAGGCTCGGATGCGTGCGCCCGTAGCTCAGCAGGATAGAGCACCAGATTCCTAATCTGGGGGCCACAGGTTCGAATCCTGTCGGGCGCACCACACTTGAATGGCCTTCGCAGGATGGCCATCTTGCCTGGCGGGTTCGCGGGATGCTTGTTGCGGTTTGGATGCCGGCAGGGCCGCGGATTTCACATCGTTCATAGACGGAAAAACCTCATGACCAGCTCCACGCAGACTGCCGCAGACCTCTCCAAGGACATTGCCCGCGTATTTGCCCTGCAACAGGCGCATCAGTGGGATGTCAAAGCCTCCACCGCAGAGCAGCGCAAGGCCAAGCTCACCAAGCTGAAGGGCGCCATCGAAGCCCATGCCGACGATATCGTTGCGGCCGTTCTGGAAGATACGCGCAAGCCCGAGGGCGAAATCCGCGTCACGGAAGTGCTCAACATTCTCGGCAATATCCAGCTCAATATCGACAGCCTCGATGACTGGATGAAGCCGACCGAAGTTACCCCGTCGAAGAACCCGGCTGACCGCGCCCAGATCGTTTATGAAGCGCGCGGCGTGTGCCTGGTCCTCGGGCCCTGGAACTTCCCGCTTGGCCTGACGCTCGGCCCGGTGGCAGCCGCCGTTGCCGCTGGCAATTGCTGCATCGTCAAGCTGACTGATCTGTGCCCTGCCACTGCCAAGATCGCCGGCACGATCATCCGCGAAGTGTTCGACGAAAACGAAGTCGCACTGTTCGAAGGCGATGTGAGCGTGGCCGAAGCCCTGCTCGAACTGCCGTTCAACCACATCTTCTTCACCGGCAGCACTCGCGTGGGCAAGATCGTGATGGCGGCTGCCGCCAAGAACCTTGCCAGCGTCACGCTGGAACTGGGCGGCAAGTCGCCGGTCATCATCGATGACGGTGCGGATATCGGCGCCATCGGGGCGGCTCTGGCCGGTGCCAAGCAGTTCAATGGCGGCCAGGCCTGCATCTGCCCTGACTATGTCTTCGTGAAGGAAGACAAGAAGGCCGAGCTGGTCGAAGCCTTCAAGACCAACGTACAGAAGAACCTCTATGACGAGGCTGGCGCGATCAATAAGCAGGCGATTGCTCAGGTCGTGAACCAGGGCAATTTCAACCGCGTGAAGGCGATGTTCGACGACGCGGTGGAGAAGGGCGCCACTGTCGCAGTTGGCGGCACTTTCGACGAGGCGGACCTGACGGTCCACCCGACCATGCTGACCGATGTGACCCCGCAGATGAAGATTCTTCAGGAGGAAATCTTCGCTCCGCTGCTGCCGGTCATGACCTATGACACGCTCGATCAGGCGATTGGCTATATCGAAGCGCGCGACAAGCCGCTGGCCCTGTATGTTTTCAGCCCTGACGATGCGAATGTGCAGAAGGTGCTGGACCGCACTTCCTCGGGCGGCGTGACGGTGAACGGCGTGTTCTCGCACTATCTGGAAAACCGCCTGCCCTTCGGCGGCGTCAATGGCAGCGGTGTCGGCAGCTATCACGGCTATTTCGGCTTCAAGGCCTTCAGCCACGAGCGCGCTGTCTATATCCACCAGTAAGGCCTGCCGGGCCGCATCGACGGCCTGATGGGACATATGAAAAGGGCCTCCCCGGCGGGAGGCCCTTTTTGATTTCCGTGTTGCGGTAGCCTTCGTCAGACCGTGACGACGACCTTGCCGATTTGCTGGTTCGATTCGAGATAGGCGTTGGCCTCGCCAATCTGATCCAGAGAGAAGACCTTGGAAATCACAGGCTTGAGGCGTCCTTCTGCCAAGCCCTGATAAATCACGCGCTGCGCCCGCTTGTAACGTTCGGGATTGTTCCAGATCTCGCTGGCCACCCAGCCGCGCATGGATGCCCCCTTCATCGCGCAGGGCCAATGTGCATAGGGTGTCTCGGTCTCGCTCAGGCCGCCATAAATGAACAGGATGCCACGTTCCGCCAGTGAAGAGGCGAGGGTGAAGACATAGGGGCCGCCCACCGGGTCGAACGCGCAGCGCGCACCCTTGTCGCCGGTGATCTGCATCACCCGTTCCACCAGATCTTCTTCCTCGGTGGCTACCACATGTGCTGCGCCCAGAGCTTTCAGCGCATCGGCCTTGGCGCTGGTGCGCGTGCAGGCAATGGAGGTAGCTCCGGCCCAGTTGGCAAGCTGGATCGCGGCCAGACCCACGCTGGATGAAGCCGCACGGATGATCGCGGCATCGCCGATGCCAACATTGGCGACTTCGATCAGCGCGAAAGCCGTGAAATATTGCATCCAGACCGAGGCCGCTTCCGCCATGGACAGGCCTTCCGGTGCAGGAAGCAGGGCATGGGCCGGCACGATCGCCTCTTCACCCCACACGCCGTATGTGCCCAGCTGGAACTTCGGGACGACCGAAACCTTGTCGCCCACCGTGAAGCCTTCCACTCCGTCGCCCAGCGCCAGAATGGTGCCGGCGGCTTCATATCCCATGAAACAGGGCAGAGTGACGGGCACGGGATAGCGCCCGGCGCGATACATCGCCTCAGAACGGTTGAGACCAATGGCTTCTACCTTGATGCGGACTTCACCCGCGCCCGGTGCGGGCAGCTCGATTTCCTCGAATTGCAGCACTTCCGGGCCGCCCTGCCGGTGCAGGCGGATGATCTTGGCCATATTCTCTCTCCCCATTTATCTCTCAGTCGAGCGGCGGCCCGTCCAGAACCTGCTGCTTGTCGTAGATTGGATTGTACAGCAACGTTCCGAACAGCTTTACGACATCGGCGCGCTGTTGGTTGATCGGTTCCACGGGCTGTGCACGAAGCAATGCATCATTCCGGGCCTTGATGCCGGGCGCGAATTCCGGATGGGTCATGATGAACAAGTCGCCCCGTCGAATACCGCGCAACACCCGCTTGCCGACTTCTTCTTTTGACATGAACACGGAGGGATCGAAGGTGAAATTGCGCGGAGGGCGTCCATCCGGGCCAACTTCCGGCTGCGGCTCGTTCTGTAGATGCTCCGGGCGGACCTCGCCGGTCGTGGCGCCAAGGTTGGTCTGAACCGGGCCGGGATAGAAGCAGGATACTCCAATCGGTGTTCCCTCAAGTTCGGTCGCGAGGGCTTCCATCATGCCGGAAATGGCGAACTTGGCAGTGCAATAGAGGCCCGCCGTGCCGACCGCCGAAAAGCCGCCGGTCGAGCTGGTGGCAACTATGTGGCACTCTTCGCCATGAGCCTGCATTCGGGGCAGGAAGGTGACGAGGCCGTTGACCACGCCATAGATGTTCACCTGTATGTTGAAATCCCAATCCTTGAAGGTGCTCGTGGCCATCGGACCGGCAATACCGACACCGGCATTGAGCGCGAGAACATGGATGTGGCCGAAGATAGCCTCGGCTTCTTCGGCAGCTTTAGACCAGCCATCGCGGTCGGTCACGTCAAGCCTGATGGGGTGAACGGCGAAATTCGTGTGAGCGAATTCGGCCATGGCCTCGTCCAGCGCCTGCTGCCGGATGTCCGCGATCACGACTTTCATGCCTGCTTCGGCAAAAGCCTTGGCCATGCCCAAACCCATGCCGCTGGCGCCGCCGGTGATGAATGCGGTCTTCCCGCGAACTTCCTTCATGGTCAGTCATCCTCTCGAGGTCAGGCGATGAAATGCGCTGGTTGGATGACTTTGTCCAGCTTCGGAGGCGGGCAAGTTGCCAAAGGAGAAAGGCAAAGAAAAAGGGCCCTCCCGTTTGGGAGAGCCCTCAGTCTTTCGGCTGCTGCCTGGATTAGAACTTGACGTTCGCACCCAGATAGAAGCGGCGGCCGTTGTCGTCGTAGAACCCGGTACCCAGGTTGCCACCGATCAGGTTGCCAGTGGCAGCCGGGTTGGTGTTGGTCGGGTTGTAACCGGTGAGCGGCGGAGCCTTGTTGAACAGGTTGTCCACACCGAAGCGGATGTTGACATTGTCCGTCAGGGCGTAGCTGCCGTTCAGATAGAAGATGTCGTAAGCCGGAGCGCCAATGGTGGCGGTACCGTTCGGAGCCTGGGGTTCCGAAGCATCTTCGATCGAGGGCAGGTGCTGCCACTGCAGGCCGAGCATGAAGTCGCCGATGCTGTAGTTCACCGAGGTGAACAGACGCCAGCGATAGTTGCCGCCGTTCACGCCATTGGCCGTCGGGCCCTGGGTGCCTGCATAATCCACGGTCGGATCGGTCGGAAGTTCGGCCGACAGGAAGTGGAGCAGGTAAGTGAACTGCGAGTTGACGCTCAGAGTGCCCGGACCAACATCGGCACCCCAGTCGAGCTGGGCGTCGATGCCTTCAACCTTGAAGCGACCGTTGTTCTTGTAGGTCAGGTTGACGTTGTCGAGGCCGCCGGTCACGGCGTTGCGCGTAATCGCCTTACAGGCAGCCGACTGGGCGGCAGCTGCAGGATCGGTCGCAACCAGCGGGTTCAGAGCCGGATCGAAGCAAGTGCGGAGCACGATGCCGACCGACTGCTGACCGATCGCGTCGTTCACAGCGATGTTGTAGTAATCGACCGTCAGGCGCAGGCGCGAAAGCAGCGGGCTTTCGAACGGCGAGCTGAGGACGATACCGGCAGTCCACGTATCGGCCTTTTCAGGCGTCAGCGCAGCATTACCGACAGCGCTCGGCCAGGCGAAGCCGAAGGTCGAGTTATCGGTCTGGCCCGGGCCACCATTATAGTAAGCCTGCGAAGCCTGGTTGTTCGGCATCATAGCCAGACAGGTCTGGTAGACCGATTCACCGTTCGCATTGTCCGGATTAGCCGAGTAAGGCATCGGGTTTGCGCGCGAGCAAAGGTCGCCCATCGTGTTGACGCCGAAGGTCTGCTGCTTGGCCAGATACAGTTCGGCGATGTTCGGAGCACGTTCTGCACGGTTGTAACCGCCACGGAAACGCAGCCAGTCGGTGACTTCCCAGTCGCCGAGCAGCTTGTAGGTGTAGCTGGTACCAGTGGTGCTGTAGTCCGAAATACGGCCGCCGAGTTCGAGGCTCAGGCTCTTGATGCCCGGGATATCGGCAAGAACCGGAACGAGCAATTCGCCGTAGGCTTCCTTCACATCGAAGTAACCGGCCGAGTTGCCGCTCGGATAAATACCCAGCGCCTGGTCATTGAACGAACGACCCTGAGTGGTGAGCGTATCGTTGGTGAATTCGAAATCGAGTTCACGATAGCTCGCACCGATAGCAGCGCGCAGATCGCCAGCGGGGAGGGTGACAACCTTGCCCTGCAGGTTGGCTTCCACGATGGTCTGGCGGGTGTAGGTCCGGTTCTTGAGGTCAGCGCGGATGGCTTCAAGGCAATCTTCCGAGTAGCCGCCGGCCGGGACGTTGAAGAAGTTCAGGCCGCTGGTGCAGGTGCCCGTCGAGGCGCCGAAGCCACCGAATGCCGAGTTGCCGGTGGACGAGAAGCCCTCGCCGAAGTGCGGCGCACGAAGCACTGCACGCAGGCGTTCCAGCGAGTAGATGCCGGTCTGCTTGGCGTGGGTCTGCGAGACACCATGGTTGACCGACAGATCCCAGGTCCAGTCAGTGCCCGGGATGTAGCCTTCGAGGCCAGCAACGAGGTTATACGTGATAACGTCGGTGAAGGTCTCGCGGTCGTCCGGAAGCAGCGTCGTGATGTTGAACGGCGCATACGGATCGTCGCGGCTCATCAGCAGGTTCCAGAGGTTGGAACCGAGGTCGCTTTCGTTCAGAACCTGGCGCATGTCCGGAGCGAAGTAATCCGGATCGGTGTCGAGGATGCCTTCCTGCGGACGGACGATATCGAGGGCGACGCCCCAACCGCCGGTGATCGGACCGGGTTCGTTGCGCGTTTCGGTGTGGACATGGCTGAACATGGCCTGGCCGAACACGCTGATCCAGTCGTTGATCTCGTAGTTGCCGCGCGCCAGGAAGTTATAGCGCGTGAGCGGCAGAACCAGCATCAGATCGGTGTTGTTCTGGACCATGGTACCGGCATCGGTGACCTTGGTGTTATAACCGTCGATCGGATCGGTGTTGCCGAAGTAGTTGATATAGCGCGTGAACGGAGCGCCATAGATGCCGTTCAGGTCGAAGAACGAACCGTTGACGAACGGATTGCCCTTGCTGTCCAGATAGACAGTGGTGCCCTGCACGTTCGGGCTGAAATGCGCGTTCGGGAACAGCGATTCCAGGCCGGAGGCATAGTTGCCGTTCGTGCCGTCGAGCAGGATGCCCGGGTTGTTGATGAAGAACTGCGAGCCGCCAGTGGTGCTCTTGTCGGCGTACAGGTCCTTGTACCACTTGCGGCTGCTGCGCAGGCTAGCCTGGCGATCGTTCATCGACATCGCGATGCTGACATTACCGCGACCATCGTCGAAGTCGGCGCCCATGATGCCCGAAATCTGGTATTCGAAGCCGTCACCATGTTCGGTGATGCCCATCTGACCGTCGAGTTCGAGACCCTGGAAGTCCTTCTTCAGAACGAAGTTGGTGACACCGGCCACAGCGTCGGCACCGTAGGTGGCCGAAGCACCGCCCGAGATCACTTCGACGCGCTGGATAGCGGCCGAGGGGATCGTCGAGATGTCGATAACGCCCGAAGCGTTGCCCGGCGTGCCGCGACGGCCGTCGAGCAGGACGAGGTTACGGTTTGCACCGATACCACGCAGCGACACGGTTGCAGCACCAGGGGTGTTGGTCGCGGTCGGCTGAATGTCGGCACCCAGGCTCGGGGTCTGGGCGGGCGTGAACTGCGGCAGCTTGTTCAGGTTGGTTTCAAGCGCGGCGGTCGACGAGTTCTGGATCAGGCCTTCATCAACCGTAACGGTCGGGCTGTTCGACTCGAAGTCCTTACGCTGAATGCGCGAACCGGTAACGATGATGGGTGCATCGCTGTCCTCGTTCGCGCCGTCATCCTGCGCATAGGCCGGCGCCGAGAACGACAGCGCAATAACGCTGGCGCCACCGGCAAGCATCAGGGCCTTCAAACCCCGTGCAGTGGTGAAAGTGGTACTCACTATTTACCCTCCCTTTAACAATCTTTGTGGCGGCGGGGCGCCGCCGGGTAGCAAACTTCTCAAAAAGCAGTGTCGAGCATGCCTGAAGCAGCCTGACCCAATTGGGCAGGAGCCTTGGAACCGGCGGCATCGATGGTTTGAGAAGGGCTAAAAGTGTAACAGACGGAAGCGCGCAGCGGCGAGCGCAGCGCACATACTCCAAATCCGTCATGAGCAGCGTGAAGCCGCACTTGCCCCATTAGTTCTCTCCCACATCGAGGCCCGTGTTCGATTCCGGCACTCTCGATCAGCCTTGTAACAATATTTGGGCATGTTGACCTTGTCTAGTCGACAATCAGCCTTTGCCGCGTAAGTTACGAACTGTGTCAGCTTGGTTACACTCGGCCACTCAAACAGGCCGCCAGCCAAGCATTGCCGTAGCGTAAAGCACTGAATTTGCCGGTCTGCGACTGGCTGCACATATGAAGCGCCGTTCACATATGTCCAGGCGTGACACGATGTGCAAATTTGTAGCCGGTTGATGTTGTCCGAACTGCAGCGGTTTGGTGTCAAAATGTAGTCGAATATTACGCCATTTGGCAGGCGTGTATCGCGAATATCCGGACAAAAGCAATGTCGTGGACAGTTCCTTCTGGGCTGCGCTGTGCATCTGCTTGAATGCCCGGGATGATCAGGCGTCGTCACCCACCGAAGCTAACGCTCTATCAATCTCCAAATTTTGCGATTAGGCTGATCTTGGGTCCGCGCATAATTTCGCCGGTAAGAGCGGCGCGGTGGGATAAACGAGGAGGGATTGCCAGCAGCCATGGGCGCGCAGGCGGATGAACAGCATCGACCGAAGGGCGCCGTTTCTGCGGTGTCCGAACGCACGGGTGGAGATTGGCAAGGACTGCTGCGCGATCACGCGCGGCGGCGCTGGGGCGAAATTCTCGACAGCCTGAAAAACGGAAAGCCCATTCCCAGGCTGGATGAGGCGGCGCTTGCGCAACTTGTCATAGTCCTTGGCCCGCAGGCCAACGAGGCGCTGCGCCTTGTCGACAGGCTTGCAATGGGCGCGGCGACCGAGGCGTTTGCTAACGACAGCGCAGATATTTCACCGGGGGAAGAGTTTTCGAGCCAGCTTGGCCGGATTCTGGAAGGGTTCACTCCCGGCAGCCCGGAATTTCCATCTGCTCCTCGCGATCACGGCCCTCCGCGCCTGTTTCAAAGCGAGCTGTGGCAGCTGCTTCACAAGGTGCGTGAAAGTGCCGAACTTTCCTATGCCCGCGAGATTGACCTTGTCGAACTGGACCGGCGCATCCTGTTCCTGCTCAAGACGCGCGGCCCGCTGGTTCCTGCCGGACTTTCCTCTGCGATCGGGGTGGACAAGGCACAGGTCAGCCGTTCGGTAAAAACGCCTGCTGGAGCTCAAGCTGGTGCAGCGCGAGCAAATTCGCAGTCCGGTGACGTTGACTCGCAAGGGCGAAGTGCTGGCCGAAAGACTGTTGCGCCTTGCCGAACTGCGCAACCGCGAACTCAGCTTCGATGTCAGCGACAAGGAATTGCAGGATTTCTTCGCTGTGATGGAGATCCTGCTGGATCGGGCGGTCTCGCTCTACGAACAGGAGCGTGACCTGGCGCATAAGGTCGGGCCGGGCGTCAATGAGGCAGAACCGGGCCATGGCTTCGAAGTGCGGCGAGTGAACGAGCCGATTGTAATCGACCGTTCGCGGATCGTCTCGCCGCTATTGACGCTCAGTGCCTATTTCTCGCGCAGCGGTGCCCTTGCGTTCAAGCGCAGCACTGGCCTGTCCAACTTCGAGGCATGGGTACTCAGCGAAATCGGGAAGGCGCCGCCGACCGACTGGTCGCAATTGGTGCGCGCACTGGAAAGAGACCATAGCCAAGCCGGGCGAACGGTGAACCACCTGATCGAACGCGGGCTGGTTGTCCGTGAAGGCAAGCCTGGCAGACGCCACGGCCGTTTCTCCCTCAGCGAGGAAGGGCAGGGCTATTACGACATCATCGTAGAGACAGGATACAAGCGGAGCAGGTTCCTTATGGAACCCGTACCGGCGCCGCAGCTTGAGGCATTCCTGGCAACGTTCGACAAAATTCGCCGCAACGCCGCAGCCCAGCTTGAGCGCGAAAAGGCCTTCGAAGAACTCGAAAGCCACTGAAAATGGCCCGCCGGCGTCGCACGCCAGCGGGCCATTCAGAGATTACTTGACGCGCTTCACGCGGACGGCGGCCTGGCCGTCAACAACCATCAGGAAGCTGCCAAGCGATGCGCGCTGCAGTTCCACGATGGCGCCCTTGCGTGGAACGCGGAAGCCGCGCGAAACAGAATCGGTGAACACCCACTGTGCGCCGCCTTCCAGCGTCAGCAAATAAATGCCGGGCTCCCGCTCGCGCACTTCGACGATCTTGGCGCGGATTTCTTCCGGGCCAACACCGCGGTCTTCAGAACTCTTGAAGCGATCGGGTGACTTCACGCTTTCGGCGCCGAAGCCCTGCACGCCATAATTTCCGCCCGAACCGACGACTGCACCGCCGCCCTGAACGCGCTCACCCGCGCCCGGCATGCGCGGCGAACCGCCGCCCGCGCGGATATTGTTGTCGTAACAGGCGAGGCGCGCGCTGGGATCGTCGATCTTGGCGCATTCGCGCATGATGTTGAGCACCGTGGATGGATCGACCTGCGCCGATGCGGGGGCGCTGATACCCAGCGTTGCCAAGGCGGCACCAGCCAGCAACATGGTGGCGCGCTGCAGGTGCTTCACGCGGTGGGCCATAATCGACAAACTCCTCTCAATTTAATCGCGACACTGGCGGGTAGGCCTCACTTTCGCAAGTGGCTTCGGCCGCGGTCGCCGTGTCGGCTTTCGCAGCGCTGCTAGCACAGCAGGGCGGGGCAGTGAACGGATTTGGAAACGCTTTTGGCTGGCAATCGCCTGCTCGCCACCTAGAGTCCGCCACCTGAACACAGAGAGGATGGACGATGGCGATGGAGATGCGGGTTCTGGGCGCAACCGGAATGAGGGTAAGCAATTTGTGCCTGGGTACGATGATGTTTGGTGCCATGGGCAATACCGATCACAGGGATTGCGTTCGGATCATGCATCGCGCCTTCGATTCCGGGATCAATTTCCTCGACACCGCCGATGTCTATTCGCGAGGCGAATCGGAAGAGATCGTCGGGCAGGGCCTTAAGGGCAGGAGAGACAAGGTCATCCTCGCCACCAAGTTCTTCAACCCGATGGGCGAAGAACCAAACATGCGCGGCGGCTCGCGCCTGTGGATCGAGCGGGCCGTGGATGAAAGCCTGCGCCGCTTGCAGACCGACTATATCGACCTTTACCAGATGCATCGCTGGGATGCGGCGACCGACATCGACGATGTGCTGTTCTCGCTCACTGAACTCGTGCGCAAGGGCAAGATTCGCAGTTTCGGCAGTTCCATGTTCCCGGCTGACCGCATTGTTGAGGCGCAATGGACCGCAGATCGTCGGAACTATTTGCCATTCCGCTGCGAACAGAGCGTCTATTCAATCTTTAATCGCGACATCGAACGCTTCGTGCTCCCAGCCTGCGCGCGCTACGGCATGGGCATGATCGTATGGAGCCCGCTCGACGGGGGCTTCCTCTCCGGCAAATACAAGGCTTCGACCGATTTTGCGGAATCGAGCAGAATTGTTGCCTTTTCCAAGCGCTTCACCGGCAAATTCGATGCTGAATCGCAAGTGATCCAGCGCAAGCTGGCCATGGTCACGGAACTGGAAAAGCTGGCGCAGGAAGCCGGGATCACGCTTGCACAGATGGCCATCTCCTTCGCCACTGAACATCCTGCTGTGACGAGTGCGATCATAGGGCCGCGTGTGATGGACCACCTCGAAACCTTGCTCGATTGCGGCGAAATGCGGCTCGATCCGGCATTGCTGGACGCTATCGACGCCATTTGCCCTCCCGGCACGTCTGCCAATCCCTTGACCGACATGCCGAGCGGGACAGGGAAGGAGAGTATCCGCCGAAGCCGCTAGCTGCGACGAATGGCGTGGAATCGCTCAAAATCCCTTGAATCCGGGGGCTATATGTGATTCATGTGACTAGATGACACGCACCGAACCAACCTTGCTGACTCGCCGCGAAAAGCTGGTGCAGATGGGTGCACTCGGTTGGCTGCTTGTGTTGGGTGGCCTGTCGCTCGCAGGGCCGAGCGGTGCGCTCGCTTGGGGTGAGAATCTGCGCCAGCTCGATAAGCGGGAAGCCCAGATCGCAGAATTGAAGGCGGAGCGGGACGAGTTGCAGAACCGCGTCGCTTTGCTCGATCCGAACAAGGCCGATCCAGACCTTGTGGGTGAATTGCTGCGCAAAAACCTGAATGTCGTGCATCAGGACGAAGTCGTCATTACGCTCGACTAACCGATGAGGTTAGTTTTGTGCGAGCCGGGCACCGGATCGCGTTTCATGCTTTTCACCTTCTGTGCATTCCGGGCGTTGCCTATGCGCTCGGCTTGCGCTTATAGGCAGCGCGAAGCTCGCGTGTGCCGTAGCGTGCACGGCACAAGCATGGGGCCAGACGAAGGGATACGATTTTGGCGAAGCCTGCCTCCAAATCCGGTACTTCCTCCAGCAAAACGAACAGCAATAAGCCCGACGCGGAACCTTCCGTAGGGGCGGGGGACAAATTTGCGCTGCACAGCCTGCAAGAGGCTCATTCGCAGCAGAAACGTTACGCAGCGAGCGACGAGGAACTGCTCGAACTGTATGAAAAGATGCTGCTCATCCGCCGCTTTGAAGAGCGCGCGGGGCAGCTTTACGGCCTCGGCCTGATCGGTGGTTTCTGCCACCTGTATATCGGCCAGGAAGCCGTTGCGGTGGGCATCCAGTCCGCGCTCGAATCCGGCAAGGACAGCGTCATTACCGGCTATCGCGACCATGGTCACATGCTCGCTTACGGCATCGATCCCAAGATCATCATGGCTGAACTGACCGGCCGCGCTGCCGGCATCAGCCGGGGCAAGGGCGGTTCGATGCATATGTTCAGCACCGAGCATGCATTTTACGGCGGCCACGGCATCGTGGGTGCGCAGGTTCCGCTCGGCGCCGGCCTCGCCTTCGGCCACAAATATCGTGAAGATGGCGGTATCTGCGTTGCCTATTTTGGCGACGGTGCAGCCAATCAGGGCCAGGTCTACGAAACCTTCAACATGGCTTCGCTGTGGAAGCTGCCGATCCTGTTCGTGATCGAAAACAACCAGTACGCCATGGGCACTTCGGTCCAGCGCAGTTCTGCCGAAACGCATTTCTATCGCCGCGGCACTGCCTTCCGCATTCCGGGCATGGATGTGAACGGCATGGACGTGCTGGAAGTGCGCCAGGCCACGGAAATCGCCGCAAAGCATGTGCGCGAAGGCCATGGCCCGGTGCTGATGGAACTCAACACCTATCGCTATCGTGGCCACTCCATGTCGGACCCGGCCAAGTATCGTACGCGCGAAGAAGTGCAGGGCGTGCGTGAAAAGAAAGACCCGATCGACCATGCGAAGGCCGAGCTGATCGAGCGCGGCATTTCGGAAGACCGCCTGAAGGAAATCGAGAAAGTGATCCGCGCACAGGTCGCCGAAGCGGCTGATTTCTCCGAAAATTCGCCCGAGCCGGACGCTGCCGAGCTTTACACCGACATTCTGGTGGGGAGCTACTGAGATGGCGATCGAACTCAAGATGCCCGCCCTTTCACCCACCATGGAGGAAGGCACGCTGGCCAAGTGGCTGGTCAAGGAAGGCGACGAAGTGCGCGCCGGTGACATTCTGGCCGAAATCGAAACCGACAAGGCGACGATGGAATTCGAAGCTGTCGACGAGGGCACGGTCGGCTCGATCCTGGTTCCCGAAGGCACCGAGAATGTGAAGGTCGGCACAGTGATCGCGCTGATCGCAGGCGAGGGCGAGGAAGTTTCCGCTTCCCCGGCTCCGGCTGCTGCTGCCGCGGAAGCCCCGGCTGAAGCATCTGTCGCCAAGGCCGCGAAGCCTGTCGCCGCCCCACGCGCAAGCGATCCGGAAATCCCGGCAGGCACCAACATGATCTCCGTCACCGTGCGCGAAGCTCTGCGCGACGCCATGGCCGAAGAAATGCGCCGCGACGACCGCGTGTTCGTGATGGGCGAGGAAGTCGCCGAATATCAGGGCGCCTACAAGGTAACGCAAGGCCTGCTCGAGGAATTCGGGCCGAAGCGCGTGATCGATACGCCGATCACCGAATATGGCTTCGCTGGTATCGGCACCGGTGCAGCCATGGGCGGCCTGCGTCCGGTCGTGGAATTCATGACCTTCAACTTCGCGATGCAGGCGATTGACCACATCATCAATTCGGCCGCGAAGACCAATTACATGTCGGGTGGCCAGATGCGCTGCCCGGTCGTGTTCCGTGGCCCGAACGGCGCGGCCAGCCGCGTTGGCGCACAGCACAGCCAGAACTACGCACCGTGGTATTCCGCAGTGCCGGGTCTGATCGTGATCGCGCCCTATGATTCGTCCGATGCGAAGGGCCTGCTCAAGGCAGCCATCCGTTGCGACGATCCGGTGGTGTTCCTCGAAAACGAGCTGCTCTACGGCCGCAGCTACGAACTCGCCCAGCTTGACGATCACGTCCTGCCCATCGGCAAGGCGCGGATCATGCGCGAAGGCAAGGACGTGACGATCGTATCCTACTCGATCGGCGTCGGCCTCGCGTTGGAAGCGGCGGACAAGCTGGCGGAAGAAGGCATCGACGCGGAAGTGATCGACCTTCGCACCCTGCGCCCGCTCGACAAGGAAACGGTGCTGGCGAGCCTCGCCAAGACCAACCGCCTTGTCGTAGCCGAAGAAGGCTGGCCACAGTGCTCCATCGCTTCGGAAATCCAGGCGATCTGCATGGAGGATGGTTTCGACCATCTCGATGCCCCCGTCCTGCGCGTTTGCGACGAAGACGTGCCGCTGCCTTACGCTGCCAATCTGGAAAAGATGGCGCTGATCGATGCTCCGCGCATCGTCGAGGCAGTGAAGAAGGTTTGCTACCGTTAAGCGATTGATGCCCGCCATGGCTTGCCATGGCGGGCGCTTTGCGCGAACCGCAGCTGCATGTCGCAAAGCCTGATCGAAACGCTCTCCGCGCCTCAGAGGCTCGCCTTGGCCTATGCGCCAAGCCGGATGAAGCCTGTTACGCTGGTGCTGTTCGCACTGGAAGCCCGCCTTGCACAAGCCGTCAGGCTGGCGAGCGAACCGATCATGGCCCAGATGCGCCTCGCCTGGTGGCGTGACCAACTGGCGCTGCCCGTGAGCAAACGGGAAAATTCCGATGAGCTGGCCGCCGCACTTGCGCTGTTCGAGGGTGAGGAACCCGCTCTTCAATCCGTTGTCGACGGTTGGGAAGGGCTGCTTTCCGAATTGATGGATATCGCATCGGTCGAGCGGATTGCGGCGGGAAGGGCTGCCGGATTTGCCGCTCTCGCGCGCCTTGGCGGGAACGCCGATGTCGTGGACGATGCCTTCCGCGCCGGGCGCCGTTTTGCACTCGCAGACCTTGCTGCGAAATTCAGCGACCCGGATGAGCGCGCGCAGGTTCTTGCGCTGGCCGGGGCCGAGCGGGATCGGGCCATCACCTTGCCCAGGTCGCTCCGCAGCCTGGCCGTGCTGGACGGCCTTGCACGTCGGAGCATTGCCAGGGATGGTGTGCCGCTGCTGGATGGCCCGGGGAGCGCACTTGCGGCGATCCGTTTGGGCCTGATCGGGCGTTAGCCTATTGTCGTCGTAAGGGTCGCAGGGGGAACGGGCATGAACCGCATTGTGCTGGGGGCAGTGGGGGCACTGGCGCTTGTCGCGTTGGGCCTTTTCTGGTGGCAGGGCCGGGCCGAAGTGGAAAAGGGTGCACCGCCGCCTTCGTCCGAAACGCTTGCGGCGGACCCGATGGCATTGCCTTCAGCCGATGTCAGCGGAATGCGCGGGCCAACTCCGCCCGAAGCGAGCGAGTTGACGAAGGAACAGCAGCGCTTCTTCCGTTATGATCGGAATCGGGATCAGCGCATCAGCCGCGCTGAAATGCTGTCCACGCGAACCGATGGCTTTAGGAAGCTCGACAAGGACGGCAATAATCTGCTCACTTTCGAGGAATGGGCCGTGACTACGGTCGACCGCTTCGAAGGTGCAGACAAGGATGGCGACGGGGAACTGACCCAGCGCGAATTCGCCGCCACCGCGCCCAAGCCCGCGCCGAAGAAGCCCGCCTGCAAGTGCTGAGCGACGACGCCTGCCGTTTCAAACAGCAGGCGCCACATCACACTCAGAAGTGGTAATTCACGCCGAGGCTCACCGTGTGCATGCGCAGATCCTGCGTCACGGTCTCGCTGTAAAGCGCGCCCGGAGGTGCAAAACTGCTGCCTTGCAGATATTCCGTGTCATAGGTCACATCGCCAAGGTCCGAGTAATTATACTCGAGCCTTGCGGAGATATGCGGGGTGAACTTGTGTTCGACACCGCCGCCGACAACATAGCCGTCCAGCCAGTCGGACGAGCCGCCAGCCTTTGCGTAATTGCCGTTTGAATGAACAGATGCCCCAAGGTCGGCCTTGGAAGTGGCCCAGCCACCCGTGGCATAGATGAGGGTGGAGCCGGTCGCGAAGCCCAGCTTGCCCTTGAGTGCGAACAGGTTCTTCAAGTCGACGCTATTGGCCAAATTGTAATTGAGCGACGGGCTGTAAGTCACTGTGCGGAAATAGGTTTTATCGCCTTCCAGAAACTGGAAGGAGGCTTCCGCACCGATCACGAAGTTACCGCCGAGTTGGGCATTATAACCAAGCTGGCCACCATAGGCGAAGCCATCGACGCTCTGGTCTGTCGACCAGCCATCGATCACCGTATCGCGCAGATCCTGGGCTTCGATGCCCCAATCGTCCGACAGAGTGACGTCTGATTGTGATTTAGCAACGCCATAACCTGCGCTGACACCGACATAGGGGCCGCTGAAATTCGCCGTTTGGGCGAATGCTGGTGTACTTGCGGCGCAGCAGAGCGCGCCGATAAGGAGAAGTTTCACGGGTTGGGTTCCTTGTCAGTTCGCGAAGCACGCCTCGCGAAAGTGATTGCTCTGAATATGTGCAGCGACCCAACGCACTGCCCGCTAATTCAGGGTCCGGAATCCAGATTGTATAAATGCGACGTCCGGGTCGATCTGTGCCCCGATCACGCCGGAACGGTGAGATTGCCGGCTATCCACTCACCGAAGTCAGCCTTGGCGCGCGCGGTATAGGCTTCCTTGCGTTCCTTCTTGCGTACATCGTGGAGCGGCGGAAACAGGCCGAAATTGACGTTCATGGGCTGGAAGTGCTCCGCTTCTGCATCGCCGGTAATGTGGGAGAGCAGGGCGCCCATGGCGCTGGTGCGGGGCGGTGCAGTCCAGTGGCGGCCTGCCAGTTCTTCCGCAGCCATGATGCCCGCAAGAAGGCCCACGGCGCTGCTTTCCACATAGCCTTCGCAGCCGGTGATCTGTCCGGCAAAGCGGATATGTTCAGCCCCTTTCAGGCGCAACTGCCGGTCCAGCAGGATGGGAGAATTCAGGAAAGTGTTGCGATGCAGCCCCCCAAGCCGGGCGAATTCGGCATTCTCCAGCCCCGGAATCGTGCGGAACAGCCGCACTTGCTCGGCATGTTTCAGCTTGGTCTGGAAACCGACCATGTTCCAGAGCGTCCCCAGCTTGTTGTCCTGCCGCAGTTGCACCACGGCATAGGGCCAGCGGCCCTTGGGAAATTCGGGTGTGGCACTGCGCGGATCGTCCAGCCCGACCGGCTTCATTGGCCCGAAACGGAGAGTTTCAACGCCACGTTCCGCCATGACTTCTATCGGCATGCAGCCATCGAAATAGGGAGTGTCAGCCTCCCATTCCTTGAAGGAAGTCTTTTCCCCATCGAGCAGGCCCTGATGGAAAGCCAGGTACTGCTCCTTCGTCATGGGGCAGTTGATGTAGTCTTTCGTCTCACCCTTGTCCCAGCGGGATGCCATCCAGCAGATTTCCATGTCGATGCTGTCGCGATGAACGATCGGGGCAATGGCATCGAAGAAGGCGAGGCTGTCGGCGCCTGTCGCGCGGCCGATGCTTTCGGCGAGCGTGGCGGCGGTCAGCGGCCCGGTAGCGACGATGGTCAGGCCCGCATCGGGTAGAGAGTCAATCCGCTCGCGATGGATCTCTACGTTGGGCAGGGCGCGCAATTCACGTTCGACCTCGGCCGAAAACACATCGCGGTCCACTGCCATGGCAGAGCCGGCCGGCACGCGGGCCACTTCTCCCGCCCGCATGACGAGGGAATCGAGCCGCCGCATTTCGTGGTGCAACAGGCCCACGGCGTTCTTCTCGTCATCGTCCGAGCGGAAGCTGTTGGAGCAGACGAGTTCCGCCAGCCCATCGCCCTGGTGGGCCGGGGTCATGCTGCCGCTGCCCCGCATTTCCGAAAGGCGGACCTTCGCCCCGCGCCGTGCAAGTTGCCAGGCCGCTTCGCTTCCCGCGAGGCCGCCGCCGATAATGTGTACGTCATGCGCCATGGTGTTGCGCCCTACTGCTTGCGCTCGGGCAAGTTCAAGGCCAAGCGTGCGGCGAGGAGATTTCCGCATGTCCCGCCATGCTCTTTACGAGAAACGGCCGTTCCTGCTGGCAAGCATCGCTTCGGCTGCTGCCTATTTCTATCTGCGCGATGCGGAAATACCGGAAATGCTGGCGGTTGCGCTCAAAGGTGCTTCGGTTGGGCTGCTGGCGATCTATGCCTATATGCGCCACGCCGGCAAGGATGCCCGGCTGTTGACCTGGGTGATGGGTCTTGGTGCTATGGGCGACATTGGGATCGAATACGATCTGCAGATCGGCGCCTTGCTGTTCTTCGCGGCGCATATTTTCGCGATCACGCTCTACCTGCGGCATCGCCGCGACGAGACCAGCCCAAGCCAGAAGGCACTGGCGGCCTGTATCCTGATCCTTACCCCGGTGATTGCCTATTGCCTTCCCGCTGACCGGGCGGGGGCGATTCAGGTGGCGCTATATGCGCTGGCTCTGGGTGGCATGGCCGCCAGTGCGTGGATGAGCACCTTTCCGCGCTATCGAGTCGGAGCAGGCGCGGTGCTATTTGTGATTTCAGACCTGCTGATCTTCGCTGAGATGGGGCCGCTGGCGAATAGTGACATTCCCCATGTCTTCATTTGGCCCACATATTATCTGGGCCAGTTCCTGATCGCGGTTGGCGTGATCCAGACCTTGCGCAAACGCGATCCGGAACTGAAGCTGGTCAGTAGCCGTTAAAGTCGCGGGACCGCTGCGAACGGGAGAATTCCATGCTCGACCACATTGGACTCGCCGTTTCCGATATTTCCCGCGCCCGGGCGTTCTACGATCAGGCGCTCCGGCCGCTGGGATACAGCCTGATCATGGAGACCGGGCCGGATGTGACGCATTCGGGCGGCACTTGGCTTGGCTATGGGCCGCATGGCAAACCCGTGCTTTGGGTTGGCGACAATATCCCGCCGGGGCGGGGCTATCACGTCGCACTTGAGGCAGAGAGCCGGGAGATGGTGCGCGCCTTCCACGCGGCGGCGCTGGCCGCCGGCGGCACCGATAACGGTGCGCCGGGGGTGCGCGAGCATTATTCGCCCAATTATTACGCGGCTTTCGTGTTCGATCCCGATGGGATCAACCTGGAAGCCGTGTGCTACGCGCCGGAATAGGCCGGATTACTCCGCGGAGGGAGTATCTCCGGCCTCGGGTGTGGCGGTGGTTTCGGCAGCTTCGGTTTCAGCAGCCTCTTCCTCGCCATCGGCTTCCTGTTCGTCGAGACGGACCGCGCTGACGATCTGCTCGTTCCCGGCAACATCGAACAGGCGCACGCCGGCGCTGGCACGGCCGATAACGCGCAGGCTCTCCAGCCCGATACGGATCAGCTTGGCCTGATCGGTCACCAGCATGAGCTGATCGGCCTGCGTGGCGCTGAAGCTGGCCACGACCGGGCCATTGCGCTTGATATTGTCGATATTGGTAATGCCCTGTCCGCCGCGGCCGGTGCGGCGGTATTCATAGGCGGAACTGAGCTTGCCATAGCCATTGGCGCAGACGGTGAGGATGAACTGCTCTCGCTCGGTCAGTTCGGTAAAGCGTTCCGCCGTCATGGACGGCTCGCCTTCCTTCTCGGCCTTCCACGGGGCGTAGCGCAGATATTCCTCACGCTCTTCCGGCAAAGTGCCGACGCGGTGAAGGATGGAGAGCGAGACGACTTCGTCCTCGCCCTTCAACGTCATGCCGCGCACGCCGGTGGAGGTGCGGCTCGTGAATTCGCGCACCTCGTCAGCAGCAAAGCGGATGGCCTTGCCCTCACGAGTGGCAAGCAGCACGTCATCGCCGGAATCCAGCAGGGCAACGCCGATCAGACGGTCTTCCGATCCATCCTCGAAACGCATGGCGAACTTGCCGTTACTCGGCACGTTGGCGAAAGCGTCCATGGAATTGCGGCGGACATTGCCCTTGGCCGTCGCGAAGACGACGCTGAGTGCGCCCCAGCTTGCCTCGTCTTCAGGAAGCGGCAACACCGTTGCGATGGTTTCGCCATCTTCCAGTGCCGGCAGCATATTGACGATCGGCCGGCCGCGCGTGGCGGGGCCACCCTCGGGAAGCTTCCACACCTTGAGGCGATAGACCTTGCCGGCGGTTGAGAAGAACAGCACCGGATTATGGGTGCTGGTGACGAACATCGCACTGACGGCATCCTCGTCCTTGGTGGACATGCCGGCTCGGCCTTTCCCGCCGCGATTCTGCGCGCGGAAGGTGGAAAGCGAAGTGCGCTTGATATAGCCATCGAGCGTTACGGTGACGACCATGTCGTCCCGCTCGATCAGGTCTTCATCCTCGATTCCGTCCCACGCCGGAGCGATCTGTGTTAGGCGAGGGGTCGCGTAAAGCTCGCGGATCTCGACAAGTTCTTCGCGCATCACTTCGTAGAGGCGCGCACGGTCACCCAGGATCGTGAGATATTCCTCGATCTTGACGGCGAGCTCTTTCAGCTCGTCGCCAATCTCGTCACGGCCAAGAGCCGTCAGGCGGTGCAGGCGCAGGTCGAGGATGGCGCGAACCTGTGTCTCGGAGAGATTGTAGGTGCCGCTATCCTGCTCCAGCGTCGGCTCGATCGCTTCTACCAAGCGGATATACTGGGCGATGTCGCCGATAGGCCATGCGCGGGCGAGCAGGCGCTGGCGAGCCTCCGCCGGATTGGACGAACCGCGGATGATCGCCACGACCTCGTCCATGTTGCTGACCGCAACCACGAGACCGAGCAAGATATGCGCCCGTTCGCGCGCCTTGTTCAATTCGAACTTGGTGCGGCGGGTAATCACTTCCTCGCGGAAAGTAATGAAGGCCTGGATGATGTCGCGCAGCGTCATCACTTCCGGGCGCCCATTGCGGATCGCCAGCATATTGGCCGGGAAGCTGGCCTGTGCGGGCGTATGCCGCCACAGCTGGTTCAGAACCACGTCGGGCGTGGCGTCGCGCTTGAGGTCTACCACCACGCGCACACCGTCGCGGTTGGACTCATCGCGGATGTCGGAAATGCCTTCGACCCGCTTGTCCTTCGCGGCCTCCGCGATCTTCTCCACCAGACCGGCCTTGCCGACCTGATAGGGAATGGAGGTGAGCACGATGGATCGCCGGTCGCCTCGGCCTTCCTCGATCTCGTGGCGGCAGCGCATCAGGATCGAACCGCGACCGGTTGTGTAGGCTGCGCGCGAGCCCGCGGAACCGAGGATCAGCGGCGAGGTCGGGAAGTCCGGCCCCGGAATGATCTCGAACAGTTCTTCACTGGTGATCCGGGGGTTTTCGATGAAGGCGAGGCAGCCATCGATCACTTCGCCCAGATTATGCGGCGGAATGTTGGTGGCCATGCCGACGGCGATACCGCCCGCACCGTTGACCAGCATGTTGGGGAAGCGCGCAGGCAGGACGGTCGGCTCATTACGCGAGGCGTCGTAGTTCGGCGTGAAATCGACAGTGTCCTTGTCGAGATCGTCGAGCAGGGCATTGGCCACACGGGCGAGGCGCGATTCCGTGTAACGCATCGCGGCCGGCGGATCGGGATCCATCGATCCGAAATTGCCCTGGCCGTCGATCAGCGGAACGCGCAGCGACCAGGGCTGCACCATGCGGGCAAGCGCATCGTAGATCGCGCTGTCGCCATGCGGGTGATATTTACCCATCACGTCGCCAACGATGTTGGCCGATTTGCGATAGGGCCGCCCAGCGACATAGCCGCCTTCCTGGGCGGCGTAGAGGATGCGACGATGAACCGGCTTGAGCCCGTCGCGCACGTCAGGCAGCGCGCGGCTGACGATCACGCTCATCGCGTAATCGAGATAGCTCGTCTTCATCTCGTCGACGATGTCGACGCGGGGAAATTCCTCGGCCGGCAAGCCCGGCTCAATGATATCGGTGGTGTCGCTCAACTGCGTTCTTCGCTTGTTGTTATCGTTTTGGGCTAATGCACTGAAGCACTAGGCCATAGCGCCTCGTTTCGCCAGCAAAAGGGGCTTCAATCCGGCGCGCGAGCCTGTTTTATCCACACATCGGAACCTGCGCAGCCAATCGCGCGTTCAAACCCGGTTCACCGCGCCATGCCTAGCAGCGGATTGCATTATGGTGAGCAACACGGCAGTAGCGCCAAGCGCCAGTGAGGCGGGGAATCCTCCCGCCATTCATTTCCTGTCAGGAGAGAGATTGATGTTTCGTGTGTCCCATCCCGCGCGCAGCTCCAATCGTGCGAGCATCGGCAAGGGATTTGTATCCGGCATCGCATTGGCGATTGCAGCCGTCGGCGGTACTGTGGCCGGGTTTTCTGCGCCCGCGCACGCACAGTCGGAAACTCCGCAATATTCGAAGAAGTTCGCCAAGGCTGCCCAGCCCGTTTCGGAGCAGCTTAACGCCGCACGCAACAGCCCGGATAACGCTACAGACATCGCCGCACTGGTTGCGGCAAGCAAGCAGCTGACTGCTGCCAAGACCGAGGCGGAGTTCAGCTCTGCCGAAGCGGCCTATCAGGCCGCTGGTCGCTCGCTTCAGGGCCGGACAAGCGCGGCTCGGGCAGCCCTCGAATCGCTGGCTGCTCAGGCTGAAGGGCCGGACGAGAAGTTCATGATCGGCGAATTCCAGACCTTCCTCGGAAGCTTCACTGGCGACATTGATCTTTCAGCCAAGGGCTTGAAGACGAAGATCAACAGCGGCGCGCTGAAGCCCGAGAAGCTCGCCTCGTCCTGGTTCGAGATAGGGCAGCTTTATTTCGACCATAATCGCTTCAACGATGCGCAGACTGCGTTCGAGGCCGCCTATCAGGCTGGCGAAGTGAACGGTGCCGTCTACGCCGCCGAATGCTTCTTCCGAGCAAATCGCGACGTGGAAGGGATCGACTATCTTCGCAAGACCATCGACGCACGCCTTGCCGCCGGACTGGACGTGCCGCTCGCATGGGCGGGAAGCGGATTGAACCACTCGCTGGAAATCCGCGATACGGAACGCGTTGCGAGCTGGGCTGGCCTCTATGCCAAGCTGGGCAAGACGCCGCAGTCCTGGCAGGCGGGCATTGCCCAGCTGATGCGCAGCCATGAATTCGAGATTCAGGAAAAGCTGGACCTCTATCGCCTGATGGATCGTACGGGTTCGCTGCTCAGCACGGCAGACTATGTCGGTTACATCGACGCTGCCGATGCCCGCAGCCTTCCGAACGAAGTGCTTCCGGCAATTGAAGACGCCATCAGCCGCGGCCTGCTCGCCACCGATGCCAGCTCCGGTCTCAGCGCTTCGGTTGCGGAGTTCACCAATAACGCTCTGCAGATGGCCAAGGGCCGCGCCGACAGCGAACGCAAGGGCGTCGTAGCCATTGCCGCCGAAGCGGAAAAGGACGCCAAAGGCGAAACGGCAAGAGACGCTGGCGAGGTTTATCAGTCGTTCGGTGATGCCGCATCGGCTGAGAAGATGTTCCAGCTTGCCCTCACCAAGGGCGGCGTGGACAGCAACCGTGTGCTGATGCGTCTTGCCATTGCGCAGGCGGATCAGGGCAAGTTCGCGGATGCGCGCGCCAATTTCGCCAAAGTCAGCGGCAATCGCGCGCCGATCGCCACGCTTTGGCTGGCCTGGCTCGACAGCAAGGGCTGATCGCCCTAACTGCGATGCGGTTTCGATACGGCGCGGGAAGGATGCTTCCCGCGCCGTTTCTTTTTGTTCGCTATGGGCAGGTCAGCGCATGCGCTTGACGTAAAGCTGGCCATCTTCCCGGCGCTTCAGCTCGAAATTGTCGATCGTGCGGAACAGCTCCGAAAGGCGTTTGAAGCCAAAATTACGCACGTCGAAGCTGGAACGGTTGCCCGCGATCTGGCCCACTTCCTGCAAGCGGGCAAATCCTTCCTCATCGCGATTGGCGGCTTTCCATGCGTCGCCGAGCAGGTCGATCAGGCTCTGGTCCACGGCCGCGCTGCTAACGGGCTTTGCCTCGTCTGCCGACGTGGTGCGGATCAGCTGGTCCACTTCGATATAACGGGTGCAGGCCGTCCGGAATGCCTCTGGCGCCTTGTCGCTGCCGAAGCCGTAGACGATCAACCCATCCTGCCTCAGCCGCGTAACGAGCGGCGTGAAGTCACTGTCCGAACTCATAATGCCGAAGCCGTCGACCTTGCCCGCAAAGAGCAGGTCCATGGCATCGATGGTCATTGCCATGTCGGTAGCGTTCTTGCCCTTGGTCAGATCGAATTGCTGATGTGGGCTGATGCCGTATCGATGCGTGATCCGGTTCCAGTTGGACAGGGCTGGTTTGGCCCAATTGCCATAGGCGCGGCGGATATTGACCTGCCCCAGTTCCGCCAGAACGGTAAGCACCGGGTCTATCCCATGGTGGCTCGCATTATCCGCGTCGATCAGCAGGGCGATGTTCTTGAGCAAGGCTTCAGACATAGAACATCTGTCGCAGTCTGGCGCCATGCGTGCAAGCTAGATGGCGGGATGGAACTCGCCGCTTGCCTCATCGAGCAGGTGCAACACGCCGTCGGAAATTGCGAAGAACCCGCCGCGCAGCACCAGTTCGCCCTTGGCTTCCTTGTGCTGCACGCAGGGGAACGTGCGCAGGTTGGCAAGGCTCACCTTGACGCCGGCCTGTTCCATCGCGCGTTCAGCGGGGCGACCTTCCGTGCCGTATTGGGCGACGATGGGGTCGCGCACATGGTCCAGCATAGCGATCCAGTCCGCAATAAAGCCGCCCTGTCCGGGTTCGGTTCCGTGCAATTCCTGTGTCAGCGCGGCCTTGCAGCCCCCGCACATGCCATGGCCCATCACGAGAATTTCGCGGACCTTGAGCACCTGCACCGCAAATTCCAGCGCGGCCGAAACACCGTGATGGCCCGGTGTCGTCTCAAAAGGCGGGACCATCGCGGCCACATTGCGGACCACGAACACTTCGCCGGGATCGACATCGAACACCTGCGCCGGATCGACACGGCTGTCCGAACAGGCGATGATCATCACCTTCGGGCTTTGCCCTTCGCGCAATTGCGCCCAGCGATCATGTTGCGGATGCCAGCGGCCCTCACGAAAACGCCGATAGCCGGCAATGAGAGCGTCGAGTTCGGGGGATTCGGGCGCGGTCATGAAATTGCCATGCCGCCTGCGCTTGCGGCTTGCAACCCTCGGGCCTAGATGGGCCGCATGAATGACCTCTCCTCGACGCCGAAGCAGGAACGCCCGCGCAAGCCAGACTGGATCAGGGTGAAGGCCCCGGTCAGCAAAGGCTATCAAGAAACGCGTGATCTGATGCGCACCCTTGGGCTGAATACGGTGTGCGAGGAAGCGGCCTGCCCCAATATCGGTGAATGCTGGACCAAGAAGCACGCCACGGTGATGATCCTGGGCGATGTCTGCACTCGGGCCTGCGCCTTCTGCAACGTGAAGACGGGCATGCCGCGCAAGGTCGATCCGATGGAGCCTGAGAACGTGGCGGTGGCCGCCGCGAAGATGGGCCTTGAACATATCGTCATCACATCAGTGGATCGCGACGATCTGCCCGATGGTGGGGCGGGGCAGTTCGTGAAGGTGATCGAAGCCCTGCGCCGCACGACGCCGAACACGACTATTGAAATTCTCACGCCCGATTTCCGCGGCAAGATGCGTGAGGCAGTGGAAGCGATCTGCGCCGCCGGGCCGGACGTCTACAACCACAATCTGGAAACCGTGCCGCGGCTTTATCCCACGATCCGGCCGGGCGCGCGCTATTACGCCTCCCTGCGCCTGCTGGAAGAAGTGAAACGCCACGATCCGCTGATCTTCACCAAGAGCGGGATCATGCTGGGCCTTGGCGAACAGCGCCTGGAAGTACATCAGGTGATGGACGACATGCGCAGCGCCGATGTCGATTTCATCACCATGGGCCAGTATCTGCAGCCCACGCCGAAGCACGCGAAGGTAGAGGAATTCGTCACTCCGCAGACCTTCGATGCCTATGGCGCGATTGCGCGGGCCAAGGGCTTCCTGCAGGTGGCGGCCACTCCGCTTACCCGTTCCAGCTATCACGCAGGGGACGATTTCGCCCAGATGCGCGCCGCGCGCGAAGCAAAGCTGGCCAAGGCGAAACCGGCGAAGGCCTGATGCCCTCAATCCGTGAAACGAAGCGTATGCCTTACAGCGTTGAACAGATGTTCGACCTGGTGGCGGATGTCGCCCGCTATGGCGAATTCCTGCCATGGGTGGTGGGCGTGCGCGTCAAATCCGACAGCGAAAGCGAGATGGTGGCGGACCTGCTGGTAGGCTTCAAGGCGCTGCGCGAAAAGTTCACTTCGCGCGTGCTGAAGGATCGGCCGAAGTCCATCGAAGTGATCTATGTCGACGGGCCGATGCGCGATCTCGACAATCGCTGGACCTTTGCACCTACCGAAGATGGCGGCTGCGAAATCCGCTTCGCCGTGGATTTCACCTTCAAGAATCGCATTTTCGAAGCACTGGCCGGCCAATATGTCGACCGGGCGTTCCATAAGATGGTTGCCGCCTTCGAGGCGCGCGCCAGCGATCTTTACGGCAGCAGCAGTTCCAGAGCCACCAGCGCGGCGTGACGGCGCACGCCGCCGCGGTCCTTCTCTTCGAAAATCCGCTGCTCGGCATCCTTCTCTTCCGAACCCCGTATGGCACGTGCGAAAACGACCGTGCCCACCGGCTTCATTTCCGTGCCGCCATCCGGCCCGGCGATCCCGCTGATTGCCACCACCACATCGGCCTCGCTACGCTCAAGCGCGCCTTGCGCCATGGCGTAGACGCAGGCGATGGAGACTGCGCCGAAGGCTTCGATGATGTCGCCCTTGACCCCAAGCATCTCCTGCTTGGCTTCGTTCGAATAGGTCACGAAACCACGGTCGAACACGGCTGAGGAACCGGGAATTTCGGTCAAAGCGGCAGATACCAGCCCGCCGGTGCAGCTCTCTGCCACGGCAACCTTGCGCCCGGCGATCGCATTTTCCTCGATCACGCGGGTAGCAAGATCGACGAGGGATTTGGGGAGGAGAGTATCAGGCATATTCAATCCACTTTGCACACGCGCAGGTTTTCCATCCCAACCAGATTGGCCACCGCGCCCAGCAGGGCGCCGGCATCACGTGGCTCGATGGGGGACATTGCGCTCAGCACCAGTTCGATCTGGCCACATTTCTCGGGCCGGACCTGTTCGGCCACTTTCTGCATGATCAATGCATCGCCCAGCGGGCGGGCAACATTGTCAGGCAAGTTCTGGAATATCTTGGCCGGGTCGAAACCCATGGCCTGCGACTGTGTGTTCGCAGGCTTCCCATTGCCATTGGCCATGGTGAACAGGGCCAGTGCGGCACGCTTGGCTTTGGGCCAGTTCTCGTCCTGCAAGGCTGCATAGCGAGCGGATAGCTTCCGGCTTCCGGTCGCCATGAAGCCGTTCGCACTCAGGCGCCCCTCGCAGCTATTGCCCACAGCCTCGATCGTCGGCGGCACGACATAGACGAACAATGCCGCGGCCTCCGCGCCGCTTACGCATGGAACGCTGTCAGCTGCCTGCGCGACAGATGCTTGCGTAAAAGCGGATAGTGTCAGCGCGGCGAGGGCTGCGCGGTATCTGGCCATGGACATGCTCCTATCGGGCCTGCCTGATCATCGTGGCGGCAGCTTGCGCGGCGATGCCTTCGCGTCGCCCGGCAAAGCCGAGCCGTTCCGTAGTTGTTGCCTTCACGCTCACACATCCAATGTCAACGCCCGCGATCTGCGCAAGTCTCCCGCGCATGGCGTCCCGATGCGGGCCGATCTTGGGCGCCTCGCAAATGATGGTGACGTCCAGATTGCCAAGGCGATAGCCCGCTTGTGCCGCAAGGTGCATGGCATGCGCCAGAAAGCGGTCGGATGAGGCGCCGCGCCATTGCGGGTCGCTGGGTGGGAAATGCTGGCCGATGTCGCCCAGTGCCAGTGCGCCCAGGATGGCGTCCACTGCGGCATGGATCGCCACATCGGCATCGCTATGCCCGGCAAGGCCCATGGAATGGTCGATCTTCACGCCGCACAGCCATAGCTCCTCGCCTTCGGCAAGGCGGTGGACGTCATAGCCGGTGCCGACCCGGATTGGAGTCAAGTCGTCCATGAAATCCTCCGCGAATGTCAGTTTGCGCAGTGTCTCATCCCCTTCGACCAGCGCAACCCTATTACCGGCTGCGCGGGCCACTTGCGCATCGTCTCCCGCATTGCTGGGGCCTGTCCATGCGCGATGGGCAGAGAGTATGTTTGCATAGCGGAACGCCTGCGGAGTCTGCACCCGGCGCAGAGCCTCCCGCGGGGCGCTGCCGGCCATAAGGCCGCCTTCGTCGAATGCGAGACTGTCCACCACGGGCAGGGCAGGAATGGCGCCGGGATGGCCTTGGAGCGCATCAAGCAGCCGCGCGATCACCTCTCGCGGAAGGTTGGGGCGAGCAGCATCGTGGATCAACACGAATTGCGGCGCTGCACTTTCCAGTGCTTCCAGTGCGCTCCGAACCGAATCCTGACGGGTTTCTCCGCCGATGACGAATTGAATTCCGGCAATTCCATGCAGCGCGGCAGTTGCGATCTCTTCAGCGCATTCGGGAATGGCGACGACAATCGGCATCGCCCCCGCAGCTGCCAAAGCTTCCGCCGAATGGCGCAGAACCGGCTTGCCCTGCCAAATGGCGAACTGCTTGGGCAGCGGCTGCCCGGCACGCAGGCCCTTGCCGGCAGCGACGATTACCGCTGCAAAAGCGGGAAGGGGGGAAGCCTGGCCCATGGGCCGGGCGGGTAGCTGCTTGCAGGCTGCTCCGCAATCCACTATGCGCTGCCCGTTTTTTAGGCACGCCAGCAAATATGACTATTCCGACCCATACTCCCCGGCTCAAGCCGATCCAGATCGGGCCTGTCACGATCGATACTCCGGTCGTGCTCGCGCCGATGACGGGCGTTACGGATATGCCGTTCCGGACGCTGGTGCGCCGCTATGGCTCGGGCCTCAACGTCACCGAGATGATCGCCAGCCCCGCCATGATCCGCGAAACGCGCCAGTCCTTGCAGAAGGCCGCATGGCATCCGGTGGAAGAGCCGGTATCGATGCAGCTGGTCGGCTGCACCCCGGCCGAAATGGGCGAAGCGGCCAAGCTCAACGAGGATCGCGGCGCCGCGATTATCGACATCAATATGGGTTGCCCGGTGAAGAAGGTCGTCAATGGGGATGCGGGCAGCGCGCTGATGCGCGATCTGCCGCTGGCCGCCCAACTGATCGAAGCGACAGTGAAGGCTGTTTCCGTGCCGGTTACGGTGAAGATGCGCATGGGCTGGGATCACACCAGCCTTAACGCGCCGGAACTGGCCCATATCGCGGAAGATCTCGGCGCGAAGATGATCACGGTCCACGGCCGCACGCGCAACCAGATGTACAAGGGCGAGGCCGACTGGGCCTTCGTGCGCAATGTGAAGGAAGCCGTTTCGCTGCCGGTGATCGTCAATGGCGACATATGCAGCGAGGAAGATGCGGCAACGGCGCTTGAACAGAGCGGCGCCGATGGCGTGATGATCGGGCGGGGCGCCTATGGCAAGCCGTGGCTGCTCGGCCAGGTAATGCATTGGCTCCAAACTGGCGAGAAAGTGCCGACGCCGGGCATTGCCGAACAATATGCGGTGATGGTTGAGCATTATAACGCCATGCTGGATCACTACGGCCGCGAAGCCGGGGTGAAGATCGCCCGCAAGCATCTGGGCTGGTACACCAAGGGCCTGCACGGATCGGCCGATTTCCGCAATTTCGTGAACTTCATCGACGATGCGGATCAGGTGCTGGGCGAACTTGAACGGTTCTATGAACCCTTCCTCGCCGCGCCCGAAGGACTGCGCGCGGCGTGAGTGGATTTCCCCAGCCTGCGGAACAATTGGCGAGCCTTTCGAGTGCCGTCCTTCTGCTCGGGCCGGGTCTCGTCATCGAAGGCGCCAATCCGGCGGCGGAGCAATTGATCGGCATCGGCGCCAAGCGCCTTGTCGGTCGCAAGCTGAACGATGTCGCGCAGTTTGAGGAAGCGCGCTTTTACGAATGGCTGGATCGGGCAGAATCCCAGATCACGGCCCTATCAGTAAAAACACGTATTGGGGCAGTAGAGCACAAGCTCGACCTGATCCTCTCGCCGGTCATCAACCATCCGGGCTGGCAGATGCTGGCGATGAACGATGTCCGCGCCACGGAAACGCTGGGGGAGGGGGACGAACCGCCCCTGCGCGCGCCGGCAATCCTTGCCCATGAGATCAAGAATCCACTTTCGGCCATTCGCGGCGCGGCACAACTCCTTGGCCGCAAGCTTTCAGACGGCGACAAGGCACTGACCCAGCTTATTGCCGACGAGGTGGACCGGATTGCCAAGCTGGTTGACCGAATGCAATCGCTCGGCCGCGAACAGCCTGAGCCAGTGGCGCCGTGTAACCTGCATGAGGCGGTCCGCCGGGCAATCAACGTCTTTCGTGCCCAAGGGGACAACGACGTTGATATTCGCGAGGAATTCGACCCTTCGCTGCCGCAGGTGCTTGGGAACGAGGATGCCCTGGTGCAGGTGCTGATCAATCTCATCTCCAATGCACGCGATGCCTGCCGTAATGTCGAACGACCCCAGATCATCATTCGCACCCGCTTCGTCTCAGGGCTCGTCCTCACGGCACTGCGCCTCGGCCGGCCGGTGAAGCTGCCGATCGAGGTGAGGGTGAGCGACAATGGTCCGGGCATCGATCCGGCGCTGCGCGATCATATTTTCGAGCCATTCGTCTCATCGAAGAAGAACGGACAGGGGCTGGGGCTCGCTCTGGTTAACAAGCTGGTGCGCGACATGGACGGCCGCATCAGCCACGAACGCGACGACACGGAAGGGTGGACCCACTTCAAGGTCCATCTACCCGTTGCGCGATAAAGAACAGGGGGCTGGAATGGCGAGGCGTGCATTGCTGGTCGAGGACGATACCTCGATCGCGCTCGTCACTACTGCGGCATTGCAGGATGACGGTTTCACGGTCGATCGTTGCGATTCCATCGCGGAGCGTGACCGGCTGCTGGCAGGTAATCGCTATGACGTGATGCTGACCGACATCATGCTGACCGATGGCGACGGGATCGAGACCTTGGGCGAAGTACGCAGCGCCTATCCCGATATGCCCGTGATAATTCTCTCTGCCCAGAACACGCTCGATACGGCGGTTCGGGCCAGCGACACCGGCGCCTTCGAATATTTCCCCAAGCCATTCGACCTGGACGAACTGGTGCGTGCAGCCCGTCAGGCCGCGGATAGCCGCGACAGCGGCGGCGACAGTGGCGCGCCAACGGGCGAGGGCTTGCCGCTGGTGGGCCGCAGTCAGGCGATGCAGGGCGTTTATCGCATGATCACGCGCGTGCTGAGGAACGACCTCACCGTGCTGATCCTTGGTGAAAGCGGAACAGGCAAGGAACTGGTTGCCGAGGCGATTCACCAGCTCGGCCATCGCTCAAAGGGGCCGTTCGTGGCCGTGAACACGGCCGCCATTCCTCGGGAATTGATCGAAAGCGAGCTGTTCGGACACGAAAAGGGCTCGTTCACCGGCGCAGTCGCGCGCAGCATCGGCAAGTTCGAGCAGGCGAGCGGTGGGACATTGTTCCTCGATGAAATCGGGGACATGCCGGCTGAAGCCCAGACGCGCCTGCTGCGCGCTCTTCAGTCTGGCCGTATTCGCCGCGTGGGCGGCCGCGAGGAAATCGACATCGATGTGCGGATCATCGCGGCTACCAATCGCGATCTGGCGCCGATGATCGCTGCCGGCCAGTTCCGTGAAGATCTGTTCTACCGGCTCAATGTCGTGCCGATCCAGCTGCCACCGCTACGCGAGCGGGCGGGGGACATCGAGGCACTGGCAAGGCACTTCCTGCTGCAGGCGACAGAGGAAGGCCTGCCTCGCCACCAATTGACTCAGGACGCGGGCGAGGTGCTGATGCGGCAGCCCTGGCGCGGTAATGTGCGCGAACTGAAGAACTTCGTGTTCCGGCTTGCGTTGCTTGCGCGCGAGGAAATGATCGATGCGCCGACAGTGCTGGCGATGCTGGAGGAACGCCCTGCCGCGCCCGCTGTCCCGCTGGAGGGGGTGACATTTGCCGGCGCGCTTGCAAACTGGCTTGCAGCAGCACTGCCTGCGGAAGGCAACCTGTATCACGCGGCGCTGGCGGCTTTCGAAAAGCCGCTGTTCGAACATGCGCTGGCCGAGACGAGCGGCAACCAGTTGCGAGCTGCTCATCTGCTGGGAATCAACCGCAATACCCTGCGCAAACGTCTCGACGAGCTTCAGATAGACCCGGAACGTTTCGTCCGGAGGGGCTGAAAGGCACGGCTCGCCGCGCCTTTGAGAAAAGTGCTTGCAAATTTGCAACAGGGCAGTTGTAACCCGGCAACGATGCCTGATGCGCATATTTCCAAGGGCCGGAGCTGGCCGCGCTGGTCACGCCGTGCGCTTGTTAGCGCGAGGCGGGCGAACATCTTCGGCATATTGGAAGTTCTCTCTGCCATAACCCTGGCAGTGATGGTGGTGTGGAGCTGGGCTAAACTGTTCGGCCAGCCAATCCGCGGGGGGCTGGTTCCCTCGGGCGAAGCGGCCGCGCTGCTGATCGGCACGCTGATCCCCGCCATGACTTTGCTGGTGCTGGTCGGCCGCCGCATCGCGATCCGCAGGGCGGGCGGCAAGACCGCGCGGCTGCATGTCCGCCTGGTGTTCTTCTTCTCGCTCGTCGCGGCGATTCCGACACTGCTCGTGTCGATCTTCGCATCGTTCCTGTTCCAGACCGGCGTGGAATTCTGGTTTTCCGACAGGCAGCGCGGCATCATCGAGACGGCGAACGAGCTTGCGCGTGGATATTACGACCAGAACCAGCGGCAACTGGCCGACAACACCACCGCCATGGCAGGTGACTTGCGCTATGTTCTGACTCGCTATTCCCTCACCAGCGCTGAGTTCCCCGAGCAATATTACCTTCAGGCCACAGCGCGCGAGATCAACCGCAGCGCAATTGTGCAAAAGCGCCCTGAAGGCGGTTTCAACATCGCGGCCATTGTCGATCCTGATGAGGACGATCTGGTCAAGCGCGTGGTGGGAGAAGCCCTGCCGAAGATCGATGCCGGCGAAGACGTGGTCGTGACCGCCAGCGAGGACCGGATCGAGGCCGTGGCGGCGATTGACCGCGGGGCAGGGGTCTATCTCTATAACGCCCGAAATTCCGATGCGCTGGCCCTGAGCCAGTGGAAGCGCGCCCAGAGCGTCGTATCCACTTACGAGGTTCTCACCTCCAGCGCCCGCAAGCTGCAATTGCGCTTCAATCTGCTGCTGTTCTTTGTTTCGCTTGGGCTGGTGGGCCTCGCAATCTGGTTCGCCCTGCGCTTCGCCGACCGGCAGGTTCGCCCGTTGACGGATCTGGTCGGCGCTGCTCGCGAAGTTGGGCAGGGCAATTACGCCCTGCGCGTGGAAGGGCGCACTGGCCCTGATGAAATCGGCCTGCTCAACCGGGCATTCAACCGCATGACTGCTCAGATCGAGCAGCAAACAACAGCGCTGATGAATGCCAACGAGCAGCTGGAGGAAAGGCGCGCCTTCATCGAAACCGTGCTGGAATCGATTACCGCCGGGATCGTTTCCGTCGATGAGCAGGGCAACGTCCTGCTGATGAACAGCTCTGCGCAGAAGCTGCTGCTGGACCGTGTCGGTCCCGCCCCGGTCGGCCTGAAACTCGCAGAGATCGGGCCGGAAATCGCGGCCATGCTGGATGCCCATCTTTCCAGCGGGCTGGTCCAGTACAACAAGAATGGGGAACTGCTTACTCTTGCTGTGAAAATTGCGCCTGCCGCCGAAGGGCAAGTCATCACCTTTGAGGACATTACCCGGCAATTGCTGGATCAGCGCCAGGCGGCCTGGTCTGACGTGGCGCGGCGCATCGCGCATGAAATCAAGAACCCGCTCACTCCGATCCAGCTTGCCACGGAACGGCTCAAGCGCCGCTATGGCCGTCAGATTCTGACCGATACCGAATTGTTCGAGGAACTGACCGCCACGATCATCCGGCAGGTAGGCGATCTGCGCAAGATGGTGGACGAGTTCTCAAGCTTCGCCCGCCTTCCCAAGCCCGTGTTCCGGCAAGAAGATCCGGTCGATCTGGTGCGCCAGTCCCTGTTCCTGCAGGAAGTTGGCCACCCCGAGATCAGCTATAGTTTCGACGCCGAGGAACAGACCCATCCCGTTGCCTGCGACCGTCACCAGTTCGGTCAGGCGATGACCAATGTGCTGAAGAACGCGGCAGAGGCAATCGAAGCGCGATCGCGCGATGCCGAACCCGATTATCGCGGCCGCATTGCCGTTTGCGCGGGCTACACCGACGATTCCTTCACCGTGACGGTTGAGGACAACGGTATCGGCCTGCCGCAAGACCGTGAACGGATCGTGGAACCTTACGTGACCACGCGCGAGAAGGGCACCGGCCTTGGTCTCGCAATCGTGAACAAGATCGTTGAAGAACATGGCGGGGAGATGAGTTTCACTTCCGCCGAAAGCGGCGGCACACGCGTAACCCTGCGATTTGCCCGCGATCCGCTTTCCGCCCGCCAAGGCAGCGAGGCGGCAGAATGACGGCCCGTTTGAAGATGGAGAAGATTTGATGGCCCTCGACATCCTCGTGGTGGACGACGAGCGGGACATTCGCGAACTGGTCGCCGGCGTGCTGAGCGACGAGGGCTACGAATGCCGCACGGCCGGTGACAGCACCTCCGCCCTCAGGGCCGTGGACGAGCGACGGCCCAGCCTCGTCCTGCTGGACGTGTGGCTCCACGGCAGCCCGATGGACGGGCTGGAAGTGCTGGACGCGATTAAGCAGCGTGAGCCGGAACTGCCGGTGATCATCTTCTCAGGCCATGGCAATATCGACACGGCCGTGTCCGCGGTCAGCCGGGGGGCGCTCGATTTCATTGAAAAGCCGTTCGAGGCAGAGCGCCTGCTCCATCTCGTTCATCGGGCGACCGAGACCGAACGCCTGCGCCGCGAAAATGCCCGCCTGAGGGAAGGGCTGATCAACAATGACGAGTTCACCGGCAATTCCAGCGCCATCAATCAGGTGCGCGCAACGCTGAAGCGGGTTGCCAATACGGGCAGCCGGGTGCTCATCAGTGGGCCTGCGGGTGCCGGCAAGGAAGTGGCCGCCCGCCTGCTCCATTCGTGGAGCCCGCGTGCCGACAAGGCTTTCGTCACAGTCAATTCCGCCCGCATCACTCCAGAACGCTTCGAACAGGAGCTGTTCGGGGAAGAGGCAGAAGGCAAACTGGTTCGGGCCGGACTTCTCGAAATGGCAGATGGCGGCACGCTCTATCTCGATGAAGTGGCCGACATGCCCGAAAGCACTCAGGCGCGTATCTTGCGTGTGCTGACCGAGCAGAGTTTCGTGCGCGTGGGCGGCACCCGGCAGATCGCCGTCGACGTCCGGGTTGTTTCGTCCAGCTCGCGCGATCTGGAAAAGGAAATCGCCGACAAGCGCTTCCGTGAGGATCTGTTTTACCGCCTCAACGTCGTGCCCGTCGGGATTCCGCCTCTGGCTGAGCGGCGGGAGGATATTCCCAGCCTGTCCGATCACTTTTTCACCCGCTATTCGGCCGAACAGGGCGTTGAAGCACCGACCGTCAGCCCTGAGGCGATGGCCGCGCTGCAGGCCTATGACTGGCCGGGCAATGTCCGCCAGTTGCGCAACGTGATCGAAAGGACAGTGATCCTGACCCCTCGCGATCGCCTGGCAAGGATCGAGCCTGATATGCTTCCGCCCGAAATCACTGGTGGGAAGATGGATGGCGGGCCGGGCATTACCTCGCTGATGGGCGTCCCCCTGAGGGAGGCACGCGAGAGCTTTGAACGGGAATATCTGCGCATCCAGATCCGCCGTTTCTCTGGCAACATCTCGAAAACAGCCGGTTTTATCGGCATGGAACGCTCGGCCCTGCACCGCAAGCTCAAGCTGCTGGGAATGGGCGAGAGGGAAGGGGAGGATCAGGGTTGAGCCGATCTCAATTTCGGCACGCCTGAACATGACAGGATTGTTCGCAGTTGCACAAAAATCTTGCCGCTGCTGATGATCTGGCATTACACTCAATTTGCTATCCGGCTGTAACGTCCGAATCCGTGTTGCGCGGTGCAAGGGCGAGGCAGCCAGAATGCGGAACCGCAATCGCGGCTGCCAACAACAGGAGTCAGTTTCATGACCGGAAGAACCCTCTCGGCACGGCCTAAGCCGGCCCCCGAACCTGCTGCCGCAAAACCTGCGGCTACTGCAGCGAAGGGAGGGCAGAGCCTTCAGGACGCATTTCTCAATCTGCTGCGCAAGAACAAGACACCGGTGACGATGTTCCTCGTCAAGGGCGTGAAGTTGCAGGGAATCGTCACCTGGTTCGACAATTTCTCGATTCTTCTTCGTCGCGATGGCCAGTCGCAGCTTGTGTACAAGCACGCGATTTCCACGATCATGCCCAGTGCGCCGGTTGATGCGGAACAATTCGCTTCGGGCGTCGACGGCGGCAAGAAGCAGCGCCTGCTTCAGGACGTGTTCCTGGGTAGCGTACGCGATGCCAGCGTAAGTGTGACCATGTTCCTGGTGAATGGCGTGATGCTGCAGGGGCGGATCGCCGCCTATGACCTGTTCTGCATGCTGCTCGAGCGTGAAGGCTTCGTACAGCTTGCATACAAGCATGCAGTCTCTACCATCCAGCCCGCTTCGCCTGTCGACCTGACCGGCGATTGGGACGGGGAAGGCGACAGCGACTGAGCTTTACCGATGAACTTGCCGGCGAGGTGACGCGCGGTGCGCGCGCCATCGTTGTGTGCCCGGACATCCGCGGACAACGTCGAAGCGAGGAACCGGAGGCCCGGCTTGAAGAAGCCAAGGGCCTCGCCCTCGCGATCGGCATTGTCGTCGCGGAAGCCTTTATCGTGCCTATTCGCGACGTGCGCGCGGCCACCCTGTTCGGCGAGGGCCAGATCGAGCGCATAGCTACGGCTTGCACGCTGGAAGAGGCCGAACTCGTCATTGTCGACGGCGCGCTCAGTGCGATCCAGCAGCGCAATCTTGAGGAAAAGCTCAAGCGCAAGGTGATCGACCGCACCGGGCTGATCCTGGAAATCTTCGGCGAACGCGCGGCAACTGCCGAAGGGCGGCTTCAGGTCGAACTGGCGCATCTCGATTATCAACAGAGCCGGCTTGTCCGCAGTTGGACTCACCTTGAACGCCAGCGGGGCGGCTTCGGCTTCCTTGGCGGCCCGGGTGAAACCCAGATCGAGGCCGACAGGCGCATGATCCGCACCCGCATGGGCCGGCTGCGCAAGGAACTCGATCAGGTCCGAAAGACCCGCGCGCTCCACCGCGAACGGCGCGGCAAGGCACCCTGGCCGGTGATCGCGCTGGTGGGGTATACAAACGCAGGAAAATCCACGCTTTTCAATCGGGTAACCGGCGCAGATGTGATGGCGGAAGATCTCCTTTTCGCCACGCTGGACCCGACGATGCGCGCAATCCGCCTGCCGGGGGTCGAAAAGGCAATCCTGTCGGACACGGTGGGGTTCATTTCCGACCTGCCGACCCAGCTTGTCGCGGCCTTTCGTGCGACGCTGGAGGAAGTAACGGCCGCGGACATCATCGTGCATGTGCGCGACATGGCCAACCCCGCAAATGGCACGCAGAAAACCCAAGTGCTCGAAATTCTCGCCGATCTTGGTGTGATCGACGGGGAAGGGGGCGAGAGCCGGATTTCCATCGTCGAAGCATGGAACAAGTGGGATTTGCTGGACGACGAACGCCGCAAGGAGCTCGGCGAAGTGGCCCAGGGTGAAGAGCGTATCGTGCCGATCTCGGCTGCAACCGGCCTGGGGTTGGAAACACTGTTTGAATTGCTCGGCAAGCAACTGACAGAAAACGCAAAAACCTACGAGTTTGTGTTGCCTGTCAGCGATGGCCAACGCCTCGCGTGGCTACACGCACACGGCGAGGTTCTGGCCGAGCAACAGGTCGAGACGGAGGAGGGGGCTCGCATGCGGATGATGGTGCGGCTCACCCCAAAGGAATTCGGGCGCTATTCGTCACTTTGAGCGGCCTTCTCCTGCCGTCAGGTGCCTTTGTGCGCCCGCTCAGCCGCTTTCACCCGCTGCCAGAGCTCTTCCTGCGTTTCAAGGTCCAACTCTTTGAATTTACCTGAAGAAAGCTCTTCCATTGCGCGAAATCTACGCTCGAACTTGTCGTTCGTGGCACGAAGGGCTTCTTCCGGCGCGATGCCATAGGCACGAACCAGATTGACGGCGGCGAACAGGACGTCGCCCGCTTCCTCAAGCTGGGATTCCGCGTCTGCCTCGCGCAATTCCGCCATTTCTTCAATCAGCTTGGCTGTCGGCCCCTCGGTGTCGGGCCAATCAAAACCCACCCGCGCAGCCCGCTTCTGCAATTTTTCTGCCCGCAACAACGCCGGCAAAGCCCGCGCAACGCCGTCCATCGCGCTTGTCGCTCCAGCAGCATCGCGTTCCTGTTCCTTGAGGGACTCCCAGCCGGGAGAATTTCCTTCGCCGAAAACATGCGGGTGGCGGGCCTCCATCTTCTCAGAGATCGACCGTGCGACATCCTCGAAGGTGAAATGACCGGCTTCCTCAGCCATACGTGCATGGAAGACAACCTGAAGCAAAAGGTCTCCCAATTCGCCGCGCAATTCCGCCATATCATTACGTTCGATTGCGTCCGCGACTTCGTAGGCTTCTTCGATCGTATAAGGAGCAATTGTCCGGAAATTCTGGGCTATGTCCCATTCGCAACCATTCTGCGGGTCGCGCAGGCGGGCCATGATACGGAGGAGGCGGTTCAATTGCTCGGACATGGCTCTCTACGCAAGAACGATAATAAGTATTATGTTAAATCAACATCAGGCCGAAGTAGGGATTTCGCCCTCATTTTGGCCTCATCCGTCATACACCGATCCATGTGATGATGGCCGCCATCGAACTGAAAATTGCGGCCCAGGTCAACGCCATAACCAAGCTCTTGCTCCAACCAAGTCGCAGGCCGGAATATGCACTGACCGCGAGTACCAACCATGCAAGCAAAGCGACGACCGATACCCAACTGCCGTACATCCTAGGCCTCCAGAACCATTCCGTCATAACCGACGAGTACGCCCGGCGGTACTTCGGACTGGAGCATGCGGTAATCCATGCTCTTGTCCAGATGCGTCAGGATTGTCGTTCCCGCACGGCAGGCGTTGCTCAGTTCAATAGCCATGGCAAGATGCGCGTGGGTTGGATGAGGCTCGCGGCGCAGGCAGTCGCTCACCAAGATGTCCACGTCCATGAACAGCTCTACCATTGGCGCAGTAATAGCACTATAATCAGTGGCATACCCAATGGACTTGCCATCGCACTCAAACCGATATGCTGTCGTCTCAGTCGGCCCATGTGGCATCTGGCACCAGCGCAGGCCAAAGCCGGCATGGCATTTCAACCGGTCCAGAACTTCCAGTTCCACGATGGTGGGATAACCGTATTGTCCGGCAAAGACATAACCGAAGCGCTGTCGCAGGCGATGCACGGTTTCCGTCGAGGCAAAGCCTGCAATTGGTCCGCCACGGCCATAACGCATGACCCGCAGGTCATCGATTCCGTGGCAATGGTCCGCGTGATCATGCGTCCAGAAGACGCCGTCGATCCGATCGATGCCGTTTGTCAGCAATTGCTGCCGCAAATCGGTCGAGGTATCCACCAGCAAGCGGTTTCCAGCGTCGTTTTCGATGAGGATCGAAACGCGTGTACGCCGGTTGCGTGGTTCCGACGGGTCGCAATCACCCCAATCATTGCCAATGCGCGGAACGCCCGTGGACGTTCCCGAACCGAGAAGCAGAACCTTCACGCCGCAGCCTTCTGGAACAAAGCATGAAAGTTGCGTGTGGTATATTCTGCCAGCTTCTCAACAGGTTCGGAGCGCAAACCGGCAACAAATGCTGCCGTATCCGCCACGAATGCCGGTTCGCAAGGCCGCCCGCGATGCGGAACGGGCGCCAGGAACGGGCTGTCAGTTTCGACAAGCAGGCGCTCCTGCGGGATCCATGCGGCGACTTCCTGTAGATCTTTGGCGTTCTTGAACGTCACGATTCCTGAAATCGAAATGCTCAGCCCCAGATCGAGAACGATCCGAGCGAAATCGGCCGAAGCAGTGAAGCAGTGGATCAGGGCCGGAAACGCGCCCTTCCCCATTTCCTCGCGCAGGATAGCGGCCGTATCTTCTTCCGCGTCACGCGTGTGGATGATCAGGGGAAGTCCGGTTTCCCGTGCTACGCCGATATGAACGCGAAACAGATCCTGCTGAACCTCTCGGTCGGATTTGTCATAATAATAGTCCAGCCCGGTTTCGCCAATGCCGATCACCTTGGGGTGTTCGGTCGCCGCAAGCAGAACAGCCGCCCCCAGATCGGCGTGACCATCCGCCTCATGGGGGTGAATGCCGACACTGGCCCAGACGTCTGGCTCGCGCGCGGCAGTGCCGACCACTCTATCCCATTCGCTCTGGCGGGTGGAGATGTTGAGAAAGCCGTGCACGCCAGCGGCACGTGCCCTTTCGAGCACGGACTGCTGTTCTTCCACCAGCCCCTTATATTCCAGGTGGCAGTGGCTATCGATCAGCATCAGGCGCCCTCCTCCACCGGCATTTCAAGCCGGGGGAAGGCCGGAGTGGGATTGTCGACGCGGATTTCACCCAATGCAGGATCGGAACTCAGTGCCGCAAAGGTCCGCGCCTCGGCCGGAACGCCAAGTGCGTCCAGGATTTTTGCGGAAGCTGCGGGTGTCACAGGCGAAACAGCGACGGCAAGATCGCGAATGCATCCGCACAGGGTTGCCAGTACGCGCTCCATCCGCTCAGGATCGGTCTTACGCAAGGCCCAAGGGGCCTGTTCGTCGATATAGGCGTTACAGGAGTAGACTGCCTGCATCCATGCTTCCAGCCCGGCTGTGAATGCCAGCTTGCCGAAGGCCTCCGGAAGATCGACGGCGCAGGCCGAATTGACCTTTGCCCGCAATTCCGCATCGGCATCCGCAACCGGGGCTACCGCGGTGAACACGCCGCCACAATTCTTGGCTATGAAGCTCATCACGCGCTGCGCCAGATTACCGAAGCTGTTTGCTAGTTCAGCATTTGCCCGAGTTACAATAGCTTCCGTAGAATAGCTACCATCCTGCCCGAAGGTAACTTCGCGCAGCAGGAAGTAGCGCAAGGTATCGACCCCGTAGCGCTCGGCCAGTTCCATAGGATCTGTTACATTGCCAAGCGACTTCGATTCCTTCTGCCCGCGATTGAGCAGGAAACCGTGCGCAAAAACCTGATGAGGCACGGCAATGCCCGCGCTGATCAGGAAGGCAGGCCAATAGACCGCATGGAAGCGGACAATGTCCTTGCCGATCAGGTGGACATTGGCAGGCCAGAACTTGCGGAATTCCTCCGTATCGTCCGGATAGCCAACCCCGGTGATGTAATTGGTGAGGGCGTCAACCCACACATACATCACATGGTCTTCATTCCTCGGCACCTTCACGCCCCAGTCAAAGCTGGTGCGGCTGACGGAAAGATCGCGCAGGCCACCTTCCACAAAGCGCATCACTTCGTTGCGGCGGCTTTCAGGCTGAATGAACTCCGGATTGTCGCGATAGAGCTGCAGCAGCGGCTCTTGATACTTCGACAAGCGGAAGAACCAGCTCTCCTCAACCGTCCACTCGACCGGCGTGTGCTGCGGCGAGAGCTTTTCGCCCCCTTCTCCTTCGACCAGCTCGCTCTCGTCGTAATAGGCTTCGTCGCGGACCGAGTACCAGCCTTCGTAGCGATCCAGATAGAGATCGCCACTGGCTTCCATCGCTTGCCAGATCGCCTGGCTGGCGCGGTGGTGGGCATCCTCCGTCGTGCGGATGAAGCGATCGTAGGAAACGTTAAGGCCATCGCACATCGCGCGGAACAGGCCGGACATCTCGCTCGCGAGTTCGAGCGGGGTCTTGCCTAGATCGCGCGCCTTCTGCGCCATCTTCAACCCGTGTTCGTCCGTCCCCGTCTGAAAGCGCACTTCGCGCCCCATCAGGCGCTGGAAACGCGCAGCGACATCGGCCGCGATCGCTTCGTAAGCGTGGCCGATATGTGGCGGGCCATTGGGATAGGAAATTGCGGTTGTGATGTAATAGGGTTCAGCCATGGGCCGGTTCCCTAGGCTGTGCTGCACCTGCGAGCAAGCTGCCGATTTCCATCACTAGCAATGCCGGATCGAAATTATAGGTCGGCGCCTGAGCCGAGAGCCGGTTCAGCTCTCCATGCGCATTCACGATGGCGGGAATGCGAGCCCGCAAGGCCATGCGCATTTCCTGTGCGATCACGGCACGTGCAAGGTCAATGGCAGCCGCTTGGCGTTCACGTGACGGGCGCTGGCCAATTGCATCGGCCAGTTTCCCGCGCAATTCGAAGCCATCGTCTCCCTGCGCGAGGATTTGCTGCATCAGCCGATGCATTGGAGCCAGATCGTGGGACAGGAATTCCAACGCCGCACCCGGTGAACCAGCGGATGCACTCGCGGCGAGGGCCCGAGCCGCAAGTTCCGCTGTCGGTGCTTCCCGCGCGAGGTAGGCCTCAACTTCCTCGGCCCTGGCCTCCCCAAAGCGGAGCACGCGGCAGCGGGAACGGATCGTCGGCAAGAGCCGTCCCGGGCGATGCGTGACGAGCAGGAAAAACGTTCCCTGCGGCGGTTCCTCAAGGCTCTTGAGCAGGGCATTGGCGCCACCCTTCTCGAGATCATCCGCCGGGGAGATGATTACTGCGCGGCGGCTGCCCAGAGTTGGGCGTGTCACGAGCCGGTGCTGCATTTCGCGAATCTGATCGATCGAGATATTTCGCTTGGCCTGCCACTCCTTGCCTTCGGCCTTTTTCTTTTCCTCTTCGGCATTGGCAGGCAGGTGTTCGAGCACGAGTATGTCTGGATGATCGCCCTTGGGCTGAGGCACTCCGGCTTCGGCCACAAGTTCCCGGGCAGCGGCCATTGCGAAGTCAAGCTTGCCGATGCCACGCTTGCCGGCAAGCATCCACGCGTGATGCAAGCGCGGGCCGGCCAGTGCCGCATGCCATGCCCGCCAGGGTTCGTCATGGCCGGAATGCCTCACGCCCGCTCCTCCAGCAGGGGAGAGAGTGCGGACATGATACGGGCATGGATTTCCCCGGGAATGCCTTCTCCGTCGATCCTCGCGAAGCGTTCGGGATTCTCCTCCGCGAAACGTGAGAAGGCGGCCGCCACACGCGCGTGATAAGCCGCATCGCGCCCGCCGATAGCGTCGGAGCCGTCAGCGTCACGCATGGCGAGGCGTTCGGCCGTGCGTTGGGGGGGAACTTCAACCAGCAAGGTGAGGTCAGGTAAAAGGCCCTCGCTTCCCACACGGTGCAGATCGAGGATGTCGCTTTCCGACAGCCCCCCGCCTCCGCCTTGATAGGCGCGACTGGAATCGATGAAACGGTCGCAAATGACCCATTGACCAGCCTCGATTGCCGGGCGGATCAGTCTTTCGACATGATCGGATCGGCCTGCCGCAAACAGCAGTGCCTCGGCGCGCGGGTTCCATCCGCTGCCGGGAGGATCGAGCAGAAGGGCGCGGATTGCCTCCGCGCCTGCTGTGCCGCCCGGTTCACGTGTTAGGACAACCGAAATTCCGCGCGCCTCCAGTGCTTCGGCCAAGAGCCGGGCCTGAGTGGACTTGCCCACCCCTTCCCCGCCTTCCAGCGCAATGAATCGCCCTATGCTCACGAAAGCCAGCCTAGCACGGCATTGACCACGCGCTGCCATGGATTGGCCTTTTCCACTGCTGTGGCTGCCTGCAACGGCACACGATAGGGCTCCATCCCCTCAATGCGCACTTCAAGCTCCGCCACGTTCTGACCGGCGGCAATCGGTGCGACGAGCGGGCCACGATAATGCAAGGAAAGCTCGATCTTTGGCCGTTCGCCAGAAGGCAGATCAGCGATTACGGGACTTGCAGTTTGCAATGGCACGGAGTCCGTTGAACCGTCCTGAACCAAGGCCGTGCCGATAGTGGTATCGGCAGGAAATATCTTGTGCGGCTCGAATGCGGCATAGCCCCATTCGACATAATTCCGGGCGATCCGCGCCCGCTCTTCCTCGCTGTCGGTTCCCGCAACCACCAGAAGCAGGCGCCTGCCATCGCGTGCCGCGCTCCCCAGGAAGTTGTAGCCTGCTTCGCGGGTGTAGCCGGTCTTGATCCCGTCCGCCCCACGAACGATGCCCACCATGGGATCATGGTTGGACTGGGCAATGCCGTTGTAGCTGAACCCGCTCTTGCCGAAATAGCGCGCATAAAGCTGCGGATGCCGGGTAATCATCGCTTTGCCCAACAGGGCCAAATCATGCGCGGAAACGAAGGTCGCCCCCTCGTCCGGCCAGCCATTGGGCGTGCCGAAATGGCTGTCATCCATTCCCAGACGCGCGGCCGTCTGGTTCATCAGCGCGACCCATTTCTCGACTGAGCCCGCAGCTCCTTCAGCCAGCAGAACCGCGCCATCATTGGCCGAGACAGTGGTGATGCCACGGATCAGCGTATCGACACTGACCTTGTCCCCTGCCTTGAGGAACAGGGTCGAGCCTGTTCCGGACCATTTCGCAGCGAGCAGGGGTGAAACGGTGAAAGTCTGGCCTGCCTTCAGCCTTCCATCGTCAAGCATCTCGAATGCGAGATAGGCGCTCATCACTTTGGTGACAGAGGCCGGCAGAAAGCGCCGGTCGTCCTCGCGCCGATGCAGCACCTGCCCGGAACCGAGATCGACAAGCAGTGCAATGGGCGCTTCGGCTTCATTGGGCGGTGCCGGGTCGGCATGGAGCGACCCTGGCATGGCGGCCAATGCCGCACCCAGCCCCAACAAGCCGATCCTGCGCGTAAACTTCAAGCTCGCTCCCGCCCCATTTGCGGTGGAAGCTTAGCCTCCCTGACCGCCCGAATAGATTCGAGCGTCGCTATAACCCGCAGCCTTCACCTTGGCGAGCGAGGCCTCTGCCGCATTGCGCGAGGCAAACGGACCGGTGCGGACCCGGTAAAGCGAACCGGTTTTGCTCACATCCCCGCCGATTGCACTAGCGACCTTATCCGCCCGTTCCCTTGTCGAGAAAGCACCGGCCTGGACGACGAAGGAACCCGCCACAGGCTTGGCGGAAGCTTTCGCTTCCGGCTTGGGGCCGGCGGCCACTGCCGGCTCGGACTTGCGCTCCACCGGCGTGGGCTGCTTCGTAGCGATCGGGGCAGGCATCGGCGCCGTGGCCACAGGCTGCGAAGGCGCTTCCGGCGCGGCTGCGATTGCCGCCGGCCCAGTGACTTGTGCCGGAGCTGCTTCCGCTTGCTGAAGCGCGGCCATTGCATCCTTTGGCAATGCCACCGACGCTGCCGGGCCGCCGTTCGGCAGCTTGAGCTTAAGAACCTCTACGAGCGACATCGGCGTATCCATCCGCTCCGGCGCACGGCTTCCGGCGCGCAGAGCCGCTCGTTCCGGTTCCTGCGGGTTCACGCGCCGCACGCGCACAGGCGTATTACGCGAAATGCCGAGCTGTTCGGCCGCCCCTGGCGACAGAGCAATCACGTCATGTGTTTCAAGCGGACCGCGCCGCTCGATGCGGACAAGGATCGTTCGGCCGGTTTCCAGCGAAGTCACCTCGACATAGCTCGGCAACGGCAGGATATGGTTCGAAGCTGTGATTGTATCGCCACCGGAATTTTCCACCGATGCGTAACCTACTTCGTCGTAATTCCAGATGTCGGTAGGGGTATAGGTGACGCCGTCCACCGTATAAGGCAATCCGACGGTCACCGGGTAGTCGGCCGCCGGGCCGTTGGCTACAGGCTTTGCAGCCACATCCGGCCGTGCCCCGCCACTCGTAGCTGCGCAACCCGCCAGAGCGGCAATCGCGCTCAGTGAGGCGAGCCCGAAGGCAATGGTCTTATTTGGCAATCTCATCAGCAAGCAGCCCGACACTCATGGCATAGTAGTTCGAGCAGTTATATTCGAGGATAACCCTATAATTCCCGGTTAAGAGCCAGGATTTCGTCCCCGGCCCATCGGGCTGGAACACGCTTGCCATCACATCGTCCCCGATGGGAGCGAGTGGAGTGACGCCCAGTTGCTTCCATTCACGCACGGTTTTCCATTGGCTGTGCCGCTCATGCACGCGCGGGCAGACAGGTGCATTGAGTTCGCCCTTATAGGCATCGACATTGAAGCCGGGCGGCAATTGCGCAGCTACGCCCCAGGGCTGGCCGGGCCGCCATCCGGCATCGCGGAAATAATTCGCGATGGAATAAAGCGTGTCTGTGCGGCTGTTCCAGATGTCCTTGCGGCCATCCCCATCCCCATCCACCGCGAGGCGCAAATAGACGCTTGGCAGGAATTGCGGATTGCCGAAGGCCCCGGCCCAGCTTCCCTTCAGCGTATCACGCGAGACTCCGCTATCCGCGATCTTGAGCAGATCGACAAATTCGGCCGCGAACAATTCACGCCGCCGGCCTTCCCATGCGAGTGTGGCAAGCGAACGCGAAAGGTCGAAATCGCCCTTATACCCGCCATAATTCGTTTCATGGCCCCAGATGGCGATCACGATCTGGGCGGGAACGCCATATTGCTGTTCCACCCGACGCACCGTGTCGGCCGCAGCCGCAAATACGCGCTGGCCGCCGGCGATCCTGTTCCGGTCGACATGAGTGGCGATATAGGGAGCAAGGGGAGAAAAGCCGCTCCCCGGAGGGCCTGCCGGCTGTGCACGATCCAGCGAGACGACGCGACTGTTGGGTGTCAGCCCCGAAGTCATCGACGCGATAGTTGCTTCGCTGACGCCTTCGGCCCTCGCCCGGGCAGCCAGAAGCTGGAGGTAGGCAGGGAAGGACAGCCCATCGACTGTCGTTTCCGCAGTGCCGTATCCGGCAGGCAAAGGCTGGACAACTTCCTGAGCGACGGCACCAGTCAACGGCGCGCACAGGCCCAGAAACGACGACAGGGTAAGAATATGGCTACGCAGGCTCATATCCTTACCCTGTCACAAAGCTTGGTCCCTTAGAAGCCCCGCCGATACGGGACGTTGGGATTTTCAGTCAGTTGGCTCAGTTGGCTTGCGGCGGCCCGGGAGGGTTGCTCCAGTCCACCGGCTTGAAGCCGCAATTCACCTCGGTGCCGCAATTGGTGACGGTGTGAACGTAGCGGATCTTGCCGTTTTCGATTCGGAACAGGTGGCTGTCAGGACGGGCCTTTTCCCCGAACTTGAGGAACACGCTGACGGTGCCGAGCGCTTCATCCACCACATATTCGCGCGAGGCGAGCTTCACGCCTGAAGGCACGCCGACATTGCAAGTGTCGTCCGCCTGACCACGGCCGGTGTAGATGCCGCCTTCAAGGCGCGCGCAGGGCGTGCCCCAGGGAACCTGCACGTTCTTGTCATTGAACAGGTCGAGATAGGCATTGGCGGCCGCGATCAACTCCTGCCGAGTGTTGCGCTGGCCTTCGGGAATCACCGACCAGTTTTCTGTCGATGCGTATTTCAGCGTGTTGGCCGCGTTGAACAGCCAGTCGCCCTCATCAGTGGCAATGTTGTTGATTGTGCCAACGCCGCCCTGCCAGCCGCGATTGATCTGCGTGGCCATGACATAGGGATGTTCCGGATCGGTCATCACCGTTTCGATGAAGACCTTGCACGCCGTGGTGTCGAGCACCTTGAGCGACCAGTCGACCTTGCGCGGCTTGGTGAACAGAGCGGACAGGGTGCCAAGCTTGAAGTTCTCGCGATAATCGACCCATTCGCCCATTTCCATTTCGAACGGGCTGCCCTTCTCCAGAGCGTTGATCCAGCTCTGCGCTGTCTCGTCCAACTGTTCGCGAGTGCAAGCGCTCTGAGCCATGGCGGGGGTAGCCATCGTGAGGGCCGTGAATCCGGCGATCGCTGCAAAAATTTGGCGTTTCATCCCAGTCTCTCCATTCAGTCCGCTGCCGCAGCACGTCAGGCCAGTCGCGGATCTAGAAATTGTCTCCCGAACGGCGCAATTGCGCTCGTTGATTTTGCCTAATGCCATCGGGCTGCAGAGTCACGGGGCAACAGGAGGAAATCGCTCCTGTTTAAGGGAAAGGCCGGTGACAAGCAGCGCAAAGGGCGCTAGCCGCATGGCCGACGGAAGAGTGGCCGAGCGGTTGAAGGCACCGGTCTTGAAAACCGGCAAGGGTGCAAGCCCTTCGTGGGTTCGAATCCCACCTCTTCCGCCAGGTTCCCGCGATCAGACCCCGGGCGGGATCTTTGCCCGCATCATTTCCCGGCGGTCGAGCACTTCGCCATCCGCGATGAATGTCCCGTCACCAACAGCGTGGACCATTCGCTTTTCCTGCCTTGTGGAATCGTGCCATGCGGCCAGGCCATCCAGCACCACGATCCCGTGACGCTCGATGATTTCCACCACCCGGCATTCCACATTGGCAAGGCATTCGGCGATCAGCGGCGCCTTCACCTTGCTGGCCTGAAGCCGCGTCAGGCCGAAGCTTGCGAATTTGTCCGTATCGGTCCCGGAACACATGCCGATGCCCACTGCGGTGTCGATCATGTCGACAGTGGGAATGGCCAGAACGCATTCGCCAGTGTCGCGCAAGGCTTCCCATGAGTGATTCCACGGGCCAGTGGTGATCGCGAAACGGGGAGAGAAATCCATCACCATGGTCCAGGTGATGGTCATCACATTATCCCGTTGCCCGTCATTAGTGGTGACCAGCACCACCGGGCCGGGTTCGATCAGCGTGAAGGCCTTGCTGAGCGGCAGAGGTTCCATGCCGCCCATCGCCTATTTCTTCGTGTAGCTGTTCTGGAGCGTAAGCCCGTCGGGCTGGGCGAGGCGAGCGGCCGCTGCGGCCTTGAGCGCCTTGTAATCAGCGAAGCTGCAATCCCCGTCATTCACGTGAACATTCGGGATCGAAGCGACCGCGGAGTCGCAGCTCGCCTCATATTCCTCCAACTTGCCGCGACCGGTCTTGAGGAAGCGATAATAGGGCTCGCCCAGAATTCCTGCCGTATCCACCGTCTGCGACTGGATGAGATACCAGTCACCCGAAATACGATCGAACCGAATCTGGCGCTTCCCGATGACAAGGCCGTCCTTGTCGACCGAGGCGTATTCGAAAAAGCCCGCCGCACTGCCTTTGGCAATCGTGACATCGCTTGCCTCGTCACCCCCTTGCGTGACCGTCGAGTATTTGCCGACGATGGATGGGGGCGCATCCGCCTCGGCCACAGGGATGAGGGGCTCCGTCGATTTCCAGCAGGCACCGAGCAGGACCATCAGAGATAGTGCAGTGAGATTACGGTAACGCATGGAAGTCAGCCCCCTGTTCCTGCAGATCAGATATGCAGCGCCCTGCCATAAGCGGCCAGCACGCTTTCATGCATGGATTCGCTGATGGTGGGATGCGGGAAGATCGTGTTCATCAGCTCGGCCTCCGTGGTTTCGAGCGTCTTGCCCACGACATAGCCCTGGATCATCTCGGTCACTTCCGCACCGACCATATGGGCGCCCAGCAATTCGCCGGTCTTGGCGTCGAACACCGTCTTCACGAAACCTTCCGGCTCGCCCAGCGCGATGGCCTTGCCGTTGCCGATGAAGGGGAACATGCCGACCTTTACGGTGTAGCCCGCTTCCTTGGCCTTCGCCTCGGTCATGCCCACACTGGCGATCTGCGGGTGGCAATAGGTGCAGCCCGGAATGTTGTTGCGATCCAGCGGGTGCGGGTGAACGTCCTTGTTACCCAGTTCCTTCGCGATGGCTTCGGCGGCGGTAACGCCTTCATGGCTGGCCTTGTGCGCCAGCCACGGGCCGGGCACGCAATCGCCAATGGCCCACAGGCCCTTCACGCCGGTGCGGCCATAGCGATCGATCTGGATGAAGCCGCGATCGAGCTTCACGCCCAGCTTGTCCAGGCCGATATTCTCGGTGTTGGGCTGGATACCGATGGCCACGATCACATGGCTGAACTGCCCATCCGTGACCTTGCCGTCCTTACCCTTGATCTTGGCGGAGACGCCCTTGTCGGAAACCTTGAGCTCTTCCAGCACGGCACCGGTCAGGATGTTCATGCCCTGCTTGGTCAGTGCCTTCTGCAGGAAGGCAGAGACGTCTGCATCTTCTACCGGCACGACCCGGTCGAGCATTTCGACCACGGTCACGTCCACGCCCATATCGTTATAGAAGCTGGCGAATTCGATGCCGATGGCGCCGCTGCCGATTACCAGCAGCTTGCCGGGCATTTCGGGCGGGGTCATCGCATGGCGATAGGTCCACACGCGCTTGCCGTCAGCCGGGGCGAAAGGCAGGTCGCGAGCGCGGGCGCCAGTGGCGACGATGATGTGCTTGGCGGTGAGCGTTTCGGTGCCCTTCTCGCCCGCCACTTCCAGCGTGTTCGGCCCCTTCAGCGTACCGGTGCCCATGTGGACCGAAATCTTGTTCTTCTTCATCAGGTGCGTCACGCCCTGATTGAGCTGCTTGGCCACGCCGCGCGAACGCTTGACGATGGCCTCCAGATCGGCGGTGATTTCCTTGGCTGCCAGCCCGTAATCCTTGGCGTGCTGCATGTAGTGGTAGATTTCAGCCGAGCGCAGCAGAGCCTTGGTGGGAATGCAGCCCCAGTTGAGGCAGATGCCGCCCAGCAATTCGCGTTCCACAATGGCTGTCTTCAGGCCAAGCTGCGCACAGCGGATCGCCGCGACATAGCCGCCGGGGCCGGAACCGAGAACGATGACGTCGTAGGCTTCTGCCACTTCGAATTACTCCTGAGCGTCTACAGGGCGCGGTTGCCCGTTATCGTCGATTGCGACGAAGGTGAACTTCGCCTGCGTAACCTTCATTGCCTGTTCCAGATGGCGCGGACGGCGCCAGGCTTCCACGGCGATGATCATGCTGGTGCGGCCCACGTGCTCGATGGTTCCGTAAACAGATACCTCGTCGCCCACCTTGACCGGCTGATGGAACTGCATCCCGTCGATAGCGACGGTGACTGCCCTGCCCTTGGCCCGCCGCGCGGCGATCAGGCCGGCGCCATTGTCCATGATGCTGACCAGCCAGCCGCCGAAGATGTCGCCATAGGCATTGGCATCGGCGGGCATGGCCGTGACTCGGATGGCGGGATCGCGCTGCTCGGTCATTCAAAACCTCGCCAAAGTTGACGCGGAACCACGTGCGAAACACCCGAATTTTGCCATTTTCTCGCAGTCTTTCCAGTCACTTGCTTCAAAAGCCGTGTGACTTTTCAAAATCGGGCTGCCGGCCCGATCCGAAAGGGAAAACTGCGAAATCATGGTGAGGAGCATATCCTCCCGGCGGGTGTGTAGGAAAGCCTCAGGCCACCAGGCCCAGCGGCTTTTCGATCAGTTCCTTGAAGACCTGCATCAGCTGCGCGCCATCCGCACCGTCGATGGCGCGATGGTCGAAGCTGCCGGTCGCGCTCATCACCGTGGCGACGCCGAGCGCGCCGTCGACGATATAGGGGCGCTTCTCACCCGAACCGATGGCCATGATCATCGCCTGCGGCGGATTGATGACCGCTTCGAACTGCTTGATGCCGAACATGCCCATGTTGGACAGGCTGGCCGTGCCGCCCTGATACTCGCTGGGAGCCAGCTTGCCTTCGCGGGCGCGGGCCGCGAGATCCTTCATCTCGGTCGAAATCTGCGAAACCGACTTCACACCGGCATCCGCGATGATCGGGGTGATGAGGCCATTGGGGATCGAGACCGCCACCGAAATATCGGCGCGCTTGAACTTGATCAGCTCGTCACCTGCAAACTGCACATTGCACACCGGCACGCGCAGCAGGGCCTTGGCGAGAGCCTTGATCAGCAGATCGTTGACGGAGAGCTTCACGCCCTCCCCTTCCAGCGCGGCATTCAGTTCGCCGCGCAGCTTGAGCAGCGCATCGAGCTGGATGTCCACCGTGAGGTAGATGTGCGGAATCTGCTGCTTCGATTCGGTCAGGCGGCGCGCAATGGTCTTGCGCATGCCGGAAAGCTTTTCGACTTCGTGCGGAATGCCGAAGTCCTGTGCCTGAACCGGTGCGGTGGCGGGAGCCGCGGTAGCGACAGGCGCCGGAGCGGCAGCACCGGGCTTCGCGCCTTCAACGTCGGCCTTCACGATGCGGCCATGCGGGCCGGTGCCCGTCACGCCCTTGAGGTCGATGCCCTTGTCGGCAGCGATGCGCTTGGCCAGCGGAGATGCGATCACGCGATCACCCGAAGCCGCAGCGGGCGCTGCAACAGGTGCGGGAGCCGGTGCGGCAGGTGCCGGGGCAGCGGCAGGAGCGGGAGCAGCCTCTGCCTTGGGGGCCGCAGCGGGCGCTGCCGCGCCACCGGCGGGCTTCACGCTGGCGGGATCCTCGCCTTCCTCGGCCAGAGTGGCGATCACTGTGCCGACCTTCACGCCTTCGGTGCCTTCGGCAATCGCGATGTCGGCAATAGTGCCTTCATCCACGGCTTCGAATTCCATCGTGGCCTTGTCGGTTTCGATTTCGGCCATGATGTCACCGGCCGAAACCTTGTCTCCAACCTTGACCAGCCAGCGGGCCAGAGTGCCCTCCTCCATGGTCGGTGACAAAGCGGGCATCTTGATCGCGATGGACATGGCGGAAAGGTTTCGTCCCTCTGGTGAATTGACGGGTGGTTCTCTGGCCAATTTGGCGCGCGGGGGCAAGTGCTCACAAGCGCAAAACAGCAAGCAGCTTGCCTGAAAGCGGCTTTAGGCGGATAGGGTTCCTTGGGGAGAGCAGAAAAATGCGCGTCTATCTGGTGATCATGGACGAAACGGAGGAAGCGCGGGTCGCCTTGCGTTTTGCCGCGCGCCGCGCCGCCAAGACGGATGGCGCAGTGCATATCCTCGCTCTCGTTCCCCCGCAGGATTTCGTCGCTTTCGGCGGGGTTCAGGCCACTATCGAGCAGGAAGCGCAGGACCGGGCGGAAATGCTGGCGGCCAGCGCCGCGGGCAGTCTGCTGACCGAAAGCGGCAAGATGCCCACTATCGCCGTGCGCCAGGGCGAAGGGGTAAAGGTTATCCGCGACTATCTTGTCGACCATCCCGAAGTGGCCGCATTGGTGCTGGGCGCCGCACATGAAGGCAATCCCGGCCCGCTGGTAACCCATTTCAGCCACGCTTCGGGCGGGCTTTCCTGCCCGGTGTTCATCGTGCCGGGGGCCTTGTCGGACGAGGACATCGACCGGTTGAGTTGATGGGCGGGCTGCCCGTCGGCCTATCCAGTCAAATCACTCACACCCGCTCAGCCTGAGCCTGTCGAAGGCCACGGGATTCAAATTGCCCCAAGTTCGTCCACCTTCCCGCGTCCTTCGACAGGCTCAGGACGAACGGATGTTTGGCGCAGCCATTCAAATTACCGCTTCTTCCCCTGATGCCGGATATTGCCCGGCCGCCCGCGCTTGCCGACCATGTGCTTGCCCTTCTTTTTCGGCTCCATCTTGGTGCCGCGCGGTTCGATGGCGGAACTTCCACCTTCGGGCAGTTCGAATTTCAGCGCACCGGTCAGCGGATTGGCTTCGGCCAGTCGCAGCTTCAGGCGATCACCCATGGCGTAGATCGTGCGGGTGCGTTCGCCCACCAGAGCCTGCGCGGAATCGTCATAGTGGTAATAATCGTTGCCCAGCGTGGAGACCGGCACCAGTCCGTCCCCGCCCAGGCCGACGATAGTGGCGAAGAAGCCGAATTTCTGGACACCGGTGATCCGCGTATCGAACACTTCGCCCACCCGGCCGGAAAGCCATGCGGCGACATAGCGGTCGATCGTCTCGCGTTCAGCTTCCATGGCACGGCGCTCTGCGCTGCTGATCGCTTCGCTCACCCGGTCGAGGTCCGTGCGGTCACGGTCCGACAGGCCGGACGTTGCGGGCAGATCGCCCTTGGGCTTGGGTTGTTCCAGTCCGAAGGCATCGACCAGCCCGCGATGCACCAGAAGGTCGGCATAGCGGCGGATCGGCGAGGTGAAGTGGGCATAGCTGCCCAGCGCGAGGCCGAAGTGCCCTGCATTGCGCGGCCCGTAATAGGCCTGCGTCTGGCTGCGCAGCACGGCCTCCATGATCAGTGCCTTCTCGCCCTCATCCGCAATGTCCTTCAACATGCGGTTGAACAGGCTGGGCGTGATGACCTGACCGAGCGAGAGCTTCTTCTCGAAGGTCTGGAGATAATCGCGCAGGGCGACCAGCTTCTCCCGGCTCGGCGGCTCGTGAATGCGGTAGACCACCGGATGGGCCTTGCTCTCCAAGGCCTTGGCCGCTGCGACATTGGCTGCGATCATGAAATCTTCCACCACGCGGTGGGCATCGAGCCGCTCCCGAATGGCGATCTCGGCAATCCGGCCCTTCTCGTCCAGCACTACGCGCCGTTCGGGCAGATCCAGATCGAGCGGGTCGCGCTTGTGGCGAGCATCTGCCAGAGCCTGCCAGCAGGACCACAGGTTCTTCAGCACATCGTCGGCAGAGCCATCGTCGATGGCGGCCTGAGCAGCCTCATAGGCGATGTTCTTCGCGATCCGCACGATGGCGCGGGTGAAGCGCCATGCCTTCACATTGCCGCTGGCATCGATGGACAGATGGCAGACCATCGCTGCGCGATCCTGCCCTTCCTTGAGCGAGCAGACATCGGCGCTGAGGATTTCAGGCAGCATCGGCACGACGCGGTCGGGGAAATAGACCGAATTGCCGCGCTTCCGGGCCTCCCGGTCCAGCTTGCTGCCGGGCCGGACATAGAAGCTGACATCGGCAATGGCGACGATGGCGTTGAACCCGCCCTTCCCGTCCGGCTCGGCCCAGATCGCGTCGTCGTGGTCACGCGCATCGGCAGGGTCGATGGCGACAATCGGGACCGCGCGCAAATCCTCGCGATGATCCTCGCTCAGCGGCAGTTTCGCTGCCTGCTTCGCCTCTTCCAGCGTCTCGCCAGTGAAATGGAAAGGGATATTGTATTTGGCGATGGCGATAAGGCTGAAGGCCTTGGGGGCCAGCGGATCGCCCAATACCTGCACCACCTTAACCCCGGCGCGCGGGGAACGTCCGGCAGGCTCCGCCAGCACAAGCTGGCCGCCCTCGGCCCCGCCAAGGTCCGCGATGGGCGAGGAATGGCGAATGCGCTTGTCCACCGGGGCAAGCCAGCCCTTGCCTGACCCGTCGATCTCCACCACGCCCATCACGCTTTCATCGGCGGAGGCGAGAACCTTCATCGGATGGGCAATCCATCCCGTCTGCGTCTCTTCCGTGCGGGCAAGAACCCGGTCGCCCATTTTCACCGCAGCCTGACGGCCCGGCCCCTTCTTGCGCTCGATCAGGCGCAGGCGCGGCGGCGGTGCGCCATCGTCGGGCGCCCAACTGTCGGGGATGGCCAGAGCCTCGCCATCGTCGATCTCCACCACGCGCAGCACGGTCACCTTGGGCACACCGCCCATGCGGTGGAATGCCGTCTTCTTCCCGTCGATCAGCCCTTCATCGGCCATGTCGGACAGCAGGCGCTTGAGCGCGATCTTCTCCTGCCCCTTGAGGCCAAAGGCGCGTGCGATCTCCCGCTTGCCTGCGGGCTGATCTGACGTTTGGATGAAATCGAGAATTTGTTCACGCGAAGGCAGGCCCGGCAATGCGGGCCTTGGGCCGCGGCGGGGCTTGTTGTGGGTCGGCGATTTTCCGGAAGGCGTTTTCTGCGCGGGCATGGCCGCGATATGGGCGGGTTTGTGCCCGCTCACAAGGGTGCGCCCCGGGGCATCCCCCGATTGGAGCCGGATCGGCTGCATGTCATTCGCCCGTCATGGCCAGCCCTTTGTCGAACGCACCTTGATTGCGGCGACGCACAATGGCCGCTAGTTGCCTTGGAAACTACTCCTCAGGGGACTGATACATGCGCAACCAGATCGCGGGCGCCCTGCTCGCAGCAACCGCCCTTTCCGCCACTCCGGCCGAGGCCAAATCGGCCAAGACCCCGTCCGTGGTAGACTTCATGGGGCCGTTGCTGGCCACCGCGCCGGATGCTGCGGCAATCGACGGCAAGTGCGACATGCTCGTCAAGGAAATCGAGCGGCGCATTACCGAACTGGAAAACGAAACCGGCCCTGCAACGGTCAACACCAGCCTTGTGCGCTATGATGAATTGGTCGCGCTGCTTGGCGGCGGAAGCGGTGAATTCACGCTCTACCAGGAAGTCATGGCCGACCAGCCCCGCCGCGATGCGGGCGGCAATTGCCAGGTGCGCCTCTCCACCCTGTCGAGCAAGATCAGCCTTTCCCGCCCGATCTATGATCGGCTGAAGGCCATCGATGCATCGCAGGAAGACGAAGCGACGCAGTTCTATCTGAAGCAGGCCCTTGCCTCGTTCGAGCGCAGCGGTGTGTCGCTCGACGAAGCGCAGCGCGCGGAAATTCAGGCGCTGCAGGAAAAGATCGCCGAGGTCGGCAATGAATTCGACGCCAACATCGCAGCGGGTCAGAAATCGCTGAAGGTGGAACCGTCAGAACTGGAGGGGCTGCCCGAAGACTTTATCGCAGCACATCAGCCCGGCGAGGACGGCTTGGTCACGATCACCACGGCCACGCCCGACTATGCCCCGGTGATGAGCTACGCCAGGAGCGACAAGCTGCGGCATGACCTGTCGGTGATCTACAACCAGCGCGCCTTCCCCGAAAATGACGAGAAGCTGCGCGAATTGCTGCGCCTGCGCCAGCAGCTTGCCGAGAAGCTCGGCCGCCGCAATTATGCGGAGCTGGTGCTTGAGGACAAGATGGTCAACACGCCCAAGAAGGTGGAGAAATTGCTGGAGGACATGGCCGAAGCCGCCCTCCCCGCCGCCAAGGGCGACTATGCCAAGAACCTGGCCGTGCTGCAGGAACTTCGCCCCGGCGCGACCGACATCAAGTTCTGGGAAACGGGCTGGCTCTCCCCCATCGTCCAGCAGCGTTATTACGATTACGACCCGCAGGAAGCGCGGAAATATTTCGCCTATAACGATGTGCGCGACGGTATCCTGAAGCTGACGCAGGATCTGTTCGACGTCGAAATCCGCCCCTGGAAAACCGCCGTGTGGGACAAGGATGTCGAGCCTTATGAAGTCTACGATCAGGGCAAGCTGATCGGGCGCTTCTATCTCGATTCCCATCCCCGCCCCGGCAAATACAGCCATGCCAACATGGTGCCGCTGCGCCCCGGTGTTCCCGGCAAGAGCGTGCCCATGGGCGCGCTGGTCATGAATATGGCCAAGGGCGATCACACCACAGGCCTGATGGAACATGGTGACGTGGAAACCTTCCTCCACGAATTCGGCCATTTGATCCACGGCATGTTCGGCGGAACGCAGCGCTGGTTCGCCCAGTCCGGCGTTGCGACCGAGTGGGACTTCGTCGAGGCCCCGTCCCAGATGCTGGAAAACTGGGTCTATGATTACGACACGCTCAAGACCTTCGCGAAGGACAAGGACGGCAACCCCATCCCGCGCGAACTGGTGGAGAAGATGAACCGCGCCCGCCTGTTCAATGCCGGCTTTGGCGACATGCGCCAGCTTGGCTATGCGAATATCTCGCTGGAGTTTCACCAACAGCCCCTGCCGGAAAATATGGGTGAAGCCGCGCGCTATTATCGCGGAGCCTATGATCTGGTCCCCACACCGGACTTCGTGGAGATGCAGGACGCCTTCGGCCATCTGAACGGCTATTCCGCGATCTATTACACCTATCGCTGGTCAAAGGTCATTGCGGACGATCTGTTCACGCGCTTCTCGGCAGAGGGCCTGCGCAACACCGCCACTGCCAAGGATTATCGCGAGAAAGTGCTCGCCATGGGCGGCACGAAGCCTGCGGCTGAACTGGTGCGCAACTTCCTTGGCCGCGATGTCAGCCTTGATGCCTATCGCGCTGAAATGGCCAAGGCGGCGCAGTAAACCGGACGCGCCCGTTCGTCAGAAGCGGACGGGCGCATCGCCATAGCGGTTCGGCCCATCGGTGGACTTCATCGCGCCGAACACGATCACGACGATTGGCCCGATCCAGCCCAACAGTGCGAGCGGATTGGACCTTTGCTCCATGGCGGCCTGCTGAAATGCGATCGGGTCCGCGGCGGACATCGCAAACATCGCCTGCACCTGACCGATCATGCTTATGCTTACGGCTGCGCCGGCCAGTCCGCTGGCAATCGCCAAGGCACACCACCAGCCTGAGCGCCCGGAATCGTGCAACCGCCGGACAAAGGCGGCTGCGGCGAGCGCCAGAGTGACGAGTTGGACCGCGACGCCGACCCAGACAGACATGGCCATCCAACCGCCCATGTCCTGCATCATCGCAGTCAACATTGCGTCTTCATCCACGCCCGCCTGCGCTTGAACAAAGGCGCGCTGCATCATCGAGATGACCATGGGGACGCTGACGGCCATGGAAATCACCAGGCGCAATGCCACCAGAAACAGGATGTAATACCAGAAGGTCTGGCGCGCATCGCGACCAGAAAAGCTTGCCAGATGCGACAGGTTATATTTGATCGAATCCAGCATGCTTTCCCCCCCCCCCCTTTTTTCCGTCAGTAAGCGCGCGCGATCAATATCCTTTCAACGGCCTTCTCGCCGGTGAAGATACAGGCGCCATCGGCAGGTTCCGCATCAATCGGCACGTTGCGGATCGTCAGCTTCAATGCCTTAAGTTGTTCCACCACCTTGTCGAGCGCTTCGCCAGTCGGCTTTGACCACTGGACCTCGACCCAGCCCGGATAGCGGGCATCGTCGGAATAGAAGGCGGCCAGATCGTCCAGCGAGGTGACGCCGCGCGTGATGTTCGCATCCCGGCGGGTCTTGGCTTCCTCGTAAAGCGACGACTGGATGTCAGCCAGCGTCGCGGCCGCCGTCGCGGAGAATTCCTCGCGCGCGGTGAAGGCAAAGGCACTCTTGGCCTGTTCGGTCCAGAGCCGGTCGCGCCGCAGCACGGCAACCTTGCCTTCGGACATATCGCGGGGGCCGACTTCCACGATGATCGGCGCGCCCTTTCGCACCCAGTCCCACCGCTTGGCAGCAGCCTTGCCCGGGCTCTTGTCGAGCAGCACGCGTACTGCCTCGCCAAGCGCATGTTGGCTGACGAGCGCCGCACGCAGTTCTTCGCAGTAAGCGATCAGCGCGGCATCGCCATCGTCTTCGCGCAACATGGGCAGGATCACGATCTGATAAGGCGCAATGGCAGGCGGGACGCGCAGCCCGTCATCGTCGCCATGGGTCATGATAACGCCGCCGATCAGACGGGTGGAAACGCCCCAGCTGGTCGTGTGGCAGAACTGCTGGCTGCCTTCACGGTCCTGATAACGGATGCCAGCGGCTTCCGCGAAATTGGTGCCGAGATAATGGCTCGTGCCGGCCTGCAGTGCTTTACCGTCCTGCATCATGGCCTCGATCGACCAGGTTTCTTCCGCACCGGGGAAACGCTCGTTCTCAGGCTTCTCACCCGCGATCACGGGAAGGGCGAGCTGGTCTTCCGCGCAGGCGCGATACATTTCCAGCGCGCGCTTGGTTTCTTCCATCGCGCTATCACGGCTTTCGTGTGCCGTATGGCCTTCCTGCCAGAGGAATTCACTGGTGCGCAGGAACATGCGGGTGCGCATTTCCCAACGCACGACATTGGCCCACTGATTGGTCAGCAGCGGCAGATCGCGCCAGCTTTGCACCCAGCGCGCCATGGCATCGCCGATGATCGTTTCCGACGTGGGGCGCACTACCAGCGGTTCTTCCAGCTTCGCCTCGGGATCGGGCACCAGCCCGCCCTTGCCGTCAGCGATCAGGCGATGATGCGTGACCACCGCCATTTCCTTGGCGAAGCCTTCGACATGTTCTGCCTCACGCTCGAAGTTCGAGAGCGGGATGAAGATCGGGAAATAGCAGTTCTGCACGCCCGCCGCCTTGATGCGGTCATCCATGAGGCGCTGGATGCGTTCCCAGATGCCATAGCCCCAGGGCTTGATGACCATGCAGCCGCGCACGCCGGATTCCTCTGCGAGGTCGGCTGCGGAAATGACTTCCTGGTACCACTGGGCGAAATCGTCGGCGCGTTTGACCGACAGGGCATGGCGGATTGCAGACACTGTTTTTTCTCGAATCGCTGATTGAAATGTGAGGGACGCGATGGCCCCTCAGCGATCAATTGCCAAGCGAGTCGAGCTTCTTCTGCATTTCGGCCATCTGCGCCCGCAGCGCGCCAAGCTCATCGTCGCCTTGCTTCGCGGGCGCCGGTGCCTCTTCCGCAGCGGCGGCAGCGGCGTTGGGCATGAAGGCAGCGGCAGCGGCCTTGAACATGGCCATGTTCGTTTCCGCCATCTTGGCGAATGTGTCACCGCCCATGGATTGCTTGAACACGTCCTGCAGCTTGCGCTGGTTGGCCTGGAAGTTTTCCATCGTAGCTTCGAGGTAATGCGGCATCAGGGCCTGCATCGAATTGCCGTACATGGCGATGAGCTGGCGCAGGAAGCTGATCGGCAGCATCTGTTCGGCGCCGTTGGCTTCTTCTTCCATGATGATCTGGGTCAGGATCGAATGAGTGATGTCGCTGCCCGTCTTCGCGTCGAGCACCTGAAATTCCACCCCCTCGCGCGTCATCTTCGCAAGATCGTCAAGCGTGATGTAGCTTGAGGAACTGGTATTGTAGAGGCGGCGGTTCGCGTATTTCTTGATAATTACCGGCTGATCCGCGCCACTTGCACCCTTGGCCATTGCATCACTCCCTGCTCCAACCCTTCAAGCACTTAGCACTTGCAGCAAGTGCAGTGCAACACGATTGCAGCAGACTAGATCCTCGCGAAACGGCGACCAAGCACGGTTAACAGTTCATATTGGGACAATCCGGTAAGGATCGCGCCTTCAGGTAGACTGTAGGGCACGTCCACCCAATCCCCTTCCTTCAGGTCTGGCGCGTTGCCCAGATCGATCACGATCATGTCCATCGAGATCTTGCCCAGCAGGGGCAGGCTCCTCCCCTCATGCTGCATCTCCCCCTTGCCCCAGCAGCGCAGGAAACCATCGGCATAGCCCAGCGAGGCGACGCCCACATGCATCTCGCGATCTGCGGTGAAAATGGCGTTATAGCCAACCGTGTCGCCAGCCTGGATCGTGCGCGTCTGGAGGATTGCCGCCTGCGGAAAGCCGACCTGCCTGATCTGACCATCCAACGCCGGGCACGGTATACCACCGTATAGCGCGAGGCCCGGCCGGGTCAGGTCGAAGCTGTAACGGGCGCCGAGCGTTATCCCGGCACTATTGGCGAGACTGCGGCGACGCGACGTAATCTGCCCGCATACTTCGGTGAAGCGGCCAAGCTGTGTCTCGTTAAGTGGGCTGACCTCGTCGGCGGAAGCAAGGTGGGATAGCAGCACGTCGATGTCGAGTGCACCGATCAGCGGATCGCCCAGTTGGTCCATCGGCAGGCCGAGCCGGTTCATCCCGGTATCGACCATCAGATCGCACAGCCCGCCCCCGGCGTCACGCCAAAGGCGCGCCTGATGGAGGCTGTTGATCACAGGTTTTATCCCTGTTTCCCGTGCATAGGCGGCATCCTGCGCCGTCAGCGGGCCGTGCAATACGGAAATCTGACCCGCGGGAACATGGGCGAGCACGGCCGGGACTTCGCACCAATGCGCCACGAAGAAATTGCGCGCACCGGCCTTGTGCAGCACGGGCACGACTTCCGCCGCACCCAGCCCGTACCCATCGGCTTTTACGGCCGCACCGGCGCTCGCAGCATCGGAGAGGCGATCGAGTGCGGTCCAGTTATGGGCGAGAGCATCCCGATCCAGGCGAAGACGCAGTGCGCGGGGCGGCTCGGCAGGGAGGTCAGGCAGTTTGGTCTTCCTCAAAATCGCGCGGCGGACCGGAAGGGATGCCCCATATCCCTACGATCAGCGCAATGAATACAAAGCCCCACGTATACCACAGCCCCGCATAGGCATCGCCGGTCTTGGCGACGATATAGCCTGCGATCACCGGCAGGAAACCGCCGAAATAGCCCGCCCCGATATGATAGGGGATCGACATGGAGCTGTACCGGATACGGGCGGGGAACATTTCAGCCAGCAGCGCGGCGACCGAGCCGTAATTCATCGCCGAGAGGAAGCCAAAGAACAAGAGCGCAGCAATGATACCGATATTGCGCAGCAAACCGGGATGCTGGACCGAGAAATCGTAACCTGCGCCAGACAGCGCCTGCTCAAGCTGAGCCTTGCGTGCGTTGCCATCGTCCCAGTCAAACCCGTCAAGCGCGATCGGCATATCGCCTGCCCGCAGTTCCAGCGCGGAAGAGGCCGAAAGTTGATATGGAACGCCCGCCGCGGTGAGATCGGAGATCAGCTTGCCGCATTGCGTCTTCTGCACATTCGCGAAAGGATCGTAATCGCAGTCCGGGCCTGACACGACCACCGGCGCGGAACGCGCGGATTCCACCAACCCGGGATTGGCGACGTGGCCCAAAGCCCAGAAAGCCGGGAAGATCGTCAGCAGGATCAGGGCATTGCCCCAGATGATCGGCTTCTTGCGCCCCACCTTATCGGACCATTTGCCCACCACAAGATAGAACCCCATGATGATCGGTCCTGCGATCAGGATCAGCGCCTCGACCGTCGTCGAATCCACCCGCATCGGCCCTTTGAGGAAGGAAAGGCTGGAGAAATAGGCGGCGTAAAAGATCGTCGTCAGGCTTCCTGTCACACCGAATAGCGCGACGAAGATGCGTTTCTTGTTGCCGGGGAAAGTGAAACTTTCCTTGAACGGGTTGGAGGAAGTGCGGTTCGCGGCCTTCATGGCACGGAAAACCGGGCTTTCGTTCAGCTTCAGGCGCATCCACAGAGAGATCGCCAGCAGCAGCAACGAAACCAGGAACGGCACGCGCCAGCCCCATTCGGCAAAGGCATCGGCCGGGATCAGCAGGCGGCAGGCCAGCACTACGCCGACGCTCAGCACGAAGCCGCCAACCACGGCGGCCTGAATGAAGCTGGTGTAATATCCCCGCTTCTCAGGCGGACAATGCTCGGCAACGTAGATCGTCGCACCGCCATATTCGCCGCCCAGCGCCAGGCCTTGAAGAATACGGAACAGCAACACGATCAGCGGCGCAGCCAGTCCGATCATTTCTGCCGTGGGGATCAGGCCGACACCGGCCGTGGCGATGCCCATCAGGGTCACAGTGACAAGGAACGTATATTTGCGGCCCAACCTGTCGCCCAGAAAACCAAACAGGATCGCGCCAAGCGGGCGGAAACCGAAACCAACCGCAAACCCGGCCCAGACGAGCAGCATTTGCAGTGTTTCATTGTCGGAGGGGAAGAACGCCTTGCCCACGAGCGAGGCGAGCGTGCCGTAAATGAAGAAATCGTACCATTCGAACACCGTCCCGGCGCTCGATGCGGCGATTACCAGGCGAACTTCCTTCGCGCTGGGTTCGCCAGCCATAGCCGCACTCACTTCTGCCATTGCCCCTGTTCCCCGTGCCGGCTGCCCCGCCAGCTTCGGCCCTGCCCTAGACGCTTGCCGGGGCCGAGGAAAGAGCCGCCAGTGCAGCCTCCCAAGGCAGCATCATCGCGCCGTGGCGGCCGGGAAAGGCGCGGGCGGCCTCAATGGCGGAAATTCCTGGCCAGTCAGGCAACGGGCCCGATCCCGCAAGCCAGCTTGCCATCGCATCATGGACGCTTTCGATTTCCGCAGCAGTCTTTCCGCTGGCCGCACCGGCGAAGATTGCCGCACTGGCCTGCCCGATCGCACATGCCCTCGCGCGGAGCCCCATCCGGTCGATCCGTCCATCGCCATCGAGAGACAGGCCCATGGCCAAAGTGCTGCCGCAACTGCGGGAACGGGCATCGCCTTTCATCGGCAAGCCGTCGTCCCACGGATATTCCGCAAGGCGCAGGGTCAGGGCAAGAAGCTCCGGCGTATAAAGCCGTTCTGCAGAACTCACCTCAGACGCCGTCGATTGCTTGAGCCGAGGATTCGATCTCCCGGTCCCGGCTGTCGATCATCTGGACCAGCGCGTCCGCCCCGGCATTTACCGCCGAATAGCTACGAGCCTGGGTAATCCAGTCCGGCCGCCCCTGAATGCCCCACACCGAGTCATAGCCGAGCACCAGCACCGAAAAGGCCAGCACGACCATGATCCCGCCTTTAACCACACCGAAGCCGAAGCCCAGCACCCGGTCTACCGGCCCGAGCAAGGAATTGCGCGAGGCCTCGCCCATCCGGCCGGCAATCAGCTTCATCGCGGCATAGGGCACCAGCAGCAACAGCGTAAAGGCCAGCACCGCGGCACCGGATTGTGTGCCGACATAGCGCAGCAATTGCACGGTCAATTGAGTGTGGAGATAGTGAATCGCGAGCAAGGCGAGAATCCACGAAGCGAGCGAGAGCACTTCCTGGACGAAACCGCGCATGAACCCGCCAATCGCGGCCACGGCGATAATTATCAGCACGATGATGTCGAAGCCCGTCATCGGCGAAGAGGATTATGCGCTCGCCATGACACGGTCAACGAGATTGGAAACGCGTTTCAGCGGTTCATAGCGCAGAGCCTTCGGACTGTCGCACCCGTCGGGGCCGAAGCCTCGATCAAAGCCAAGCTTCAACGCCTCGCGCAGGCGCAGCCCGCCATGGGCGACAGAGCGCACTTCACCTGCCAGTGAAATCTCGCCGAACCATGCGCTGCGGCCGGGAAGCGGCCTGTCTGCCAGCGCGGAAACCAGTGCTGCCGCCACAGCCATATCCGCTGCCGGATCGGCCAGGCGATAGCCGCCGGCCACGTTGAGATAGACTTCACAGGAAGAGAAACTCAGCCCGCAACGCGCCTCCAGCACTGCCAGCAACATCGCCAGCCGGCTGGAATCCCAGCCCACAACCGCCCGGCGCGGGGTGGCGCCCGATTGCAGCCGAACTATCAGCGCCTGAACTTCAACCAGTACCGGACGGGTGCCTTCGAGCGCGGGGAACACCGCACTTCCAGCCAAAGGCTCCTCATGGCCGGAAAGGAACAGCAGCGAAGGATTGGCGACTTCTTCCAGCCCCTGCCCGGCCATCGAGAAGACACCGATCTCGTCCACAGCACCGAAGCGGTTCTTCAGCGCGCGCAGGATGCGATATTGATGGCTGCGCTCCCCCTCGAAAGCCATCACCACGTCGACCATATGCTCCAGCACGCGCGGCCCAGCGATCGAGCCATCCTTGGTCACATGGCCCACCAGTACCAACGCCACGTCGTTTTCCTTGGCATAGCGGATCAGCTCGAACGCACAGCCACGAACCTGACTGACCGTGCCGGGTGCGCCTTCGATCTGGTCTGAATGCATGGTCTGGATCGAATCGATCACCAGCAACGCGGGCGGCTCCATGCTGCCAAGAGTTGTCAGAATATCCCGCACCGACGTGACCGAGGCGAGGCGGATCGGTGCATCGGCCAGTCCGAGCCGCGCCGCGCGCATCCGCACCTGCCCGGCAGCTTCCTCACCGCTGACATAGACCGTATCCTTGCCGCTGCGCGCGATCAGCGCGGCGGCCTGCAGCAACAATGTCGATTTGCCGATGCCGGGATCGCCGCCCATCAGGATCGCAGAACCTGGCACCAGCCCGCCGCCCAGCGCCCGGTCGAATTCCGCAAGTCCGGTTGCTTGCCGGACGGGCATTTCCGCAGGCGCGTCCAGTGTGACGAACTGAACCTTGCGCCCCCCGCTCGACAGATCATGTTTTTGGGAAAATACCGTCGCCGGCGCTTCTTCCGACAGCGAGTTCCATTCCCCGCAATCGGCGCATTGCCCCTGCCAGCGGTGCGTCACACTGCCGCAAGCCTGGCATACATATCGGCGTTTCGCTTTGGCCATTTGCTCCCGATATACAGAACATAAGTGGAACGCAATTGCCTTCTGCGAACCTTCCCGCCAAACAGGCTGCCATGCGCCAGAAGGAACTCCGCATCGCCCTCATCTGCTATGGCGGCGTCAGCCTCGCCGTATACATGCATGGCGTGACCAAGGAGCTGTGGAAGCTCACCCGCGCGAGCCGCGCGCTCCATGCGGGAGACGAAACGCTCAGCGGAAGCGAAGCTGTCTATCTGGAAATGCTGCAGCATTTGCGCAGCAAAAGCGACGTGATGCTGCGCGTGATGCCGGACATTCTTACCGGCGCCAGCGCTGGCGGCATCAATGCCGTATTCCTAGCCCAGGCGATCCATTCCGGACAATCGCTTGAGCCGCTGACCGAGCTGTGGCTCGAACATGCAGATGTCGACAAGCTGCTCGATCCCGAAGCACGGCTGTGGACCTGGATAGCGAAATTCTGGGCGCCGCCGGTCGTGCAATTCCTTCTCAGCCGCCCGGGCAGCGCAGTGAATGAAAGCGTCGCGCCTGAAACTCGCCGCCAGGTGCGCAAGAAGCTGGGACGGTTCGTGCGTTCCCGCTGGTTCGCCCCGCCCTTCTCCGGCATCGGATTTTCCGGCCTGATCGCAGACGCGCTAAAGGCTATGGAAGAGGCCCCTGCCGATAGGCCGCTGCTGCCACCCGGCCACCCGCTGGACCTGTTCGTCACCGCCACCGACTTTGGCGGATATATCGAATTGCTGCGCATCAACAGCCCGGCGGTGGTGCAGGAAAGCGAGCATCGCCTTCCGATAGGCTTTCGCGCGCGTACGCCCGCCGAACCGGGTCATCAATTGGCCGACCCATTGGAACTGACGCTGGCGGCGCGATCCACGGCGAGTTTTCCTGGTGCCTTCCCTCCTCTGAAGTTGGGGGAAATCGACGAACTGGCACGTCGCCGCAAACGAGAATGGACTGGGCGAGGCCAATTCATCGAACGCGTCATGCCCGGCCATATGCGGCAACAGGATGCAGACCGCGTTTCGCTGGTGGACGGCTCTGTTCTGGTCAATGCGCCCTTCTCCGAAGCAATGGGCGCGCTACAGGGGCGCCCGGCCCAGCGCGAGGTTGACCGGCGGTTCGTCTATATCGACCCCCGGCCTGACAGGATAGGCCGGCGCGCACAGGAAAAGGGCGAGGATGTCGGATTCTTCAAGGCCATCGTCGGCTCCATCTCTGCCATTCCGCGCGAACAGCCTATCCGCGACAATCTGGAGCAGATCCAGTCACTCTCGCGCGAGGCGGAACGACTACAGCAGATCGCCGCCGCACTGCGTCCGGAAGTGGAGCGGACGGTCAACAAATTGTTCGGACGGACATTCTTCATGAACCGTCCAACACCTCGGCGGTTGGCTGCCTGGCGCGCCAAGGCTCAACAGGCTGCAGCGGAGCAGGCAGGTTATGCGTTCCATTCCTATGCGCAGGCCAAGTTCACCGGGATTGTGGAGCGCCTTTCCCAGATGGTTTTCTCCAGCGCGCCGGGCCTTTTGCTGCACGATGCTGCACCTATTGCAGATGCCCTGCGCAGCGAGTTGGAACGGCGCGGACTTTCAAGTCTGATCGATCCGGCTGGTGGAGCGGCCGAGGAGGCGATCCGCTTCTTCCGCGACCATGACATAGGCTTCCGCATCCGCCGTCTGCGCTTGCTGGCCCGGCGCCTGACGCGCGACTGGGAAGGCGGACGCACCATCACGGAAGCTGACCGGGATGCCGGGCGAGACGTGATCTATCGTGCGCTGGCGATCTATTTCGACCGTGAAGGGCCGGAATCTCTGGGCGAGAGCTTCCCGGCCATTGCCGAGGGCGTGCTCACGTATCCGGGCGCCGTTCTGGATGCCATCGCCGAACGGCGTGACTTGCAGGCGCTCGATCTGAAGGTGGAAGAAATGCTGGCGGAAGCACTGGAGGCAATGCCCAAGCCCCTGCGCCGCAGGATACTGTTCGCCTATCTGGGCTTTCCTTTCCTGGATGTAGCCACCCTGCCCTTGTTTCGCAATGAAGGCTTCACTGAATTTGATCCGATCAAGGTGGATCGCATCTCCCCCGACGATGCTGTTTCCATCCGTTCCGGCGGAACCTTCGCCACCCTGCGCGGAGTGGAGTTTTTCAATTTCGGCGCGTTCTTCAGCCGTTCCTACCGCGAGAATGACTATCTATGGGGCCGCCTCCACGGTGCGGAACGGATGGTGGATCTGGTCTGTTCGACCATGGAGGGTGAGGTGGACGCGCTGGAAATCACCGCCTGCAAACGCAGGATATTCCTGGCAATCCTCGATGAGGAAGAAGGGCGGTTGAAGGCCGACCTAACCCTGATCCCCAAGATCCGCGCGGAAGTGATGGAACGTCTGGCTAACGCTTGAAGCGCTGGACCAGTGCTGCCGCGGCCGCGCTCACATCCGCCCAGGTGATGTCAAACGCATCCTGTTCGCTGAAATAGGGGTCGGCCACCGATTGCCCCTGCCGCCCCGGCACATTGTCCAGCAGCATTTCGAGGCTGGATGTGGCCCCTTGCGGCACTATCTGGCGCAGCGAATTCATCACGCCCTTGTCGATCGCGAAGATATGCGTGAACCGCATAAAATCTTCGGCCTGCACCTGGCGCGCAAAATGATCAGACAAGTCGATACCATGCTTGCGCGCCACGATCAGCGACCGCTCATCGATCGGTTTGCCGGTGTGATAGGAAGCCGTAGCCGCGGATTCGACATAAACGTCCAGCCCTGCCGCTTCTGCCTGCTGCCGCATCGCGGCTTCGGCCAAAGGCGAACGGCAGATATTTCCCAGGCACACAAACAGCAGGGCAGGACGCATCGTCATAGAAAAGCGGCACCGTTACTCGGTCAGATCATTCCAGGCGCTTTTGATCCGGGCGAAGAAGCCCGCGCTTTCGGGACATTCTTCGCCGGTTTCGGTTTCCTGAAACTCGCGCAGCAATTCCTTCTGCCGGGCACTGAGGCGGGTTGGCGTCTCGACTTGAATCTCAACAACCAGATCGCCACGCCCTCGCCCCTGCAGCACGGGCATGCCCGCACCGCGCTTGCGCAACTGTTTGCCGGACTGGATGCCGGCCGGAATGTCGATTGAGTGCCGTTCGCCATCGAGGCCAGGAATTTCCACACAGCCGCCAAGAGCAGCGGTGGTGAAACTGATCGGCATGCGGGTGAACAGCGAAGTTCCCTCACGCTCGAACACACCATGCCGCGCGACGTGGACGAAGATGTACAGATCGCCCGGAGGCGCACCCTGCGGCCCAGCCTCACCCTTGCCAGCGAGCCGGATGCGAGTGCCATTGTCCACACCCGGCGGAACGACGACTTCGAGCCGCTGGACTTGATCCACCCGGCCTTCGCCCCGGCAATGCTTGCACGGGCTTTCGATCACCTGCCCGTGGCCATGGCATGTCGGGCACGGTCGTTCGATGACGAACATGCCCTGTTGCGCGCGCACCTTGCCGCGTCCGCCGCACAGATTGCAGGTCCGCTTGCCGGTGCCCGGTTCCGCCCCGGTTCCGTCACAGGGTTCGCAAGCAACCGAAACTTCGACTTCGATTTCGGTGTCCTTGCCGTGGAATGCCTCTTCCAGGCTCACCTGCAAATCGTAACGCAGATCGGCGCCGCGGCGCGGGCGCTGCCTTGCGCCACCACCGAATGCACTGCCGAAAATCGTTTCGAAAATATCGCCTATGTCGCCGAAATCGGCACCGGGGCCAGCGCCATAGCCACCGCCGCCGCCTTGCTGGAAGGCAGCATGACCGAACCTGTCATAGGCCGCACGCTTTTGCGGGTCTTTGAGGCAGTCATAGGCTTCGTTGATTGACTTGAAGCGTGCTTCAGCCTCGGCATCTCCCGGATTGCGATCCGGGTGATATTTCATGGCGAGCTTGCGATAGGCGGCCTTGAGAACCTTCTCATCCGCCGTGCGCTCAACCTCGAGCAGCTCGTAATAATCGATCTCGGTCGACATAGCCTTGTCCCGATAAACCTAGCCGCCGCCGACGCATCTTGCATCAGCGGCGGCCGGCATTTCCATCAGGCGATCAGCCCTTGTTGTCTTCGTCGACTTCCGAGAACTCGGCGTCCACCACGTCCTCGCCAGCAGAAGAGCTGTCAGCGTCTGCAGAAGGCGACGCGGCCGAAGCCTGTTCCTTCTCGTAGATCGACTGGCCCATCTTCATGGCCACTTCGGTGAGCGCCTGCGTCTTGGCGTTGATCGCCGCAACGTCGCCGCTTTCGATCGCGGTCTTGGTTTCGGCAATTGCCGCTTCGACCTGGCCCTTCAGATCGGCGTCGATCTTGTCGCCATTGTCAGCAAGCTGCTTCTCGGTGGCGTGTACGAGGCTGTCCGCATTGTTGCGGGCCTCGGCCGCTTCGCGCCGCTTCTTGTCTTCTTCGGCGAACTTTTCGGCATCCTTGACCATCTGGTCGATGTCATTGTCCGAAAGGCCGCCCGAGGCCTGGATGCGGATCTGCTGTTCCTTGCCGGTGCCCTTGTCCTTCGCGCTGACATTCACGATGCCGTTGGCGTCGATGTCGAAGGTCACTTCGATCTGCGGCACCCCGCGCGGAGCGGAAGGAATGCCGACAAGGTCGAACTGGCCGAGCAGCTTGTTGTCCGCCGCCATTTCACGTTCGCCCTGGAAGACGCGAATGGTCACAGCCTGCTGATTGTCCTCGGCAGTCGAATAGACCTGGGTCTTCTTGGTCGGGATCGTGGTGTTGCGGTCGATCATGCGGGTGAACACGCCGCCCAGCGTTTCGATGCCCAGCGAAAGCGGGGTCACGTCGAGCAGCAGAACGTCCTTCACGTCGCCCTGAAGCACACCCGCCTGAATGGCGGCGCCCATGGCCACGACTTCATCCGGGTTCACGCCGGTGTGCGGCTTCTTGCCGAAGAACTTTTCGACGACTTCGCGCACCTTGGGCATGCGGGTCATACCGCCGACCAGCACGACTTCGTCGATCTCGGCAGCCGAAACACCCGCATCGGCCAGCGCCTTCTTGCAGGGCTCCAGCGTCCGCTGGATCAGCTTGTCGACCAGCTTTTCAAGATCGGCGCGGGTGATGGTTTCCACCAGGTGCAACGGCGTGGTGTTGCCGCCTTCCATGCGCGCGGTGATGAAGGGCTGGTTGATTTCGGTGGTCTGCGCGCTCGACAGCTCGATCTTGGCCTTTTCGGCAGCTTCCTTGAGGCGCTGCAGGGCCAGCTTGTCGCTGCGAAGGTCGATGCCTTCCTTGTCCTTGAACTTGTCGGCCAGATATTCGACGATCGCGCCGTCAAAATCTTCGCCGCCCAGGAAGGTGTCGCCATTGGTGGACTTCACCTCGAACACGCCGTCCCCGATTTCGAGCACGGAAACGTCGAAGGTGCCGCCGCCAAGGTCGTAAACGGCGATGGTCTTGCCGTCTTCCTTCTCAAGGCCATAGGCAAGCGCCGCAGCTGTCGGTTCGTTGATGATGCGCAGCACTTCGAGGCCCGCGATCTGGCCGGCATCCTTGGTTGCCTGGCGCTGCGCGTCGTTGAAGTAAGCCGGAACGGTAATCACCGCCTGGGTGACCGTTTCACCGAGATAGCTCTCGGCCGTTTCCTTCATCTTCTGGAGAATGAAGGCGGAAATCTGCGAAGGCGAATAATCCTCGCCACCGGCATTCACCCACGCGTCGCCATTCTTGCCCTTCACGATGGTGTAGGGGACAAGCTCGGTGTCCTTCTTGGTCACCGGGTCGTCAAAACGGCGGCCGATAAGGCGCTTCACCGCGAAAACGGTATTATCCGGGTTGGTCACCGCCTGGCGCTTTGCCGGCTGTCCGATCAGACGTTCGCCATCCTTGGTGAAAGCGACGATCGAGGGCGTGGTGCGCGCCCCTTCAGAGTTCTCGATAACCTTGGGCTTGCCCCCATCCATCACTGCAACGCAGCTATTGGTCGTACCCAGGTCGATCCCGATAACTTTGGCCATGTATTTCCCATCCTGTGCTTCATGTTGGACACCGCGCAGTTCGCTTCCCCCGTGAGGCAAAGCGGCTCGGCGGCTCGTTCACAGGCGCGATATAGGGTCGGTTTTCCTTGGCACAAGAGAGGGCGGCGACTAGAAATTGACGAAACTGTGTGAGGAATAACCAGATGAAATCGGTCCGTATTGCCGCCGCAGCGCTTTCGCTTGCCTCTCTGGGCCTTGCCGGGTGCCAGCAGGAAGCTGCCGAGCCGACGGCGGCAAGCGGGCAGGAAGGCGCGGAAGCCGCGCCTGAGGCACCAGCCGGTATCGAGATTTCCAACGGCAGCCTGATGCTGCCTGCCGTGAAGGGCAATCCGGGCGCGGTCTATTTCGACCTTTCGAACAAGGGCGAGAGCGACATCTCCATCGTGGGCGTCTATGTCGATGGTGCGGACAGCGCGATGATGCATCAGACGATGAAGACGGACGGCATGAATTCCATGAAGGACATGTCGGAAGTGCCGGTACCCAAGGGCGGCAGCGTCAAATTCGAACCGGGCGGCAATCACATCATGGCGATGGACCTTTCCGATACGCTGACGCCGGGCACTTCCACCGATGTCACACTGACCTTCGCCAATGGCGACAAGGCGAGCTTCACGGCCGCTGTGCGAGCCGCCGGGGACGCGCGCTGACGCCTTCGCCGCATGCCTGCCCGGCCGGCGGCGAACGACCGCTGACGCCGGGGGAGATTACCCTCGCCCGCTCGATCTTCGGCAATGCAATTGATTACGCGCCAGTGCGGATCAGGCGGCGCAAATGGTTCCCCTTTCAGCCCCGCAAGACAGTGATGGCCCCGCGCGGCCACCTGCATTTCCATCCTGACGGCCCCGCCTATTGCGACGATTTTGCCAAGGCCTCGCTCGGGGCGCAGGGCCTGTTTATCCATGAGATGGCCCATGTCTGGCAGCATCAGTCCGGCATGTTCCTGCCTTTCCGGCGGCTTCCGTTGAGCCGCTACGCTTACGCACTAAGGCCGGGATGGCCGCTCCACCGCTACGGCATAGAACAGCAGGCGGAGATCGTCCGTCATGCTTTCCTGCTGCGCAACGGCGCAAGCCTTCCCGGCGCTACCGATGCGAAAGCCTATGAGGCGCTGGTCGATTTTCCGGGCGCAAAACCCTAGCGGCGACGATGCCGGCAGCGGACCTCATATTCCCGGCCGCGATCGTCGCGACGATAGCATTTGCCATCCTTCTCGATCAGCGCGCCGCCCACTGCGCCGACGCCAGCGCCGATTGCGGCCGATTCTCCAACATTGCCGCCGCTCAGAACGCCGACACCTGCACCAACCGCCGCACCGGCCAGCGCGCCCTCGCCTGCATAATTGCTCGCACAGGCGCCGAGGGCCAGTGCCGAGGCCATCGCAGCCGGAATCAAAAGAGTTCTGCGGGTCATGTCATTCACTCCCGTTACGACCCCCGTTTGCCCTTGGAAATGAAACGCCCGGCGCGGGCCGGCGGTTGCACGGCTTGCCCTGCCGTGGAGTCAATTCACCGCGTTCGCAGAGTTTGTACCGATTGCGGCGACGCCTGCTTTGCGCCCATATTGCGCAAAACAAATCAAACCGGAGAGCCCTGAAATGCCGCATGAAGTCGATCATTCCGCGATTCTGGACCGCCTTGCCGCCACACGCGGCGGAGTGCGCAACAGCTTCGACGATCTCGACCCTGCCCGCACTGCCCACCTGATCATCGATATGCAGAACGGCTTCATGGAAGAAGGCGCGCCGGTGGAAGTGCCGATGGCGCGGGACATCGTGGAGAATATCAATCGAATCTCGGCCGTCATGCGTGAGACAGGCGGGCAGAACGTGTTCGTCCGCTTCACCACGCCGCCGCAAGGATCGCCCAGCTGGTCAAACTTCCATGTTCGCATGGGGCCCGGAGCGGAGGCGCACAGGGAGGCATTCACGCCCGGCGCACACTACTGGCAGCTATGGCCTGAGCTGGATGTACTGGACGAGGATCTGGTGATCGAAAAACAGCGGTTCAGCGCCTTTACTCCCGGGACGAGCGATCTCAACGCTGCCCTGCGGGAACGCGGGATCGACACAGTGCTGATTTCAGGAACGTTGACCAATTGCTGCTGCGAAAGCACCGCGCGCGATGCCATGCAGCACAATTATCGGGTGCTGGTGGCCGCAGATGCCAACGCCGCGCTGAGCGACGAGGAACATGCGGCCACCTTGCACAATATGGCCTTCGTGTTCGCCGATCTGTATTCTACCGACGAAATCGAGGGGTTGTTTGGCGACTAATTATCCACATTAACTGGATTTAATTCCATCAACCATATGTGAATGGGATGAAGAAGAATCCGCCGCTGCAGAATACGGACACGTTTCATAAGGTGCGAAGTCGATTGATCGACGCATTCGCCAAACTGGAACAACGCGTTGCTCTTGCGCTTCATTCAGCGGGAAAACCTGTAAAAGGAGACACGCTCGGTGCTAAATTGACTACACTGAAAGCCCAACCGGGGCACGTAGAGGCAAATTACGACCGTCTGGCTGAGTTAGTGAAGTTTCGAGCCGATCTAGTGCACGGCGTGATGACGTTCGTCGACAAAGACGGAGAACGTTTTGCTTGCTTTCGCAACGCCCGCAATGTGATTTTGCAGGTGCAACCTGCATCGCTGGTCAATTACCGTAGCCTCAAGGAGATGGCCGAGGAGATCGAACGTCTCTCCTCGGCATTCGATTAATCCAGAAACCTCAGTCCGGCTTCTTCGCCACCGCCACCATGGCCGGGCGGAGAAGCCGGTCTTTGATCATGTAGCCAGCCTGCATTTCCTGCACGATCGTGCCCGGCTCCACATCAGCGCTGGGCAGTTCGATCATGGCCTGATGCTGGTTCGGGTCGAGCGGAAGGCCGACAGCAGCAATCCGGCTGATGCCATGGGCGGCGAAGGCCTTTTCCACTTCGCGCTGGGTCGCTTCGATGCCAGTAATGAAGCTCTTGAGCTTCTCGTCCTCGCGCATATCGGGCGAGACGGCGTCAAGCGCGCGACCGAGATTGTCAGCAATGCTCAAAATGTCGCGGGCGAAACCGGTAACGGCATAGGCGCGCGCATCGGCAATGTCCTTTTCGAGGCGACGGCGCACATTCTGCGTTTCCGCCTGGGCATAGAGGACGTCGCGCTGCGTGGTGGCCAGTTCTTCCTGCAGCTTGGCCAGATCGCCAAGCACTCCATCCACTTCGCCCTGATCGAGCAATTCTTCAGGAACTCCAGCGAGTTCCGCGGCTGCCGCTTCGTCCAGCGGCTGCTTCTTGTCGTCGTTCATCGTCATTATCTGTCTGTTCTAGCCGATCAATTTACCCAGAGACTGGGCTGTGAAATCCACCATGGGGACGACGCGCGCGTAATTCAACCGCGTCGGGCCGATCACCCCCACTACGCCAACCACCCTGCCCTCACGGTCGCGATAGGGCGAGGCGATCACCGAAGAGCCCGATAGCGCGAAGAGGCGATTTTCCGAACCGATGAAAATACGGGTCGATTCCGCCTCTCGTGCACTTTCGAGCAATTGGGCGATAGATTGCTTGTTCTCAAGGTCATCCAGCAACTGACGCACACGTTCGATGTCGCCAAGCGCTGTTTCGTCCAGCAGCTTGGCCTGACCGCGCACAATCAGGACCGGGCGCCGCGCGGCATCCTCGCTCCACACCGCAAGGCCACGCTCCACCAGATCGCGGCTTGCCTCGTCGAGCGCCGACTGGCCGGAAGAAATCTCCGTCCGCATCGCCCGCACCGCTTCGGCAAGTGTGCGGCCTGCAAGGCGGGCGGTGATGAAATTGGTCGCCTGTTCCAGTGCGCCAGGCGGCATGCCCAGTGGAAGCTCCAGAAGACGGTTCTCGATCTGGCCGTCCTGACCCACCAGCACGGCCAGCGCGCTGGCGGGTGATAGGGCCACGATATTCATCTGCGCGAGGCGCGGCTCGCGGCGTGGCACCATGACCACCCCTGCAGCGGCCGAAAGATCGGACAGGACTGCGCTGGTCGCCTCCAGCGCCTGTTCAATCGGGCCGGGCTGCGTCAGGTGCCGCTCGATCGCAGCACGCTCTTCCGCAGTCGGCTCCGCCACCTGCATCATCCCGTCCACAAACAGGCGCAGGCCCATCTCGGTCGGCATCCGCCCGGCACTGGTATGCGGCGCGGCCAGCAGGCCCAGCGATTCGAGGTCAGCCAACACCGACCGGATCGAAGCAGGCGAGAGGTTCACTCCGCCTTCCGCCGCCAGCGCCTTCGAGCCAACGGGAAGCCCGCTTGTGAGGTAACCTTCCACCACAAGGCGAAAGATTTCGCGGGCACGTGTGGTCAGTTCGGTGACGGGTGAGGTCTGCATCGTGCCGCCACATCTAGGATGTGTTGGCGCATCAATCCAGAGAGAGGGCGGATTTGCTAACGGCCTTGAGGTTCATATTCGAAGCGATTTTCCTTCGTGCCAACCAGTTCATCCAGCGGCAGTTCCTTCCAGGCGCCATAAAGATCGGGCTTGATTTTCACCGCTTTCGGTTCCGCACAGCCAAGATACCAGCTGAGTGCTTCGGCGCCACCTTCTGACTGCCAGGTCACGCGGACACTGGGGCTATCAGTGCGAACCGGGACGGAGCAATTGTCATAGCCATATTCTACGATTCCCTCCGGCCGAAAGGGTTCGATCCGGGCGAGGAACGCCTTCACCTGTGCCGGTTTGGCAGTGAAGCGATGCTCTCCCTTGGCCGCAACGAACCGGGTTCCTTCAAACACGCCGCTGCCATCGGCATTGAGCGTGATCGAAAAGATCGGGCACGAACCAAAGCAGGCCGTTTCCTCAAACGTCACGCTTTCCGGCGCGGTCCGCGTCTGTTGCGGCACCGTCGCGCAACCGGCCAAGAGAATGGCAGAGAGAGGAATCGCTTGCTTCAGCACCTTGGGTTGGTCCTTTCCTGCGCGAAATCGCGCCTCGCCTTGAAATGGCGGTGGTATCGTGAACGCATGCTGGCTAGGGGAGCGGCACAGTCCAACGGAGTGATTTATGCGACCTTCCGGCCGTGCGCCCGACGAAATGCGCGCCATCGAAATCCAGACCGGTTTCACCAAGCATGCGGAAGGATCGTGCCTGATCTCCTTCGGGGAGACCAAGGTTCTCGTCACCGCCAGCGTGGAAGAACGCCTGCCGCCGTGGCTCAAGGGCAAGGGCGAAGGCTGGGTGACGGGCGAATATTCCATGCTGCCCCGCGCCACCCATACGCGCGGCCAGCGTGAAGCGGCCAAGGGCAAGCAGTCCGGCCGTACGCAGGAAATCCAGCGTCTTATCGGCCGTTCGCTGCGTGCGATCGTCGACCTCAAGAAGCTGGGCGAACGCCAGATCACGGTCGATTGCGACGTGATCCAGGCCGACGGTGGCACGCGTACCGCCTCGATCACCGGCGCCTGGGTGGCGCTGCGTCTGGCGGTCAACAAGCTGATGGCGCAGGGCCTGATCAAGGAAGACCCGATCATCGGCAAGGTCGCGGCAGTCAGTTGCGGCATCTTCAACGGGAACCCGGTGCTGGACCTCGATTATGACGAAGACAGCTCGGCCGATGCCGACGCCAATTTCGTTCTGATCGAAGGCGGCCAGATCGCGGAAGTTCAGGCAACTGCCGAAGGCGCGACCTATGACGAAGAAGGCCTGCTGCGCCTGCTGCGTCTTGCCCGCATAGGCTGCGATCAGATCTACGCCGCGCAGGAAAAGGCTGTGAAGTGACGCGCAAGCTCGCCTCTGGAAAGCTCGTCATCGCGACCCATAATGCGGGCAAGTTGCGGGAAATCTCCGCCCTGCTTGCCCCCTATGGGCTGGAATGCATCTCTGCCGGGGACCTCGGACTGCCCGAGCCGGAAGAGACCGGGACGAGCTTTGTCGAAAACGCGCTGATCAAGGCGCGTGCGGCAGCAGAGGCGAGCGGTTTTGCCGCGCTGGCCGATGACAGCGGCCTTTCGGTAGACGCGCTGGGCGGCCGCCCGGGCGTCTACACGGCCGACTGGGCGGAACGGCAGTGGTTCGAAGGCGAGCCGGGGCGCGACTGGTACATGGCGATGGGCAAGGTGGAAGGCATGCTGGCCGAAAAAGGCCCGGATGCGCCGCGCGACGCCGCATTCCATTGCGTGCTCGCGCTGGCTTGGCCCGAAGGCGAAAGCGCAGTTTACGAGGGCCGTGTCAGCGGCAGCCTCACTTGGCCGCCACGCGGTGCAATGGGCTTCGGCTACGATCCCGTTTTCGTTCCGGGCGGCTTCAGCCAGACCTTTGCCGAGATCGATCCCGAGGAAAAGCACCGCATCAGCCACCGTGCCGATGCCTTTGCCAAGCTGGTGGCGGATCAGTTCGCCTGATCCGGCCGCCCGTTCACTTCCCGACCTTGCTGCCGAACCAGTTGCCCGCAGGCCAGTAACGACAGACGAGCACGTCACGCCCCCTTGCGGTGGCAATTGCGCAGCCGACCTTGCGCGTGTCGGGCCAGATGATCTGGGTGTAATGCGCCACATCTTCCCAGCGGCCTGTGGTCGAGACATCGGGAAAGGTGCCGGGGCGGAAGTCGCGCTTCTCGCCAGTAAAGGCGCCCATCATGTGCGAATGGGAGTAGAACCCGGCGGTCCCCATCCACAAATTCTCGCCAGTCCCTTCCCGATCCGACCAGGAGGAATGGCGCAGTTTACCGTCCTTCGCGAGCTGACGCGCCCACTCATCCGCCTGTTCGGAAAGCTCCGCGCTCCATTCCAGTTTCGGCAGGCGTTCCGCATTGCGGGCCGCGTTGTGGAGCGCGAGAAACTCGCTTGCATCGCTTCCCCCAAGTGGGCTGGCCAATGCGGGAACCGCAGCCAGCAAGGCCGCCAGAAGCAGGAAGGATCGGGCCTTTTCCATGGGTGGAGCTTGACACTTCGCGCTTAATGCTTGCTGAAACACTGCATGGCGCGCGCGCTCTATATCCATTGGCCCTTCTGCCTCGCCAAGTGCCCCTATTGCGATTTCAACTCGCATGTGCGGGACCGTGTCGACGTAGAAATGTGGCAGAATTCCTTGCTTTCAGACCTGCGGCATGAGGCCGAACTGGCGGGCGGCGAGAGGCTGGAAAGCATCTTCTTCGGGGGTGGAACACCTTCGCTGATGCCGCCGCAACTGGTCGCGAAGCTGCTGGAAGAGGCCGAACGCCTGTGGGGCTTCGCACCGGGGATCGAGATCACGCTGGAAGCCAATCCCAGTTCAGTGGAAGCGAGCAAATTCAAGGACTTGTCCGCCGCCGGGGTGAACCGCGTGTCGCTCGGCCTGCAATCGCTGGACGATGAAGCGCTGAAATTCCTGGGGCGACTGCACGATGCCACAGAGGGACTGAACGCGCTCTCAACGGCACAGAGCGCATTCTCAAGGGTCACATTCGACCTGATCTACGCCCTGCCCGGGCAGACGCCGGATGCATGGCGCGCGATGCTGGAACGGGCGCTGGGTTTCGGCACTTCGCATCTGTCGCTTTACCAGCTGACCATCGAGCCGGGCACGCGCTTTGCCACCATGGTGAGGCAGGGCAATTTCACTCCGCTGGACGACGATGCCGCGGCGGACCTGTTCACACTCACCCGCGAATTGACGGCGGCGGCAGGTTTGCCTGCCTATGAAATCTCCAACCATGCCCGGCCGGGTGAAGAGAGCCGCCACAATCTGACCTATTGGCGCTATGGCGATTATGTCGGCATAGGCCCCGGCGCCCATGGCCGCCGCGGCGGCAAGGCAACCGTCCGCCACAAGAAGCCGGAGAACTGGCTGACTGCGATAGAGGCGCGGAACCACGGCATCGCGGAAGAACGGGCACTGGGCCTCAGCGAACAGGCCAGCGAGGCACTGCTGATGGGGCTGCGACTGGCCGAAGGGATCGACCTTCCCGTATTGTCCGCCCGCTTCGGCATCGCCCCGGAAGCGCTGATCGACCGGCGCAGGCTGGATTTCTACGCCGCACAGGGCCTGGTTTCACAGCAAGGCGGAAGGATCATCGTCAGCGAGGCGGGTATGCCTTTGCTCGATGCGCTGCTGGGTGAACTCGTCCCGGCGGAACTCGTTTCCGTATGACCACGCGCGGCGACATCCTCGAGGCGTGGCACGGCCACCTCGCGGAAGGCCGCCGCCGCTCTCCCCACACCGTCCGCGCCTATGTCGCCAGCGCCGCCCGCCTGCTCGATGGGCTGGGCGATACGGACTGGCCAGCCCTCGCCCGGCTGGAAGGCCCTGCCCTGCGCCAGCAGCTTGCATCACGGCGCGCCGAAGGGATCGGCAATGTCTCCGCCGCACGGGAGCTTTCGGCACTCAAGGCCTTCATCGCCTTCGCGCGTGACAAGGCCGGGCTTGCCGATGCGGCCCCTCCCCGCCTGCGCGGCCCCCGGATCAAGAAAGGCCTGCCCCGCCCGGTAACACCGGACGAAGCACTGAATCTGGCCGAGACAGTGGACGAGAACGCGAGCGAAGGCTGGATCGGCACTCGGGACCGGGCAGTGCTGCTACTGCTCTACGGCGCGGGCATGCGTATTTCAGAGGCCTTGTCGCTCACCGGCGGCGATCTGCCGCTGGGCGAGACGCTGACCATCACCGGCAAGGGCAGCAAGCAGCGCGTGGTCCCCATCCTGCCGCTGGTGCGCGAAGGAGTGGCTGCCTATGCCGCTGAATGCCCCTGGCCGCTGAGCAAGGACGAGCCGCTGTTTCGCGGCGCAAAGGGCGGCCCGCTGTCGCAAGGCATGGTGCAGAAGGCCATGGCCCGTGCGCGGCAGGCCTTGGGCTTGCCTGCCACTGCCACGCCCCATGCGCTGCGCCACAGCTTTGCCACTCACCTGTTGGGGGCCGGGGCCGATCTGAGGAGCCTGCAGGAATTGCTCGGCCACGCCAGCCTTGGTTCTACGCAGATCTACACCAAGGTGGATGCCGCCACCCTCCTCGACACTTATCGCAAGGCGCATCCGCGTGAGCGTGGCTGATCAGTAGAGATACCAGCCTACGATACCGCCGATTTGCAGCACCCCGATCAGTTGAAGATGGGTGGAGAACGGCTCCTTGCGGGTCTTGTGGCGGAACATCCGACGCGCAGCAAAGGCTGCAGGTGTCCCGCCGATCAGGGCAAGGCCCAGAAGGTCCGCTTCCGGAATGCGGCGCATGCCCGCAATCGCATACCTCTTGTCCTGCCAGAAACGCAGGACGGTCAGCAGATTGATGAGGATCAGGGCGACGAGGACGATCGTGAACATCGCGAAATGATTGGCCGAAATGCGTAAATATTCCGATTCCTGGCCCCTGCCGGAGAACCCCTAAGAATCCGCTGGCGAATTGGTAGCGCTGAGGCATAGTCCCCCAGTCATCGACATGGTGTGGGGGCACGCTTGGGACAGGAAATCAGTTCCGCAGGTTTTGAAGAGGCCGATTTTACCCGCTTTTCCGCTCAGCTTGGGCGCGAGACTGCACGGCTGATGGAGCTTCATGCGGCCAACCAACTTTCGAAGCAGGGCACCCGCATCGGGCTGGAGCTGGAAGCATGGCTGATTGACCGGAACTACTTCCCCGCCCCGCATAATCAGACTTTCCTTGAGCGGCTGGGCGATCCCTTCGTGGTGGCCGAATTGTCGCGCTTCAATGTGGAAGTGAATGCCTTTCCGGAAATGCTGGAAGGCAATGGCCTGCTGGCCATGGAACACCATCTGGACGCGACCTGGAAACGTTGCATCGCCAATGCGCATGAGGATGTGGATACGGTGGTTGCCATCGGCACTCTGCCAACCCTGCGCGAAAGCGATCTTTCGCTGGCGAACATGACCCCGTCCAACCGCTATGTGGCGCTCAACAATGAGATGATCCACTTGCGCGGCGGGCGTCCGCTGGCAATCGACATCGATTGCCACGATCCGGCGGGCGAGCATCTGAAAACCACGCATCTCGATTGCATGCTGGAAGCGGGCACCACTTCGTTCCAGCTTCACTTGCAGGTTCCGCCAGAGCGGATCGGGCCGAACCTCAATGCCTCCATGATCCTCAGTGCGCCGCTGATCGCACTGGCCGCCAATGCTCCGTTCCTGTTCGGCAAGCCTTTGTGGCACGAGACGCGCATTCCGCTGTTCGAACAGGCAATCGAGCAGGCAGGTGACGACAGGGCGCTCCACCGCGTGACTTTCGGCACTGGCTATGCGGGTTCCGATCCGACGGCGATCTTTGCCGAGAACCTCGACCGTTACCCCGCCCTGCTGCCCCTATGCGGCGACGGGGAAGACCAGTTCCCCTGCCTGCGCCTGCATAATGGCACGATCTGGCGCTGGAACCGCCCGCTGGTGGGCTTCGACGACGATGGCACACCGCATCTGCGCATCGAACAGCGCGTGATGCCCGCCGGGCCGAGCGTGATCGACATGATCGCCAATGCCGCCTTCTATTACGGCGCGGTGTTCATGCTGGCGGATCGCTGCGCTGCGCCGGAGGATGAACTGCCTTTCGAGGCGGCGCGCAGCAATTTCTACGCGGCGGCGAAACACGGCATGGAGGCGGAAATCCGCTGGTTCGACGGCGAGGTCCATCCAGTTCGCAATGTGCTGAAAAAGCTGGCTCCGCTCGCCCGCGAAGGGCTGGAAGAACAGGGCGTGCCCTCTGATCTGATCGACCGTTATCTGGACATCGTGGATCAGCGCATCGCCTCCGGCCAGAATGGCGCGGCGTGGCAGCTCGCCCATTTCCGCAAACATGGCGACCTGTTCCGCCTCACCGCCGATTATCTGGAGCATCAGCGCAGCGGCATGCCGGTGCATGAATGGCCGCTTGGGGATTGAGGGGGCGGGAGTCCGGAGTTCGATCCCGCCAGGTTGGATTCGTCATTGCGAGCGGCAAAGCCGCGCGGCAATCCAGAGTCCAATGCGCTTCCGCCCTGGATTGCCGCGGGACCGTTGGTCCCTCGCAATGACGAAAAATCCGACGTAACTGTCCCTAGCGATCCCTGCGCGGCTTCCAGGTGATGACCCGCCAGAGATAGCCGGCAAGGCCCACGGCCAGCCCCCCGATCACGATCCAGTCCAGCCATTGCTGGGATTCCTCGAAATAGCGGCCCAGCCAATGCCCGCCGCCAATCAGCAGCACGTTCCACACCCCGGCTCCGGCGAATGTGTAAGCGAGAAACCTGCCATGTTTCATATGTGCAAGCCCGGCAGGCAGCGAGATCATCGTGCGTAGCAGGGGCGAGAAACGCAGGATAAATACCACCCATTGCCCGTGACGGCGAAAGAAGAGGCTGGCCTGTTCAATGTCTTCCCATTCCACTGTCAGCCACCGGCCCCAGCGGTCCACCAGCGGTTGCAGGCGGCGATAGCCCCATTTGTCCCCGGCAAGGAACCAGACGTAATTACCGAGCGTGGAACCGATAGTGCCCGCAATCAGCAGGGGCCAGAAATCCATGGTACCGCGCGCCACGGCGACCCCGCCCAGCCCCATGATGAGTTCGGAAGGGATCGGGGGAAACACGTTCTCGATCACCATCAGGAACGCAATGCCCAGATAGCCGCCTTGCTCGATCACATGGAGGATGAATTCATTCATGATGCGGGCAGTGGAACCTTTGCGGGCGGGCCGTCCGCCAGTCCTTGGCGGCAGGCGGCCAAAAGCTTGTCTTGCCATTCGGGAGAGGTGACGCGGATCGGCACAGGCCCTAGCACTGGCGAAATTCCAGTCAAAGGTAGGATCGGATCATGGGAAGCCAAGGGCGCCTTGCAGGAAAGATCGCACTCGTCACCGGCGGATCGCGCGGGATCGGTGCGGGCATCGTCCGCCGCTTTGCCGCTGAAGGGGCGAAGGTGGCCTTCACCTATCGCGCTTCGGCGGATGCTGCGCGGCAGATCGTTGAGGAAATCGAGGTGGATGGCGGCAATGCCCTTGCGATTGAGGCCGATAGTGCCGATGCCGCTGCGGTGGAGCGCGCGGTTGCCGGCACGGCCGATCATTTCGGCGGGCTGGACATTCTGGTCAACAATGCGGGCGGCGGAACGCCCGAACTGATCGGTGAAGCAACCCTCGCCAATTACGAACATATCTTTGCCGTGCATGTTCGGGCCGCCTTTGTCGCCATGAACGAGGCTGCCAAGATCATGCCTGCGGGCGGGCGGATCATCACTATCGGCAGCATCAATGCCCGGCGGCTGCCCTTCACCTATGGCGCGCTCTATTCCGCCACCAAGGCCGCACTTGTGGGCCTGACCAAGGGCGCGGCGCGCGATCTCGGGCCGAAGGGGATCACCGTGAACGTGATCGAACCCGGCCCGATCGACACCGATCTCAATCCGGCGGACGGCCCCTGGGCGGCCCCTGCCCTCGCCGCTCTGGCAACGGGCAAGTTTGGCGAAGCCAGCGACGTGGCAGGCCTCGCAGCCTATCTCGCCAGCGAGGAAGGCCGCTTCATCACCGGCGCCGAACTGGCGATAGACGGCGGCTATTCGATCTGAGCCACTGAGCGGCAGGCTCAGCTGCGGCCGAGCCTGCCTTCGATGGCGTCCCAGATCATACCCGCAGTATCGGTGCCGTTGAACTTGTCGATGGCGACGATGCCGGTCGGCGAGGTCACGTTGATTTCGGTGAGCCACTTGCCGCCGATCACATCGATACCGACAAAGATCAGGCCCAGTTCCTTCAGGCGCGGGCCGAGCGCGGCGCAGATTTCCTCTTCACGCGGCGTCAGGCCAGTTGCTTCGGCCGAACCGCCGCGCGCCAGATTGGAACGGAACTCGCCCTCGCCCGGACGACGATTGATGGCGCCGGCCACTTCGCCGTCCACCAGCACGATGCGCTTGTCGCCTTCAGCCACTTCGGGGAGGAAGGGCTGGACCATATGGGGTTCGGGCCAGGTCTGGTTGAAGACTTCGATCAGGGCGGAAAGATTGTCCCCGCTTTCGGGCACGCGGAAGATCGCCTTGCCGCCATTGCCGTGGATCGGCTTCACCACCACCGCGCCGTGGCGCTTCTGGAACGCACGCACTTCCTCGACCGAGCGGGTGACGAGCGTGGGCGGCATGAACTGGCGGAAATCCAGCACGAAGACCTTCTCCGGCGCATTGCGAACGCTGACCGGATTGTTCACCACCAGAGTCTCTTTCTCGATCCGTTCGAGCAGGTGGGTCGCAGTGATATAGCCCATGTCGAAGGGCGGGTCCTGCCGCATCAGGATCACGTCGATGTCCTTGCCCAGATCCATGCGCCGTTCCTCGCCCGCAGTGAAATGGTTGCCCACTTCGCGCTGGACCGTCACCGGCTTCAGCATGGCATGCAGCCGGTCGTTCTCGTCCAGTGTCAGCGATCCGACATCGTAGTGGAACAGCTCATGCCCGCGCGCCTGCGCACTCAGCATCAGGGCGAAACTGGAATCGCCGGCGATATTGATGCTTTCGATAGGGTCCATCTGGACGGCGACGCGCAGGGCCATCGGCTGGTCTTTCTGTTGTCTTGTCTGGGCGGCAACCCGTCAGGGCTGCCAGGCGTTGACGATGTGGCGTGGGAAGCGCCCCGGCGCAAGGAGCAGGACGTCGATCCTGATCGAATCCTTCGACTTTTGATAGCGATGGGCTACAGCCTCCACGGCTGCAGCCACCCGGCGCAGGCGGTATTCGTCGATTGCATTATCGAGATCGTCGCCCCGCTTGCGCCACTTTACCTCGATGAAGGCCACGGTGCGGCCGCGCCGGGCGATCAGGTCGATTTCGCCGCGCGGTGTCTTCACTCGCCTGTCGAGCACCCACCAGCCATGAAGGTTGAGCCAGAGGGCAGCGCGAACTTCCGCCATGCGGCCCAGCTTTTCGGCCTGAGCGCGGCTCACCGGCTCTTCAGCTCCATGGCGCGGGCATAGAGCATCTTGCGATCCAGCCCGGTGGCCTTCGCCACCTGCGCTGCCGCCTGAGACGGCTTGTCATGCTCCAGCGCAGCGATCAGCAAGGCATCGGCATCCACCTCGCCCGCAGGCTCATCCCCCGGAGGGGCCACCATCAGCACGATCTCGCCCCTGGGCGGATGCGCCTCGTAATGGGCGATCAGTTCTGCCGGAATGCCGGTGCGGCATTCCTCATGCAGTTTGGTCAGTTCTCGAGCCACGGCGACATCGCGCCCAGGTAGAACCTCGCCAATGGCCTCCAGCGATTTGGCAAGACGGGGCGCGGTTTCGTAGAAGATCAGCGTTGCCGGAACTCCCGCCAGTTCAGCCAGTGCGTCTCCGCGCGCCTTTTCCTTCACCGGCAGGAAGCCCGCGAACAGGAAGCGATCATTAGGCAGGCCCGACAGAGTCAGCCCGACAATCGCCGCACTGGCGCCCGGCAGGCTGGTAACGGCAATACCTTCATCCCGCGCGTCCCGCACGAGGCGATAGCCGGGGTCGGAAATCAGCGGCGTGCCCGCATCGCTCACCAGTGCGATTGCCTGACTGCGCATGGTTTCGAGCAGGCGGGCGCGGTCCTTTTCACCGCTATGGTCGTCATATCGCCACAGCGGCTTGCGTATATCGAGATGTTTCAGCAGCTTGGCAGTTACGCGGGTATCCTCACACGCGATTGCATCACACCGCGCCAGCACATCGGCTGCCCGCATCGTGATGTCACCGAGATTGCCAATCGGCGTTGCAACAATATAGAGCCCCGGTGTCAGGGACGGTTCACGTTCGGCGCTGGACATTCAGGCCTTGTGGACAGGATTGCAGGGAGCGGCAAGATGTTGGGTGGAGCAATCAATCGGCGCAGGGCGCTGGCCATTGCGGCCATGGTGCTTCTGGCGGGCTGTAAGGTCATCCCCAAGGTCGAGCCGGGTCCGCCCCCAGCCCCGAAGCCCACCGAAGGCGCCCTTCCCACCGATACGGACCGCCACCGGGTTGCCCTGCTGGTTCCGCTGTCGGGCGCCAACGCCGATGTCGGCCAATCCATCGCCAATGCCGCGACGATGGCACTGCTCGATACCAATGCCGAAAACCTGCGCATAACCACTTATGACACGGCAACCGGGGCGGACAGTGCCGCCGCGCGCGCGCTGGCCGATGGCAACAAACTGATCCTCGGCCCGCTGCTTGCCGACGATGTGATGCCGATCCTGTCCCGTGCACGCCCTGCCAAAGTGCCGCTGATCGCTTTTTCGAACGACACTTCGGTCGCGACGAATGACGTGTTCGTGATGGGTGTCAGCCCGGAACAATCCATCGTACGGACGATCGACTTTGCCAAAACACTCGGCACCAGGAAGGTTGCCCTGTTGGTTCCCGAAGGCGAATATGGCGCGCGGGCCGAAAGCGCGTTCCGCTATGCCCTGTCGCAAAGCGGGCTGACACTTGCCGGCCGGGAGACTTACGACCGCGGCAACACCTCCATCGTCAGCGCTGCCAAGCGTCTGAGGGCAAAGGGCGGGTTCGACACCCTGCTGATCGCGGAAGGGCCGCGCCTGTCCATTCAGGCCGCCGGTGCCGTGCGCGCGGCCAATGCTACGTCTCCGCTGCTGCTGGGCACTGAATTGTGGGGCGGCGATGCCAGCCTCGCCAATTCCGCATCGCTGCGCGGGGCGCTCTATTCCACCATTTCCGATGGGGGCTTCGGCCAGTTCGCGGAGAGCTACAAGAGCCGCTTCGGTTCCACGCCGCACCGGATCGCCACGCTTGGATACGATTCCGTGCTGCTGACCCTGCGCGTCGCGCGCGACTGGAAACCGGGCCAGACATTCCCCCTCGCCCGGATGCGCGACAGCGGCGGCTTCCTTGGGGTGGACGGCCCCTTCCGTTTCCGTGCGGATGGCGTTGTCGAACGCGCGATGGAAGTGCGCCAGTTCAACAAGGGCAAGATCGACGTGGTGTCGCTTGCACCCGATCGGTTCGAGGACTGACGATAACCCGCGCAACCTGCTTGTGAAGGCGCGATTCCGCGCCTTATAGCTGCATCGATGTCCGACGATCTGTTCGAAAACGCGCCTGCCGTCAGCGGCGATTACAACGCTTCCTCGATCGAGGTTCTCGAAGGCCTCGAACCTGTCCGCCGTCGCCCCGGCATGTATATCGGCGGCACGGACGAACGTGCGCTGCACCACCTCGCCGCCGAAGTTCTGGACAACGCAATGGACGAAGCGGTGGCAGGCTATGCCAACCGCATCGAAGTGATGTTGGAGGAAGGGCCGGAAGGCAGCGCCGGGCGGCTGACCATCGTCGATAATGGCCGCGGCATTCCGGTTGACGAACATCCCAAGTTTCCGGGCAAATCCTCGCTGGAAGTGATCCTTTCCACGCTCCATTCCGGCGGCAAGTTCTCCGGCAAGGCCTATGCAACCTCGGGCGGCCTGCACGGCGTGGGCGTGAGTGTGGTGAACGCGCTTTCCAGCTTCACCCGCATCGAAGTGGCGCGGGAGAAGCAGCTTTACGCGCAGGAATTCGGCCGGGGCATCACTCTCGGGCCGTTGCAGAAGCTCGGCCCTACGCCCAACCGGCGCGGAACCAGCGTCAGCTTCGTGCCCGATAACGAGATTTTCGGGGATCAGAAGTTCAAGCCGCAGCGGCTGTTCAAACTCGTCCGCTCCAAGGCCTATCTGTTCGCCGGGGTTGAAATCCGCTGGAAATGCGCTGCCTCGCTCACCAGCGAAAACGTTCCGGCAGAGGCCGTGTTCCAGTTTCCCGGCGGGCTTGCCGATCATCTGGCTGAACAGGTGGAAGGCCGCGAATGTGTGACCGCGCAATTCTTCAGCGGCAGCCAGGAATTCCCGGCAGGCCCGGAAGGCGAACAGATGGGCCGGGTGGAATGGGCCATCGCGTGGCCGCTCTGGTCCGATGGTTCCTACAGCTGGTACTGTAACACCGTGCCCACGCCCGATGGCGGCACACATGAACAGGGCCTGCGCGCCGCGCTGACCAAGGGCATCCGCGCCTTCGGCGAACTCACCGGCCAAAAGAAGGCCAAGGACATTTCTGCCGACGACATCGTCACCGGCAGCGAAGTGATGTTGTCCCTCTTCATCCGCGATCCCCAGTTCCAGAGCCAGACGAAGGACCGGCTGACCTCACCAGAGGCCGCGCGGATGGTCGAAAACGCGATCCGCGACCATTTCGACCACTTCCTCACCGACAATATGGAACGCGGCCGTGCGTTGCTGGGCGCGGTGATGGAGCGGATGGACGAACGCCTGAAGCGCAAGGCCGAGCGGGAGATCAAGCGCAAGACCGCCACCAACGCCAAGAAGGTCCGCCTGCCCGGCAAGCTGACCGATTGCTCCGGCGAAGGCGATGGCGAAACTGAACTGTTCATCGTCGAAGGCGATTCCGCAGGCGGCAGCGCCAAGCAGGCGCGCGACCGCAAGACGCAGGCGATCCTGCCGATCCGCGGCAAGATTCTCAACGTGGCCAGCGCAACGGCCGACAAGATCCGTGCCAATCAGGAAATCGCCGACCTGCAACTGGCGCTGGGCTGCGGCACGAAGAAAGACTGCAACCCCGATAATCTCCGGTATGACCGCATCATCATCATGACCGACGCCGATGTGGACGGCGCCCATATCGCGACACTGCTGATGACGTTCTTCTTCCAGGAAATGGCGGAGATCGTGAAGCGCGGGCACCTCTTCCTTGCCCAGCCTCCGCTCTACAAGCTGACCGCTGGCAAGGAGAGTACTTATGCCCGCGACGAGGCCCATCGCGCGGAACTGGAAGCGACCCAGTTCAAGGGCAAGAAGGTGGAAGTCAGCCGCTTCAAAGGCCTTGGCGAAATGAACCCGCAGCAGTTGCGGGAAACCACGATGAACCCGGCCTCCCGCGGCCTGATCCGCATCACCCTGCCCGCCGAGCACGAACAGCGCTTCGCCGTGAAGGAACTGGTCGACCAGCTCATGGGCCGCAACCCCGAGCACCGCTTCAATTTCATCCAGAACAGAGCGGGCGAACTGGACCGGGACCTGATCGACGCCTGAGCGTTCGACCGGGCACCGGCCCAATTCGTCACATCAGGCGGTCGCCCCGCCTTCTTCCTTGCCCGTCTTCCAGAGTGACCAGAGCACGCCGCCAAGGATCAGGGCGAAGGTCACTCCCAGACTGAGCGCGGGAGGAACCTTGCCGCTTTCCGTCAGGAAATCGCCGATGAAGATCTTGGAGCCGATGAAGACCAGCACCAGAGCCAACGCATATTTCAGATAGTGGAAGCGGTGCACCATCGCGGCGAGCGCGAAATAGAGTGCGCGCAGGCCGAGGATGGCCATGATGTTGCTGGTGTAGACGATGAAGGTGTCTGTCGTGATCGCGAAGATCGCCGGGACGGAATCCACCGCGAACACAAGGTCGGCCAGATTGATCACCACCAGCGCCAGGAACAGGGGCGTTGCCGCGAGTGCCAACTTGCCCGTCTTCACATCTGCTTCCCGCACGAAAAAGCGCGGGCCATGCAGTTCCTTCGTGATCCGCATATGGGTGGAGAGCCATTTGATCAGCGGATTGCGCGATATGTCAGGCTCGTGGTCGGCTGCCCACAGCATCCTGATGCCGGTGAAGATCAGGAAGGCTGCGAAGATATACAGGGTCCAGTAGAATTCCTGAACCAATGCCGCGCCCACCGCGATCATCAAGCCGCGCAGCACGATCACTGCCAGGATACCCCATAGCAGCGCCCGATATTGATAGCGCGGCGGGATGGCGAAGAAGGTGAAGATCACCGAGATGATGAAGACATTGTCGATGGACAGCGCCTTCTCGATGAAAAAGCCGGTGTAGTATTTCATGCCCAGATCCGGCCCTCGCTCGAACCAGACCCACAGGCCGAACAGCAGCGCCACGCCGATATAGAAGGCGGACAGCTTGAGCGATTCCTTCACGCCCATTTCCTTGTCTTCCTTGTGCAGGAAGCCGAGGTCAAACGCGGTCAGCCCAATTACGATCACGCCAAATGACAGCCAGAACCAGACTGGCGTGCCCAGCCAGTCCGCAAACAGAAGTTCCATGATGATGTCCCCAAAATGCACGGCAGGCGCGCAAACGCATCATCGCCCGCGGCGGCCGGCGCCACGGGCGATCTGCTTCAATTTTCCTGTGTCAGCTTGCGCCTTGGCTGGCGGGCTTCCGCAACAGGCGTGCCATGCGGTCCTTCACGGCGAGCTTCAGCTTCTTGAGCCGAACCACTTCCAGTGAATTGCGGCCACGCCACTGCTCGGCAACGCGCAGGGCGTTATCCAGCTTCTGGTGCTTTTCCATCAGGCTGAACAGACGATTGGACATATCAATGCTCCCTTCGAAACGACGATTGCGTTTTGATCGGATGCACCGAGCCTGATCCGATGCTCGAGGAAGGGGGGATTGGAACCCGGACCCGGCATCGGTGCTATCCGATGCGGTCCGACATCACGCAGCTCAGCCCTTAGAGGCTGGAGCCGCGCCAGAGGGGCCCGGTCCGCAGTACCTATTTGGGGACAATCGGTTGCGGGTTCAAGGGGGATGAAAAGGAAATTGTTCAATGGGCGGCCAGATTGCATGTTGGGCGCGATCCGCTAGCGTTGCGGCATGAGGATTCTGATCGCCGCCTGTGCCCTCGCCCTGGCCATGCCCTCCATGGCATTCGCGGAAGATGATACTTCCGCGCTTGAAGATGCCAGAACTGGCCGGGCAGAGGATATTCGTGCGGTGCTGGAAGGAATTACCCCGGCGGAACGCGTCTTCTCGCCCACCTTCCTTGCCAGTGTTCCGGCCTCGCAGCTCAAGGCTATCGCCGATCAGCTCGTAGCGGGCAATGGCCCGATCCGGGCGGTGGATGAAGTATCTTACAAGGGCAATGGCGCCGCCACGTTCGATCTGGTGTTCGAAAAGGCTCGCGCATCAGCTTCGCTGCAACTCGACAGTCAGCAGCCCTATCTCGTCACCGGATTTCGCATCGGGGCAGTCACCCCCATCGGCGATACGCCGATGAAGATCATGGCCGAGATCGGTGCCTTGCAGGGCAAGACCGGCTTCGGGGTCTATATACTCGACGGGGATGAACCCCGCTCCGCACTGACCGCAAAGCCGTTCGAGCAAATGGCCATCGGTTCGGCCTTCAAGCTCTATGTCCTCTCAGCACTGGCGCAGGAGATCAGGGCGGGCAAGCGGCGGTGGAGCGATGTGGTTACGCTCGATGCACCTTCGATCCCCAGCGGGCAGATGCAGAACTGGCCCACAGGCGCGCCGGTGACATTGCAGACACTTGCGACCATGATGATCTCCATCAGCGATAACACGGCCACGGACGTGCTGATGCGCACCCTTGGGCGGGAGGCCATCGAAGCGGAACTGATCGCCTCTGGCCATGCCGAACCACCTGCCACCCTGCCCCTGCTGACCACGGTGGAATTCTTCGCCCTGAAGAGCGACCCAGTAAAAACTGCCGCCTACAGGGCTGCGGACAGTGCCGGGAAACGGGCGCTGCTGGCGCAATGGGCACCCGCGCTGACCGCGGACAATGTCGATGTCGGCAGGTTCATCGGCAGCGGCCCCACGGCTATCGACAGCATCGAATGGTTCGCTTCGGCCGAGGATATTGCCCGAATCTATCAGCGGCTGCGCGATATGGCCGATCCGACAGCGATGGCGATCCTGGGGATCAACACTACCCTGTCCCCCGCCGAAGCCGCGCGATGGGATTATGTAGCCTATAAGGGAGGTTCGGAGACCGGCGTGATCGACCTTTCCTGGATGCTGAAAGACAAGCAAGGCCGCTGGATGGTCGTCACCATGGCCTGGAACAACCCGGAACAGGCTGTAGACGATGCCGCTTTCCTTGCCCTTGGCCACCGCCTGATCGGGATTCTTCACCAATGAGCCTGCGCTTCGAAGGAACGGCGAATTACATCGCCACGCAAGATCTGAAGGTCGCCGTGAATGCAGCAGTGCTGCTGCGCCGCCCCCTGCTGGTGAAGGGGGAGCCGGGCACGGGCAAGACAGTGCTGGCGCATGAAATCGCCCGTGCCATCGACGCCCCGCTGATCGAATGGAACGTGAAGTCCACCACCAAGGCGCATCAGGGCCTCTACGAGTATGACGCTGTTGCCCGCCTGCGTGACGGTCAGCTGGGCGATCCACGCGTTCACGAGATTTCGAACTACATCAAGCGGGGCAAATTGTGGGAAGCCTTCACCTCCCCGCGCCTGCCCGTGCTGCTGATCGACGAGATCGACAAGGCAGATATCGAGTTCCCGAACGACCTGCTGCAGGAACTCGATCGCATGAGTTTCGACGTTTACGAAACGCAGGAACGGATCGAGGCGAAGGAACGGCCCATCGTGGTCATCACTTCGAACAATGAAAAGGAACTGCCAGACGCCTTCCTGCGCCGCTGCTTCTTCCACTACATCGCCTTTCCCGACCGGGAGACGATGCAGGCCATTATCGACGTCCACTTCCCCGGCATCCAGCAACGGCTGGTGAAGGAGGCGCTCGATCTGTTCTACGACATTCGCGAAGTGCCGGGGATGAAGAAGAAACCCTCGACCAGCGAGCTACTGGACTGGCTCAAGCTGCTGCTGAACGAGGATATGCCGCTGGAAGTGCTGCAGAGCCGCGACCCGGCAAAAGCGATCCCCCCGCTCCACGGCGCCCTGCTGAAGAACGAACAGGACATCATGTTGTTCGAAAGGCTCGCCTTCATGCATCGCCGGGGAAGCTGACGGCAGGTCAGCTTCCCCCGGCGCCTGCTTCCTTACTTCTTTGCGTCTTCGTGCCGGATTTCGCGCGGCACGTCGGCAAACATCTTCTGCGCCGCCGGACGTTCGTTGATCTGTTCGATCCAGCGCAGAAGGCCCGGCGTGTCTTCCTTGTTCACAAGTTCCGGATAGCCGTGCTGCATACCGTTCGCGATGGCGAAGTTGCAGATGTCGGCCAGCGTATACATGCCCGGCACCAGCCATTCGTTGTCGCGCAGGTGATCGTCCAGCTTGCGCACCGAATAGGCGATCTTGCGCATTTCCTCGTCCAGCATTTCCTGCGGGAAACCCTCGCGGGCGCGGCGCCATTTCACCTGCTGCTCCACAACGGGAATGTTCTTCACCTTCTCCTCGAATTCTTCGTCGGAAAGGCCTTTCACCATGTTGCCAACGTAACGGTGCCAACCGATGGTGGAGACACACCAGCAGAAATATTCGTCCACCCACTTGGTCCACACGCGCATATCGGCACGCTCCCAAGATGTGTCAGGACGCAGCTTCACATCGGTGGGCCATTCGTCTTCGAGATATTCGCAGATCACCGTGCTTTCGGTGATGATATGCCCGCGATCTTCCAGCGCCGGCACCTGGCCGCGCGGATTGATTTTCTTGAACCAGTCGGAATGGTGTTCGAACTTGCGCGGATCGAGCAGCACCTGCTCGTAATCCAGGCCCTTCTCATGCAGGGTCAGCATCGGCTTCAGCGAGTTGGCACCAGGGCCAAAGCTGTAGAGTTTGAGCATTTCGGGCAATCCTCCTCTTGACCCGGGCGGCTTAGACCCGCCGCCATGGCAAGAGCAAGCGCCAAGGCGGATAAAGTCAACGAAATGGCGTGAACACCGCGCTTCGTCTCAGCGAAGCGACGCCAACGGCGAAGTCTTCAAACAGTCATACAACAGACGCGAAACTGGAACATCCCGATCCTACCGCGCCTGCGAACCGGGCGCCCCCTCCCGACTCGCCCGAATGAGGGACATAATTCAATGCGTTACAAACTGTTTGCCGGCGCAAGCGCGGCAGTCCTTGCTGTGTTCAGCGCAAATCATGCTGCAGCGCAAACTGCCCCGGCCGCAGATGCCGACGCGGGCGCAGAAACTGCCATCGTGGTCACTGGCCAGCGCGCGCAACAGCTTCGCGCGATCGACGAGAAGCGCGACTCGCTCGCCATTGTCGACATCGCCTCTTCAGACGAACTCGGCCAGCTTCCGGACAAGAACGTGGCCGAGGCGATCGAACGCCTCCCCGGCGTGGGCGTGCAATACGATCAGGGCGAAGGCCGTTACGTCGCCGTGCGCGGCGTTCCCTCCAGCCTGAACGGTTATACGCTGAACGGGTTCGAGATCGGCAATCCCGACGGCAACACCCGTTCGCTGCCACTCGACATCCTGTCCGGCCAGTTGCTCAACCGGGTCGAGGTAATGAAGGTCAAGACGGCCGACCTCACCGGTCAGGGCATCGGCGGCACGATCAACCTCGTCACGCAGACCGCTTTCGACTTCAACGATCCCTTCATCGTTCAGGCCAATGCCCAGGTCGGCTATCAGGAACTTCGCGACGAAGATCTGCCGATCAAGGGCGACATCACCGTGGGCGGTCGCTTCGGTGCCGACGAGGAGTTCGGCATCCTGTTGGGCGCCAGCTATTCAGATCGCACCTTCACCAGCAACGGCATCTATCCCGACGACTGGTATCTTGATGAAGAGGCAGCGCGAGGCGCGGTGCCGACCAACATCAAATATACGGACTACCGCCTCAAGCGCGAACGACTGGGCTTTTCCGGCTCGCTCGACTGGCGCAGCGGCGCGACCGAACTGTTCTTCCGCGGTGTCTATTCCAAGTTCTCGGAAGACGAATATCGCCAGCGCTTCCGCCTCGACTTTTCAAATATCGACTGGGATGCGAATGGCGTGACCGGCATCGCCTCCACCAGCGAGCAGCGGTCCGACCTGCGTCTGGAATATAAGGAGAAGTCGATTCTCTCCTTCATGACCGGCGGCAAGACGGAATTCGCAGATAGCTGGACGGCCGATTTCGGCGGCGCCTATACCCGCAATGAGGTGATCGAACCGAACCAGGTGTGGCAGTTCCGCGGCAACCCGGGCGATGTCGCGGTCGATTTCACCGACAAGCTCTACACTGCCGTCCCGGTGGATGGGTATCTCGATGCATCCGATCTGGGCTTCCGCACCTATACGGCGCAGGACGAATACGGCCTTGAAGAAACCTGGCAGGGCCGCTTCGACATCACCGGCGAACTGCCCTCCATCGGCATGGACAGCTTCGTTAAGTTCGGGGCGAATATCCGTTCGACCGACAAGAGCTTCGATTCCGCCAATGACAGCTATGGCCGTGGCAGCGCGCCGAACCGCTTCACTCTGGCAGACCTCGCTGGCGAGAACGTCACCGTCTATCCGAAGTCAGGCCATCCCTATCTGATCGCCCCGACCATCGATGAAGACCTGATCCAGGCCTATACGGAAGGCAGGCTCGGCGGTCCGCAATTCGTGCTGAACGAGAGCACTTCGCTAGCCAACGACACCCTGTCGGACTTTAACCTGACCGAAGAAGTCTATGCCGGCTATGCCATAGCGAATCTCGACTTCGGCCAGATCGGCCTGACCGCGGGCCTGCGGGTGGAACACACCAAGCTCGACATCACCGGCTATCTGCTCGAGGGCGGCACCACGGTAGTGCCGACTTCCGGTTCGCGCGAATATACCGACTGGCTGCCCAGCGTGATCGCCCGCATCAAGCCTGCAGACGACGTGATGCTGCGCCTTGCCTATTCGCGCAGCGTCGGCCGCCCGCAATATTCGGACCTTTCGCCGGGCGGCTCCGTCACGGTTGAAAGCGAAGACGAAATCGGCGTCAGCAGCGGCAATCCGGCGCTCAAGCCCTATGTGGCCGACGCGCTGGACGCCACGGCCGAATGGTATTTCGCACCCGGAGGCATGCTGAGCGTGGGTGCCTTCACCAAGTGGATCAAGAACCCGATCTTCACCCAGAGCTTCACCGTGAATGACGGCACGTTCCTGGGCGAGACCTATGACGTGATCCACTTCAGCCAGAAGCAGAATGCCGAAAAGGGTGACATCACCGGCATCGAATTCGCCTATCAGCAGCAGTTCACCATGCTGCCCGGCCTGCTCTCCGGCTTCGGCGTGAACCTCAACCTGACGCTGATCGACGCGAATTTGACCGATCCGGCGCGCGGCGAGATCGACTTCCCCGAACAGTCCAAGCTGCTGTGGGGCGCTCAGCTCTTTTACCAGAAGGGCATCGTCGAAGCTTCGGTAGCCTATCACCACACCGGCCGCGCGATGATCTCGGCCGGCGACGAGGAACTGGCCGACCAGTATAATGACGATCTGCGCCGTCTGGACGCCAAGATCTCGCTGGATCTGACTGAAAACCTACGTGTCTTCGCTGAAGGCCAGAACCTGACTGACGAGCCGACCCGTCAGTATCAGGGCGGCGTGCGCGACTGGGTCTCCCAGACCGAGCGTTACGGCCGGACCTTCTTCGTCGGCGCTTCGGTTCGCTTTTAAGGTAAGCATGGCACTGCGTCTTCCCCGCAATGCCCTGGCGGCGCTGGCTTCGGCCGGCGCCGCCCTTTTTGCCTTGCCGCTTCAGGCGGCGGGAGCAGCAGGCATTTCCCCAGAGGCGCCCTCGCCTCCTCCCGCGCCGATCGAGCTGACGATCACCGCGCCGGAGGCGGATCAGGGCGTCGCCTCCGATGGCACCTATGTCTATGCGATCGATAATGACCGCATCGGCAAATACGAGATCGCCAGCGGCCGCAAGGTTGGCGAATGGGCCGGTGAGCCTGCCCTGTTCCCGCACATGAACAGCTGCACCGTCGCGGAAGGCGAGCTTGTCTGCGCCGCGTCGAACTATCCCAAGGTGCCTCAGACCAGCGCCATCGAGTTCTTCTCGCTCGATCCGGTGAGGCATCTCCGCACGGTCAGCCTGGGCTTCATGCCCGGATCGCTCACCGTGCTCGACAGGCATGACGGCGCATGGTGGGCCGTCTTCGCCAATTACGACGGCAAGGGCGGCGTGCCCGGCCGCGGCCATCAATATACGATGCTTGCCCGGCTGGATGAACAGTTCCGCATCGAACAGAGCTGGGCCTTCCCGCCCGAAGTGCTCGCGCGGATGGCGCCCTATAGCTGTTCCGGCATGAGCTGGGGCGACGACGGGCTGCTTTATGCCAGTGGGCATGATCGGCCGGAAGTTTACGCCCTCGCCCTGCCGGAAGCCGGCAGCACCCTGCGGCTCGTGGCCGTTCATGGAACTGCGAATGACGGGCAGGCCATAGACTGGGATCCCAAGGTGCCCCGCCGCCTGTGGTCCGTCTCGCGCGAAGGCGGCAAGGTCATCGCCAGCACGATCCAGCCCTGACACCGCGCGGAGCTTGCGCTCCGCCGGGTTTCGGGCATGGTCCGCCCATGTTCATGGGCTTCATCGAGCAATTGCGCGCGGCAGGCATCCCGGCCTCGGCCAAGGAACACCTGGTGCTGCTCGAAGCGCTGGACCGGCAGGTCATCGCGAACAGCCCGGAAGAGTTCTATTACCTCGCACGCGCAACTTTCGTAAAAGACGAAGCCCTGCTCGACCGGTTCGATCTGGTGTTCGAAAAGGTCTTCAAAGGTCTGCTCGCCGATTTCGGCCAGCAGACCGCTGAGGTTCCGGAAGACTGGCTGAAAGCCGTGGCGCGCCGTTTCCTGTCCGATGAGGAAATGGCCGCAATCGAAGCGCTCGGTTCCTGGGACGAGATCATGGCCGCGCTCAAGCAGCGGCTTGAGGAACAGCGCGAGCGCCATGAGGGCGGGTCGAAGTGGATCGGCACAGGCGGCACCAGCCCCTTCGGCAATTCAGGCTATAATCCCGAAGGCGTTCGCATCGGCGGTGAAAGCACGCATGGGCGAGCGATCAAGGTCTGGGAACAGCGCCGCTTCCGCAATCTGGACAGCACGCGCGAACTGGGCACGCGCAACATCAAGATCGCCCTGCGCCGCCTGCGTCGTTTCGCCCGGGAAGGCGCAGCGGACGAACTGGACCTCGAAGCCACAATTGACGGCACGGCAAGGCAAGGCTGGCTCGATATCCGGATGCGGCCGGAACGGCATAATGCGGTGAAGCTGCTGCTGTTCCTGGATGTCGGCGGCTCGATGGACCCACATATCCGCGTCTGCGAGGAATTGTTCAGCGCCGCGACCAGCGAGTTCAAGAACCTCGAATTCTTCTACTTCCACAATTGCCCCTACGAGGCCGTGTGGAAGGACAATCGCCGCCGTTGGGATGAACGGAGCGACATGTGGGACATCCTCCACAAATACGGCCAGGACTACAAGGTGGTGTTGGTCGGCGATGCCGCAATGAGCCCCTACGAAATCTCCCATCCGGGAGGTTCCGTGGAGCATTTCAACCCGGAGGCCGGCGCCGTGTGGCTGGAGCGGATCACGACGACCTATCCAGCCACCATCTGGCTCAATCCGGTGAAACAGGAATATTGGGACTATTCCCAATCCACCCGAATGATCCGCGATCTGATGGGCGACCGTATGTTTCCCCTCACTCTGGAAGGGCTGGACGATGCCATGCGGGAACTAAGCCGGAAGCGGAGTTGATCCCGCGACCGGTCAGTAGAGCAACAGTCCGGCAGTCCTATCCCGCCACGCCGCCTCGTCCGGCAAGGTGAGCGCATCGAGATCGGCAGGCGTCGCGGAGGGATTGTCCACCCATTCGCGGAGTGCCGGGCCACCATTGATCACGTCGATCGCAAGCCGCTCGAACTCATATTCATAAGGGAAGTCCCGCCAGATCGGATAGGTCGGGTGGAACCAGCGGATGGCCTTGAACGCCAGCGCCTGCAACCGCCAGGGGCGGAACTTCGCATGATCGTAAAACGGCCCTTCGGCATGGACCATCAACGCGTTGCACAATTCACCCTGATGCTTGTGGAAGGTTGGCGTGAACCAACACTCGCGCAGGGCGCAGCCTTCCATCCAGTGCGGCGCGATCCGTTTCATGCAGGTGTGCACGGCCGCCGCGTCGACATCGGGCGCACCAAATAGCACTTCCAGCGGGCGGGTCGTGCCTCTGCCCTCGCTCAGAGTTGTGCCTTCCAGCATCACTGTCCCGGCATAGGCCCGGGCCATGTTGAGATTGGCCGCATTGGGGCTGGGGTTGATCCAGATGCGCTCTTCCGGCCAGCCAAAGCCCGGCCCTTCTTCCGGCAACCAGCCTTCCATGGCGATGACGCGATAGTCGACGTCGAGCTTGAAGTGGTCCATGAACCAGTGGCCAATTTCGCCCAGAGTCAGTCCGTGGCGCATCGGCATGGGTCCAGCGCCGACGAAGCTTTCCTGCCCCGGAAGAAGCAAAGTGCCTTCCACGGGACGGCCGGCGGGATTGGGGCGATCAAGCACCCACACCTGCTTGCCTGTGCCACTCGCGGCTTCCAGCAGATAGAGCAGCGTGGTGACGAAGGTGTAGATACGGCAGCCCAGATCCTGCAGATCGAACAGGAAGACATCCGCGCTCGCCATCATATCCGGCGTCGGGCGGCGGACCTCGCCATAAAGGCTGAAGATCGGGATGCCGTATTGGGCATCCAGTTCGTCAGCCGTCTCCACCATATTATCCTGCTTGTCGCCCTTCAGGCCATGCTGAGGGCCAAAGGCGGCGGTGATCGAGAGGTCGTCCAACGCCATCAGCGCATCGAGCGAATGGACCAGCCCTTCCGTTACCGAAGCGGGGTGGGCAACAAGGGCAACGCGCTTGCCGTGAAGCGGCTTGCGCAGTTCAGGGTCCGCCAGCAGGCGATCAATGCCGAATTTCATGCTGCCGGAGGTGGCTCAAGCGTGGCGGCAAAGCAAGCGGGATGGTGGAAGTCTGGCTTCCCATCCGGATGAGCAAGGGCCCAATAGGAAATGCGGCCACCTTCTTCCTCGATCACGGCGCTCAACCCCAATGCGGCAGGAAGCGGCGGAAGCCCGCCTACTGGAACCGCGGCGTCGAAGATCGCCAGTTGCTCACCCTTGCGCATGGTGCACTCCGGCTCACGCGGAAAAGGGCGCTCTGCCATGCCTTCGCGATAGGCGCTGAAATCATAGGCCGCCCAGCGTTCGGAGGGGGAGAGGTTCAGTTCAACGTAGCCCTCGCCGCCTTCAGGCTTGAGGAAAGCCTCGAAGCAAGTCGTCTTCCAAAGTCCGTCCGCCCTGCCCTTGCCGCCAAAGGCCGGGACAACCAATTGTCCTGCGCCCTCGATCCTCCAGCGCAATCTGAGCCAGTTTTCATCGATCCCGATAACGCGGGCCTCGATACTTCGGATCGCGGCAGGCGGATGATCGGGATGGGCATGGAGCGAAAGGGGGGCGCTGATCATCCCAATCGCGCTAAATTAAGCCATGCGCTTGGGCAAGCGGGCGGAACGGGTTTGTTTGCCGCACCGTCGCGTGCTACGCGCCCAGCCCGCAAGAAGAGGACACCATGAGCACGTATAAATCCGAGCTGCTGCGCCTGCTGGACGAGCGCGGCTACATCCACCAGCTGACCGATGCCGAGGCGCTCGACGCTCTCGCGGTCAAGCAGGTTGTGCCCGGATATATCGGCTTCGATCCGACGGCGCCTTCGCTGCATGTCGGCAGCATGGTGCAGATCATGCTTTTGCGTCGCCTACAGCAGGCGGGCCACAAGCCGATCGTGGTGATGGGCGGCGGCACAGGCAAGATCGGCGATCCCAGCTTCAAGGATGAAGCGCGCAAGTTGATGACCACCGATGTCATTGCGGGAAACGTCGCGTCGATCCGCAAGATTTTCGATCGCTTCCTGACCTTTGGTGACGGGCCGAGCGATGCGATCATGGTCGACAACGCCGAATGGCTCGATCAACTCGAATATATTCCGTTCCTGAGGGAAGTGGGCCAGCACTTCTCGGTCAATCGGATGCTCAGCTTCGATTCCGTAAAGCAGCGCCTGGATCGGGAACAATCGTTGAGCTTCCTCGAGTTTAACTACATGATCCTGCAGGCTTACGATTTCCGCGAGCTGTCGCAGCGTTATGCCTGCCGCCTGCAGATGGGCGGATCCGACCAGTGGGGTAACATCGTCAACGGCATCGAACTGACCCGCCGCATGGACGGCGTGGAAGTGTTCGGTGTCACCACTCCGCTGCTCACCACTGCCGACGGCTCCAAGATGGGCAAGACGGCAGCCGGAGCGGTGTGGCTGAACGAAGAAGCACTGCCTGCCTACGATTTCTGGCAGTACTGGCGCAATACTGACGACCGGGATGTGGGCCGCTTCCTGCGCCTGTTCACCGATCTACCGCTGGATGAGATCGCCAGGCTGGAATCGCTGGAGGGAAGCGAAATCAACGCTGCCAAGGTGGTGCTGGCCAACGAGATCACGGCACTTGTCCGTGGTGAGGAAGCGGCACGCACTGCCGAAGCTACAGCAGCAGCGACATTTGGAGCGGGCGGCCTGGGCGAGGATTTGCCGGTGGTCGAAGTGCCTGGCGAAGGCATGACGATCACGGCGGCCTGCACGGCCATCGGCTTCACTGCCTCCAACGGAGAAGCAAAGCGCAAAATCGCCGAAGGTGCGGTGCGCGTGGACGATGAGCCGGTGAAAGATCCGACTTACCTTATCCAGCTCGCCCCCGGCAGCGAGCACAAGCTTAGCCTCGGAAAGAAGCGGCACGGTATCCTGCGCGGAATTTGAATCCGCAATGCGCCGAACCGTTCGTACGATGAGGTGAAACTTCTCGCCTAACCGTACCTTTACGATTTGGCAGAGATTTGCTGCCACAAAGTCCTCCCCGATAGTTTCAATGGAGGACGTCGCACCGTGGCTGGAGCACAACTTTCGGTGCCGGAGATGCGCCGCGCAACGCGCCACCCGGTAGATTACCCCGTGATCGCGGAGCACCGGGATCGCGGCGACCTGTCGATGCACATTGCCAATGTTTCGGCACATGGCTTCATGATCGATAATGCAGCCGAACTGCAGCGCGGCGAGCGCGTGATCATCCGTCTGCCTGTGATCGGGCGAATCGAAGCCTATGTGATCTGGGTTTCGGAAGAGCGTGCGGGGTTCCAGTTCGAACGGATCGTCCGGCTCGACGACTTCATGAAGATGATGGACATCCTCCAGCCCAATCCGCGCCTGCGCAATCGCCGTTGAGGAGTGAGGGCGGCCTGGCGCCCTCCACCTTGTTGTTAGCGCGGCTTTAAGTGCCCCAACAATCTGACTGCTTGGCAAGCGCCCCTGCGCCTGCCATTCGCCATGCGTGACTGAACCCACCTCGCCGCTCAGGATACCCGACTACCGCCGCTTCTGGATTGCGCGTTTTCTGACCGTGGCTTCCACTCTCTCGATGGTAGTCCTCATCGGGTATCAGACTTACGACATCGCCCGCGCCGATTACGGCATGACCCGGCCTGAAGCCGCCTTTCAGCTTGGCCTGCTTGGCCTGGTCCAATTCATTCCGCTGTTCTTCCTGACGCCTGTCGCGGGCCTGGCGGCCGACCGGTTCGACAGGCGCTACGTCGCCTGCGCGTCGCTAGGGATCGACATCCTGATTTCGATCATCATCGCCACGTTGACCTGGCACGGGGCTATGACGCTGCCTTTGTGCTTCATCCTGGCCGCAGCGCACGGGACTGCGCGCGTTTTCAGCGGACCGGCGATGAGTTCCATTGCACCCAATATCGTGCCGCCGGCACTGCTGCCTCGCGCCGTGGCGTTGAGTTCCATCGGCTTTACGAGCGGACAGGTCGCAGGCCCGGCCGTGGGCGGCCTGTTGTTTGCAGCGCACCCTGCGGTGCCCTACATCCTCTCTGCCAGCCTGCTCACTGTCGCGGCCCTGCTCATCGTTTCGATCCGCCCCATTCGCGCCGACCAGACGAGCGATCTCCACCCGGTGCGGCAGATGATCGAAGGCCTGCAATTCGCCTGGCGTGACCGGTTCCTGCTCGGCTGCATCACCCTGGATCTGTTCGCGGTGCTGTTTGCCGGGGCAACCGCCATGCTGCCTGTCTTCGCGCGCGACATCCTGCAGGTCGGTTCCGAAGGCCTTGGGCTGATGCGTGCGGCTCCAGCCTTCGGGGCAGGCCTTGTCGCGCTCTACCTGTCGTTCAGGCCACTATCCCATAATGTCGGCACCAAGATGCTATGGGCCGTGGCCGTATTCGGCGCCGCCACGATCGTTTTCGGCGTATCGACCTATTTCCCGCTTTCGATGGCAATGCTGGGCGTGCTCGGCGCAGCGGACATGGTTTCCGTCTTCGTGCGCAACACACTTGTCCAGCTCAACACGCCCGATACGATGCGCGGCCGGGTATCTTCCATCTCGGGCCTTGCCATCTCCGCATCCAACGAACTCGGCGAAATGCAGTCCGGCCTCGCCGCCGCACTGCTTGGCGCAACGGGGGCAGTTGTATTCGGCGGGGTGGGTGCGATAGTCGTAACCGCAATCTGGGCATGGATTTTCCCCGAACTTCGCTGGGCCAAGACCTTTGCCCCGCAATACCGCCAGAGCAGCCCCAAGGAGAGGGAGACAGCGCAATGAAAGCCGACAACGTTCTCGCCACTATCGGTAACACCCCGCATATTCGCCTTTCGCGGCTGTTCCCCGACCATGAGGTCTGGGTGAAGTCCGAACGGTCCAACCCCGGCGGTTCGATCAAGGACCGTATCGCGCTTGCCATGGTTGAGGCAGCAGAGAAGTCCGGCGACCTCAAACCGGGCGGCACCATCGTGGAGCCAACTTCCGGCAACACCGGAATCGGCCTGGCGATGGTGGCGGCCGTGAAGGGCTACAAACTGATCCTGGTCATGCCTGAAAGCATGAGCATCGAGCGGCGGCGGCTGATGCTGGCCTATGGCGCCAGCTTCGACCTTACCCCGCGCGAAAAGGGCATGAAAGGCGCCCTTGAGCGCGCGACAGAAATCCTCAACGAAACGCCGGGTGCGTGGATGCCCCAGCAGTTCGAAAATCCGGCCAATATCGCCATCCACGCCCGCACGACGGCGCAGGAAATCCTCACGGATTTCGCGGACGCACCGATTTCCGCCCTGATCACCGGCGTCGGCACCGGGGGCCACCTGACAGGCTGCGCGGAAGAGCTGAAGAAGAGCTGGCCCTCGCTCAAGGCATTCGCCGTCGAGCCGACCCTTTCGCCGGTCATCTCTGGTGGCCAGCCTGGTCCGCACCCCATTCAGGGTATCGGCGCGGGCTTCATTCCCGGCAATCTGCACACGCAGTCCATTGACGGGGCGATCCAGGTCGATCCGGAATCGGCCAAGGAAATGGCACGCAAATGCGCCCGGCTCGAAGGGCTGCTGGTGGGCATCTCCTCCGGCGCCACGCTGGCGGCCATCGCCCAGAAGCTGCCTGAACTGCCTGCCGGTTCACGCGTACTCGGCTTCAATTACGACACGGGCGAGCGCTACCTGTCTGTGCCCGACTTCCTTCCGGAATGACGATGCTGGAAAAGCTCGCCTATGCCGACGGCGACACTGCGCTGACGGGCCTGCTGGCCCGTCCGTCCGGTGCGCCGCGGGCGGTGATCGTGGTCTATCCCACGATCATGAATTCCACTCGCGTGGTTGAAGACAAGGCCGTCGCACTGGCCGAAGCGGGCTATCTGGCCCTGATCGCAGACTTCTACGGCAAGACACCGTCCAGCTTCGATGAAGCCCGCAGCTTCGCCGCAGAGATCCGACAGGATCCACATGTCTATCGCAAGCGCCTGCGTGCAGCGATCAGGGCCGCAGTGACGCTCAAGGAATCCGAAGGCCTTCCTGCTGCTGCAATCGGCTTCTGCATGGGCGGTGGCGCAGTGCTGGAACTTGCCCGCGAAGGCGCACCACTTTCCGCGGTGGTCAGCTTCCATGGCCTGCTCGGCACGGAACTGCCTGCGGAACCGGGCGCAATCCGCGCACGCATCCTTGTCTGCCATGGCGATTCTGACCCCATGGTGCCGCGCAGCCAGGTAATGCGGTTCTGGGAAGAAATGGATGAGGCCGGGGGCAACTGGCACTTTCACGCCTATTCGGGCGTGAAGCACGGCTTCACCAATCCCTATCCGGTGCAGGGCAATCCCGCCGTCGCTTATGACGAAAGCGCGGACCGCCAGAGTTGGGCCGCGATGCATTTGTTGTTCGAAGAAGTCTTCACTCAATAATCCAGGGTTGGGAGCCGGCGGAGGAGGCGATATTATCCGCCCGGTGGCCGGCTCCCGCCCTGGCGACCGTCAGGGCTAATCGCTCGGCGGGTCGGCGGCGCCGTCACTTGCGCGCGCTTCGGGCGCACCGTCGCCATCCCTGTCCCATGCATCGGGAGTGCCATCGGCGTCGGTATCCCAGGTGTCGGCAAGCCTGTTGCCGTCACTGTCCCACGCGTCCGGCTTCCCGTCGCCGTTCAGATCCCACGCATCGGCGGTGCCATCGCCATTGCTGTCGATGGTCGGCGGACTCGCCGCCACGGCGCCTGCATTTGTCTCAGCCGCCAGAAGCGGCCAAGCCGGTGTGCCGATAGTAAATACGAGCGCCAGAAAGGCGCCGCTCATGCTGTGCTTGGCTTGTGCTGACATCGGTTGTTCCTTCTCAGGCAACCCCCTGTCAGCAGCGAATATCGGCGGGCAGGCCAGCGTATGCCATCGTCATGCGATGATGCGCCCATCCTGCCCGGCAATTTGAAATGGCCGCGCAATTGAGCGCAACCAGCCTTCAATTCACGGGAATTCCCCCGGTTCAAGCAGAACCGAGGGAAACGAATCAGTCTTTAAGCGGCCGTCTCGAACTGGTCGAGCGTCAGCGTCATCATCGCATCGGCCCCGGCTTCAATCTTGCGGCGCAGTGCCCCCGCATCCGGGGTGAAGCGTTCGGCGAAGTAACGGGCCGTGACGATCTTGGCTTCGTAGAAGGCCTTGTCGTCCGATCCGCCAGCCAGCTTCTCGCCTGCGACCTTCGCCATGCGGAGCCACATCAGGCCAAGCGCGACGATACCCATGATGTGCATGTAATGATGCGCACCCGCGCCCAGGTGATTGGGATTGGCCATGGCGTTCTGCATGAACCACATGGTGGCCGCCTTCTGCTCCCCAACGGCCTTTTCCAGCCGCGATGCAATCGGTTCCAACTGAGGATCGGCCTTGCCGGCAGCGATCTCATCATCCACCAGCTTGAAGAAGGCCTGGATTGCTCGGCCACCATTGGCTGGCAGCTTGCGGCCGCACAGATCCATCGCCTGCACGCCATTGGTGCCTTCATAAATCATGGCAATGCGGGAATCGCGAACGAACTGTTCCATTCCCCATTCCTGAATATAGCCGTGCCCGCCGAACACCTGCTGCATGTTCACGGCGACATCGAAGCCCTTGTCCGTGCCATAGCCCTTGATGACCGGGGTAAGCAGACTGATCATGTCGTCAGCAGACTGCCGGTCGGCTTCTTCCGGGGCCTTGTGGCTCAAGTCCACCTGCAGCGCCCCCCACAGGATCAGTGCGCGCATGCCTTCGTTATAGGCCTTCGCATCCATCAGCATGCGGCGCACATCGGGGTGGACGATGATCGGATCGGCAGCCGCCGTAGGATCGGCACGACCGGCGATCGCACGGCCCTGACGGCGATCCTGCGCATATTGTACGGCGTTCTGATAGGCGACTTCGGCCTGGCCGAGGCCCTGCACGCCCACGCCGAGGCGGGCCGCGTTCATCATGATGAACATGGCGGCAAGGCCCTTGTTTTCCTCGCCGACGATCCAGCCCTTCGCGCCATCGTAATTCATCACGCAGGTGGCGTTGCCGTGAATGCCCATCTTGTGTTCGATCGAACCGCAGGACACCGCATTGCGCTCACCCAGCGAGCCGTCCTCGTTCACCAGGAACTTCGGCACGATGAAGAGCGAGATGCCCTTGGAGCCTTCCGGCGCGCCGGGTAGTTTGGCGAGCACGAGGTGCACGATGTTTTCGGCAAGGTCGTTCTCGCCCGCCGAAATGAATATCTTGGTGCCGCTGATGACATAGCTGCCATCGGCCTGCGGTTCGGCCTTCGTCTTGATCAGGCCGAGATCGGTACCGCAATGCGGCTCCGTCAGGTTCATCGTGCCCAGCCATTCGCCGGACACCATCTTGTGAACATATTTCTGCTTCAGCTCTTCGGAGCCGGTGGCAAGAATGGCCGAAACTGCGCCATTTGTAAGGCCCGGATACATGGCGAAGGCGTGGTTCGCGGTCGCCATATATTCCTCGAGCACGAAGCCCAGCACATGCGGCAGGCCCTGCCCGCCGAATTCCACCGGCAGCGACAGAGTGCCCCAGCCCGCTTCGCAATATTGGCGATAGGCATCCTTGAAGCCGGTCGGCGTAGTAACCGAACCGTCTTCGTGACGGGTGCAGCCCTCATGGTCGCCGGTCTGGTTCAGCGGCTGGATCACTTCGGACGTGAACTTGCCGACACCATCGACAATCGCGTCCACCATGTCAGGCGTCGCTTCTTCGAAGCCGGGAATATTCCCGTAGCTCTGCAGGTCGAGCAGTTCGTTGATGACGAAGCGCGTGTCGCGCGTCGGCGCCTTGTAGGTCGGCATGGGTCTCTCCTAAGGGGAAGCGGTCGGCAGGCTCAGTTGGCAGAGCCGGCTTTCCGCTCCAGTTCAAGCGTTTCGATATGGGTGACGAATTCGGTGAGTTCCTTGATGGAGCTTTCGATATCCGCCTTCTGTTTCTTGAGCTTCGCGATCTTCTCGCGACAACGCTGCACGGTTACGCGACGCTGCTCCACGCGGCCGTCATTGAGATCGTACAGGTCGATCATCTCGCGAATTTCGATCAGGCTGAAGCCAACATTCTTCGCCCGCATGATCCAGGCAAGCCGTGCCCTGTCCCGCTTCGAATAGATACGGTTCAGGCCCATACGTGACGGGGCGATCAACCCTTCGTCCTCGTAAAACCGCAGCGCACGGGCCGTCACGCCGAATTCGCGCGTCAGGTCGCTGATCGTAAACCGCTCCCTCTGCTCGGCATCGGGGCGATCGAGATGCGCACCGGAATGTTCCTTGAAGGAAGGATCGGCGGATGGCTTGCGGGCGGCGGCAGTTGGCATGCCCCGTTTCTAAATTCCCTTTACGTAAACGTCAATCAGGAACCCGGGCGAGATGGTCGCCATCCAGCTTGCGATAGAAGCAACTCACCGCGCCCGTGTGGCAGGCTGGCCCCGCCGGTGTTGCGCGAACAACCAGCGCATCCTGATCGCAATCGACAAGGATTTCCTCGACCTTCAGCGTATGCCCGCTCGTCTCACCCTTCATCCACAGCTTGCCCCGGCTGCGGGAATAGAAATGGGCGATGCCCGTCTCGCGTGTCTTCGCCAGCGCTTCTTCGTTCATGAAGGCCACCATCAGCACTTCGCGGGTCTGCGCGTCAGTCACGACGGCAGTCAGCAGACCTACGGCATCGAATTTGGGCAGGAAGGCAGAGCCGCTTTCGCGCTCCACAGCACTCGGACCAATCTCGGAAATAACCAGGTTCCCTTCATTACTTGCATGGCGCGCAACGACTACGCCCGTTCTTGTTGCACGATAACCACAGATCGCCGCCAAAATCCATGTGCTCTACCCTTGCCGCTTCCGAATTGAAGCTTTCAATGGGATGAACGCCTCGCGGTTCAATGAAGCCGCCCGCCAAAATCGGCGGCGTCGCAGCAGGCGCCAAGGAATAGGGGGTTTCGGCAAGGTCTTGGACGAAGGGCCTGTCGGCAAAATGAGGGATTGGGCTGTTGCCCTGGTGCCGCCACTGGCACGGGATGATCGCCCTTCACAATCGTCACGTGGACGCCCGGAGGAAACTCCGGGCGTCTTGCGTTTGGGCTTTCGGCAAGGTGCGATCACGAAACAGCATCCAGCGCTTCGTCCAGCACGCGGGCAAAGCAGGCGATCAGCACTGTGGATGCACCCGCCCGCTTGAGGGCGCTGACACAGGCCTCGCTGGTCGCGCCGCTGGTCAGCACATCGTCAACCAGCAACACCTTTGCCCCCTTGAGTGCTGATCGTCGCGCGGGATTGACGGCGATTGCCCCTTGAAGCGTCCGCGCGCGGGCCTTGCGCCCCAGCCCGCCGAGCTTGGGCGTGCGCTTGCGGCGTTGCAGGGCATCCACCAGCAGCCTCATACCACGCGCCCGTGCCAGTTCGCGCCCCAGCAAGGCCGCCTGATTGAAGCCGCGCTGCCACAGGCGCAGGCGATGCAGCGGCACGGGCACGATGATCCATTCTCCATCTATCGGTGGAAGGCGCGCCGCGATCAGCCGGGCGAGCATCGGGGCAAGCGCAATCCGGCGGCCATGCTTGAAGGCGAGGACAAGCTTGCGCGAAGCATCGTTATACAATGTGCCCGCTGCGATCCCGTCATGCCGGGGCGGAGATGCGAGGCATGGCGCACAGATGGCGCCGTGCTGCACAGAACCATCCCCGAACGGGCGGTTGCAGCTTGCACAGGCAGGCTCGCCCGGAATGGCCAGTTCGCTCCAGCAAGAAGCGCACAGGCCCGTCTGTGCCGCCAGCCCTTCGCCGCAGAGGGGGCAGCGTGGAGGAAAGACGAAATCGACCAGTGGAGCGAGCGAGGAGGAGAAACGGCGCGCGAGTGTCACCCCGCCCTCCTGCCTTGCTTGCACCACGCGGGCAAGCGGCGCATGGGGGCGCGATGAGTTCTGCCCCTCCGACGATCTTCTCCCCTCGCCGCCGCCTTGCACTGAGGCACCGGATGCGTTCGCTCCAGAGGCGGCCCGACGCCCCCCGTTACCTGATCGACGACATGATCGAAGATGTGATGGAGCGGATCGGCTTCCTGCGGCACGAACCGGAAAGCGCCCTCATCATCGGCGACTGGACCGGCGATCTTGCCCGCCAGCTTGGCGCATTGGGCTGTACGGTCACATCCGCCTCGCCGGAAGAGGATTTCGACGAGGAAGCGCCCTTCCCCACCAAGGGCTTCGGCCTGATCGCCAGCCTGGGCACGCTCGATAATGTGAACGACCTGCCCGGCGCACTGATCCATATACGCGAGGCACTGGCGCCCGGCGGCCTGATGATCGCCAGCTTCATGGGCGCAGGCAGCCTGCCGCGCCTGCGTGCCGCGATGCTGGCAGCCGATGGCGAAAGGCCAGCTGCGCGGATGCATCCGATGGTGGACGTCCGGGCGGGCGGGCAATTGCTGCAACGCTGCGGTTTTGCCCGCCCGGTGGTGGATAGCCGGGGCCTCGATGCGCGGTTCGGATCGCTCCACAGGCTGCTGGCGGACATCAGGGCGCAGGGCCTCGGCAAGGTGCTCGCCTCGCCTGCCCCAGCCCTCACCCGCACCGGCCTGAGCCGGGCGGAAGAAGCGTTCATGGGCGGCGAGGAGCGCGCCACCGAGCATTTCGAGATCCTCACCCTCAGCGGGTGGCGGATCTGACGCCGGGCAACCCCGATTTAATCGTCATTGCGAGGGGCGCAGCACCGTAGCAATCCAGCGCGAGGCGCGCTTAGTCCTGGATTGCTTCGCTACGCTCGCAATGACGATACAGAGACGTCTTCGAACCTACTTGAGCGCCGCCTGAGCTGCCGCGAGGCGCGCAATCGGCACGCGATAAGGTGAGGCCGAGACGTAATCCAGCCCGACTTCCTCGCAGAAGGCGATGCTGGCCGGATCGCCACCATGTTCGCCGCAAATGCCCAGCTTGATATCGCCGCGCGACGAGCGGCCACGCTCCGCGCCAAGACGCACAAGCTGGCCAACGCCGTCGATGTCGAGGCTGACAAACGGATCGCGCGGGAAGATGCCCTTGTCGACATAGATCGGCAGGAAGCGGCCGGCATCGTCACGGCTGAGGCCCAGAGTAGTCTGGGTCAGGTCGTTCGTGCCGAAGCTGAAGAACTCTGCCGTTTCGGCCAGTTCATTCGCCATCAGCGCCGCACGCGGCAGTTCGATCATGGTGCCGACGGTATATTCCAGCACCGTGCCCTTTTCGGCAAACACCGCTGCGGCGGCCTTGTCGATCACGTCCTTGAGAAGATCCAGCTCGCGCCTGGTCGCCGCCAGCGGGATCATCACTTCGGGCACGATGGCCTGGCCGTTCGCTGTCGCCACGTCGCAGGCGGCTTCGAAAATGGCGCGGGCCTGCATCTCGTAGATTTCCGGGAAGGTGATGCCCAGACGGCAACCGCGATGGCCCAGCATCGGGTTGAATTCCTGCAATTCCTCGGCCCGGCGCTTCAGCCGGTCCAGCCCGATACCCGTGGCATCGGCCAGTTCTTCGAAATCATGTTCCGCATGGGGCAGGAATTCATGCAGCGGCGGATCGAGCAGGCGGATCGTTACCGGCAGGCCCAGCATCACTTCGAAGATGGCCACGAAGTCCTTGCGCTGTTCCGGCAGCAGCTTGGCCAGCGCCGCACGGCGGCCGGCTTCCGTGTCCGCCATGATCATGTGGCGCACATTGGTGATGCGCGCATCGTCGAAGAACATATGTTCCGTGCGGCACAGGCCGATGCCTTCCGCCCCGAACTGGCGCGCCATCCGGCAATCCGTGGGGGTTTCCGCATTGGTGCGCACCTTCATGCGCCGGTGGCTGTCCGCCCAATCCATCAGGATGGCGAAATCGCCCACCAGTTCCGGCTCGATAGTCGGCACTTCGCCCGCGATCACCTGCCCGGTCGAACCGTCCAGCGTGATGTGATCGCCTTCCTTGAGCTGGCGATCCCCGATCCGCAGAGTGCGGGCCGCCATGTCGATCTGCACGGCTGATGCGCCCGAAACGCAGGGGCGGCCCATGCCGCGTGCCACAACGGCCGCATGGCTGGTCATCCCGCCGCGTGCGGTAAGGATGCCCTTTGCCGCATGCATGCCGTGAATGTCTTCCGGAGAGGTCTCGACACGCACCAGCACCACGGCTTCGCCGCGTGCCGAACGATGTTCGGCCGTATCGGCATCCAGCACGATCGCGCCCGAAGCCGCGCCGGGCGATGCCGGCAGGCCAGTGGTGAGAATGTCACGCGGGGCCTTGGGGTCCAAGGTGGGGTGAAGCAACTGGTCCAGCGCCATGGGATCGACGCGCAGGATCGCCGTCTTCTCGTCGATCAGGCCTTCGGCCACCATGTCTACGGCCATTTTGAGCGCGGCCTTGGCAGTGCGCTTGCCGCTGCGGGTCTGGAGCATCCACAGCTTGCCGCGTTCCACCGTGAATTCGATGTCCTGCATGTCGCGATAATGCTGTTCCAGCAGTTCGAACACGCGGGCCAGTTCGCCATAGGCTTCCGGCATTGCCTCTTCCATGGAGAGCGGCTTTGCCCCAGCGGTTTCGCGGGCCTTCTTCGTCAGATATTGCGGCGTGCGGATGCCCGCCACAACGTCTTCACCCTGGGCGTTGACCAGCCACTCGCCATAATAGGCCTTTTCGCCGGTCGCGGGATCGCGAGTGAAGGCAACGCCAGTGGCCGAAGTATCGCCCATATTGCCGAACACCATGGCCTGCACGTTTACGGCAGTGCCCCAGTCGCCCGGAATGTCGTTCAACCGGCGATAGACCTTCGCACGGTCGGAATCCCAGCTGTCGAACACGGCAGAGATCGCACCCCAAAGCTGTTCGGTAACGTCCTGCGGGAAAGGCTTGCCAAGCTCGCGCTCCACAATGCCTTCATATTCGCGGACCAGCGCCTTCCAGTCTTCAGCACCCATCTCGACATCGGCCAGGTAGCCATTGTCTTCCTTGGCGATTTCCAGTGCTTCCTCGAACAGACCGTGATCGAGGCCCAGCACCACATCCGAATACATCTGGATGAAACGGCGATAGGAGTCCCAGGCGAAACGCTCGTCGCCCGAAGTGGCGGCAAGGCCTTTCACCGTCTCGTCATTCAGGCCCAGGTTCAGCACCGTGTCCATCATGCCGGGCATGGAGACGCGAGCGCCCGAACGCACCGAGACGAGCAGCGGATCGGCGGCATTGCCGAAATTCTTGCCGACGCTCTTTTCGATGTGAGTCAGCGCGGTTGCGACTTCGGCGTGCAATTCGGCCGAAAAATCCGAACCACCGGCCAGATAGCGAACGCATTCCTCGGTCGTGATCGTAAAGCCCGGCGGAACCGGCAGGCCGATATCGGCCATCTCGGCAAGGTTCGCGCCCTTGCCGCCCACGATCGTCTTGTCCTTCGCGCGGGGATCAGCACTGACCACACCGCCGCCGAATGTATAGACCGATTTGTTCATCTAACTCCGCCGTTGCCTGTCGAAGTTGACAATGTTGACACTGTCCTGAGGGAAATATTCCCTACCCTTCGATCTTCGAGAAATCCGCGACTTTTTGCACGGCAGCGCGGAAGCGGGCAAGCAGGTCAAGCCTGCTGCTGCGCTTTTCGGGCTGCTCATCATTCACCGTCACCTCGTCAAAGAATTTGTCGATCGGTGCGCGCAAACTTGCAAGGGCCGCCATGGCGCCTTCGAAGTCTTCCGCTTCGATGGCTGCGCCTGCACGCGGCTCCGCTTCGTCCAACGCCTCGATCAGTGCCTTTTCGGCCGGTTCGGGCGTGTAGGAAAGTTCTTTTCCGTGGCGCAGGGCCATCTTGGCCGCGACGACATCCTTCAGATCGGGGTCGTCCACTTCGGCCAGCGGGTCTTCCTCACCGGTCCGGGCGATTTCACCCTCGATGCCCTGCCAGTCTTCCTTCTTCAGGATATTGGCAGCGCGCTTGTAACCCGCGAGCAGATTGGCGCCGTCTTCCGTGCCGATGAAGGACTGCAGCGCATGGACGCGGGCGAGCAGGCGAACGAGATCGTCCTCCCCACCCAGCGCGAACACCGCGTCGACCAGATCGTGACGAACGCCTGCCTCGCGCTGCTGGACCTTGAGGCGGTCGGCGAAGAAGTCGAGCAGATCGCCTTCGCCAATGCTCATGCGCAGGGCATTCGCCTGGATCAGGCGGATGATGCCGAGCGCGGCGCGACGCAGCGCAAACGGGTCTTTCGATCCGGTCGGCTTTTCGTCGATGGAGAAGAAGCTGCGAAGCGTATCCAGCTTGTCAGCCAGGCTGACCGACACCGTCACCGGAGCAGTCGGAACCTCGTCGCCCTGCCCGACCGGCTTGTAGTGATCGCGGATCGCGTCAGCCACGGCATCGGAAAGACCTTCCTCGCGGGCGTAATAACCGCCCATAAGCCCTTGCAATTCCGGGAATTCGCCGACCATTTCGGTGACGAGGTCCGCCTTGCACAGGCGTGCGGCCTGTTCGGCGAGGTCGGCCAGTTCTTCTCTTGTGAGCCCCTGCGAAGGCAGGGGCCCAGAGCCGGGTTGCGTATCATCGCCCTGGGCTCCAGCCTTCGCAGGAGCGCACGGGGTGACAATCCCTTCCTCAACCAGCCACCGCGCCAGCTTCGCCACACGCTCCACCTTGTCGGCAACGCTGCCGAGCTTCTCGTGGAACGTGATCCGCGCAAGCTTTTCCGCCTGCTTTGCCAGCGGAACCTTCTTGTCCTGCTGCCAGAAGAAACGCGCATCGGAAAGGCGGGCGGCCAGCACCTTGCGGTTGCCGTCCACGATGGCCAATCCGCCATCGGCCGGCACCACATTGGCGGTGCAGATGAAGGCATTGGCCAGCTTGCCGTCCTTGGTGCGGCAAATGAAATATTTCTGATTGGTGCGCGCGGTGAGCTGGATCACTTCGGGCGGCACTTCGAGGAATGCCTCGTCGAAGCGGCCGAGCAGCGGCACGGGCCATTCGGTCAGGCCAGCATTCTCGATGACCAGACCTTCATCTTCCACCAGCACGAGGCCCGCATCATGCGCGACATGCTTCGCGCCCTTACGGACGATATCTTCGCGCTCGGCTTGGTCCACGATCACGTGGTTGACGCGCAGGTGCCGGGCATAATCGTCCACCCCGGCGATTTCGATCTCGCCATGGGAGTGGAAACGATGGCCCATGGTCTTGCGGCCGGAAACCACGCCGCCCACTTCGCATTCGACGATCTCGCCATCGAACAGCGCCACGATGCCCGAAAGCGGACGCACCCAGCGCAGGCTCTCAGTCGAGAGCGAGGCAGCGCCCCAGCGCATGGACTTGGGCCAGGGGAAGGCGCGGATGATCGCGGGGATCGCATCGGCCAGCACATCCTTCACGGCGCGGCCGGGGATGTTGCGGACGGCGAAATAGGTCTGGCGGCCTTTCACATCGCGCAGTTCAAGCTGATCGCGCGTGACGCCATTCTTGCGGCAGAAGCCTTCGATTGCCTGATCGGGCGCGCCTTCGGGTGGGCCCTTTTCCTCTTCGCTGACAGCCTCGGTCGCCTGCGGCAGGTCGCGCACGATCAGCGCGAGGCGGCGCGGCGTAGACCATACGGTCACTTCGCCCAGCGCAACGCCTGCGCCCGACATTTCGGAACGGAACAGCTTTTCCAGATCGGCGCGGGCGCCGGCCTGCATACGCGCCGGAATTTCCTCGCAGCGCAGTTCGAGCAGGAAATCGCTCATGCCGACCACCCCGGGAACTTGGCTTCCCACCGTTCGGTTTCCTTGGCCATGTAGGCTTCGCAGCTCCCGCGGGCGAGGTCGCGGACCTGGCCCATATAGCTTGCACGCTCCTGCACGCTGATCACGCCGCGCGCCTGGAGGAGATTGAAGATGTGGCTGGCCTCAATCGCCTGCTCGTAAGCGGCGATGGGCACATCACTGGCGAGGCAGTTCTTGCACTCGGCCACGGCCTTGCGGAACAGGTCGAACAGGGCCTCTGTATCGGCGACCTCGAAGTTCCACTTGGACATCTGCTTCTCGTTTTCGAGAAACACGTCGCCATATGTCACGCCGCGACCGTTGAAATCGAGGTCGTACACATTGTCCACGCCCTGAATATACATGGCGAGGCGTTCCAGCCCGTAGGTCAGTTCACCAGCCACCGGCTTGCAGTCGAACCCGCCCATCTGCTGGAAATAGGTGAACTGGGTGACTTCCATCCCGTCGCACCACACTTCCCAGCCAAGGCCCCAGGCGCCCAGCGTGGGGCTTTCCCAGTCATCTTCCACGAAGCGGATATCGTGCTTCAGCGGATCGATTCCGATCACCTCAAGGCTCTTGAGGTAAAGCTCCTGCAAATCCGGCGGGCTGGGCTTCAGGATCACCTGATATTGGTAATAATGCTGCAGCCGGTTCGGGTTTTCGCCATAGCGGCCATCGGTCGGACGGCGCGAGGGCTGCACGAAGGCAGCATTCCACGGTTCGGGGCCAAGCGCGCGCAAGGTCGTGGCCGGGTGGAACGTGCCCGCGCCCATGCGCATATCGTAAGGTTGAAGGATCAGGCAGCCCTGCTCGCTCCAGTAATTATGGAGGGCAAGGATCATGGCCTGGAAGCTCAATACTTCCCCGGAAGAAGTGGTGCTGCTCATGCGGCGGCCCATGGCGGATGGCTCCAACGCGGTCAATGGTGCGCTGCACCTGTGCAACACGGATGCGACAATCCGCAGCTTCCCCTCGGGGTAACTTGTCCTTCACACGGGTTGCCGCAACAAGGCGGGCATGACCACAGGGTTCAGGCGAATCATCGCTTTTGCGGCCGCGCTGCTGGCATTGCAGTTTTCTGCCGCTTATGCGGCCGATGATGCGCGCCTGGTCGGCGGCGATGCGCCGCATGTCGCGCCTGCCGGGCCGGCGCTGTGGAAAGTCTCGGACCGGGACACGACGATCTACCTGTTCGGCACGATCCACTTCCTGCCCGATGGAGTGGACTGGTTTTCCGGCCCCATCGCCAAGGCGCTGGAATCGTCCACCGAAGTGGTGACGGAACTGGACCCGCAGGATGCGGAGCGCCTGCCGGTGCTGATGCAGCAGACGGCATTCCTTCCGGAAGACGAAACTCTGCGTGACATGCTCTCCCCCGATGACCGCAAGGCCTTCGAGGAACTGCTCATCACGCTGGGCATCCCTGTCGCCCAGTTCGACCGTTACAAGCCATGGTCCGCAGGACTGACCCTGTCCGTGCTGATGACCAAGCGTGCCGGGTTCGATCCCCAGAAGGGCGCGGAAGAAGTGGTGGAGGAACACCGCCAGAAGAACTCCCGGCGCAGCGCACTTGAATCGGTGGATTTCCAGGTGGACCTCTTCGCCGGCCTGCCCGAAGCCCAGCAGATCGCCTATCTCAATCAGGTGGTGGAAACCGCACCGACGCTGAAGGAAGACCTTACCGCCATGTTGAAGGACTGGCTGGAAGGCGATGCGGATTCGCTGGCCGAGCTGATCAATTCCTCCGAAGGCGATCCGGCCCTCTATCGCCGTATGCTGACCGATCGCAACGTGATCTGGGCAGGCTGGGTGAAAGACCGGCTGCGCAAGCCCGGAACCGTCTTCATCGCGGTGGGCGCAGGCCACCTTGCCGGCAAGGGCAGCGTGCAGGACCAGTTGAAGAAGCGCGGCGTTCGCAGCAAGCGGGTCCATTGATCCGCGCTCTCCCTCCATTCGCCCGCCGTTTGGCCGGGCTATGGCTGGCGTTGCTGCTGGTCGCCTGCAATTCCGCACCCGAACAACCCGAACCGGCCCCTGCCCTGTGGGAAATCACCGGTGCCAACGGCCAGCACGGCTATCTGTTCGGCACGGTCCATTCTTTGCCCGAGGGGTATCGCTGGCGGACGCAGGTGCTGGACGACGCCTTTGCCGCGTCCGACAGGCTGATGGTGGAAGTGGACCTTGCCCGCGATGGCGCGGCGATTGGCGGCATCTTCGCCAGCCTCGCCCGCAGCCCGGGACTGCCTCCGCTCAGCAGCAGGCTTTCCGGCGAAAGGCAGGCAGAGCTGAAACAGGCCATGAAGGCACGCGGGCTGAGCGACAAGGATTTTGCCGGGCTGGAAAGCTGGGCCGCCGCCCTCACTCTCGCCCAGGCTTATGACGATGGCACAGACGGCGAAGGGGCCGATCTCACGCTGATCAAGGCCGCCGGAAAACGCCCGGTGATCGAACTGGAAGGCGCCGCGCCGCAATTGCGCCTGTTCGACGCTTTGCCGGAACAGGACCAGCGCGATCTGCTGGCAGGAGTCGCGCAGGAGGCCTTGCAGGGCGAGGAACTGGGCGATGAACGTCTCAACCACTGGCTGACCGGCGATGCCGCCGCGCTGGAGAAAGAAACGCACGAGGGGATGCTGGCCGATCCCGGCCTGCGCGAGGCCTTGCTGCTGTCCCGCAACCGCGCATGGTCGGAAAAGATCGCGGAAGAACTGGCCAAAGGCGGCACGCTGTTCGTGGCGACGGGGGCAGCGCATATGGTGGGCCGCGAAGGGCTTGCGGCCCTGCTGGCGGAGCGTGGATATAGCGTAAGGCGCGTGCAATAGGGCATCCATCGCCCTGCAGACCACGCAATGCTTGCAAATGCGCGGCTTTTGCCATAGTGGCGCGCGCTTCTCAGCCATGGTCATCCCTGGAGGCGTGGCTGGAGAAGCGAACCAACCAGTAATTCGAAAGGCACGTACCATGAGCGACGCTCTGACCCTGCCGGCCGAAGCACGCGAACGGGCTGGCAAGGGAGCCTCCCGAGTACTGCGTCGCGAAGGCCGTGTCCCCGCCGTTATCTATGGCGGTAAGGAAGAACCTCTGTCGATCCACGTCGAGGAGAAGGAACTGCGCCGCCAGCTCGGCACCGGTCACTTCATGAACTCGATCGTCACTGTCGAGATCGGCGGCCAGTCGCTGCGCACCCTTCCCAAGGACGTTGCCTTCCACCCGGTTTCGGACCGTCCGCTGCACGTGGACTTCCTTCGCCTTGGCAAGGACGCCAAGGTCGAAGTGCTCGTCCCGGTGGTGTTCACCAATGAAGAAGCCTCACCGGGCCTCAAGCGCGGCGGCGTGCTGAACATCGTCCGTCACGAACTGGACCTGATCTGCGATCCGGAACTGATCCCCTCGGAAATCGAGATTGACGTGACCGGCCGCGAAGTTGGCGAATCGATCCACATCAGCAGCGTGAAGCTGCCGAAGGGTTCGGCCAGCGCGATCACCGATCGTGACTACACCATTGCCACCATCGTCGCTCCCTCGGCCCTGAAGTCGAGCGAAGGCGAAGCGGAAGCAGCCGAAGGCGAATAATCGCCCGGCATTGCTGCCAAATCAGGCGCCGGCTGTGCACAGGCACCGCCGGCGCTTTGCTTTTCTGCCTTCTGGAAGTCTAGGAAACCGCCATGCAACTCTGGGTCGGCCTTGGAAATCCCGGACCGCAATATGCGATGAACCGGCACAATGTCGGGTTCATGGCGCTGGACGTGATTGGCGATATGCACCGCTTCGGCGCCGTGCAGAAGAAATTCCAAGGCTGGGTGCAGGAAGGACGGCTCGGCACGGAAAAGATCGTGCTGCTCAAGCCCGCAACCTTCATGAACGAAAGCGGCCGCTCAGTCGGCGAAGCAATGCGCTTCTACAAGCTGGACCTGTCCGCCCTCACCGTTTTCCATGACGAGCTGGACCTTGCCCCGTTCAAGGTGAAGGTGAAGATCGGCGGCGGCATTGCCGGCCATAACGGGCTGCGTTCCATCGACCAGCATCTGGGCGCCGATTTCCGCCGCGTGCGGCTCGGCATCGGCCATCCCGGCCATAAGGATCGGGTGACCGGTTATGTGCTGGGCAATTTCGCCAAGTCCGAGGAAGACGATCTGGCCGGAATGCTCGGCGCGATCGGAGCGGAAGCTGACTGGCTGGCCAAAGGCGACGATGCCCGCTTCATGAGCGATGTAGCGCTGCGCCAGCAGGATTGACGCTGCGCCGAGATATGTCGGCAGGCTTTACAAATCGACCTCATCCGGAAAGCCGTTAACTTCCGTTATCGGCTCATATCAACGATTGGCACGCGCCTTGCGTCTGTTGTCGGTAACCATTCCGGTAGCAGAAAGGGGGACAATTATGCTCCGTAAGGCAATCATCTCGACCATCGTTCTCGGTGCACTCGCCGCGTCCGCGCCTGCCATGGCAGGCGGCTGGGGCGGCTCGACTTCGGGTGGCTGGGGCAAGCCCAAGCCGCCGTCAGGCTCCACCTCCGGCGGTTCCAGCGGAAGCAGCGGCGGCACGCAGGTTCCGGAACCCGGCATGCTGGGCATGGCCGGCGCGGGCCTGATCGGCCTGGCGCTGATCCGCCAGCGTCGCCGCAAGCAGGCTTCTCGCTAAGCCGCACCCTGTCCGCAAACCCGCTTCAGTCTTCGCGGGGTCTGCAATGGATCAGGCAATTGAACGCCCCTCCCCCCACAGGAGGGGCGTTTCGTTTGCGCAAAACCCGTGCCCCGGCTAATGGCCGCGCAACTTCCAAATCGAGGTAACATCAAATGGGTTTCCGTTGCGGGATCGTCGGCCTGCCCAATGTCGGCAAGTCGACTCTCTTCAATGCTCTCACTGAAACGCAGGCCGCACAGGCCGCGAATTATCCCTTCTGCACGATCGAGCCGAATGTCGGCCAGGTCGCGGTGCCGGACGCGCGTCTGTATGAACTCGCGAAGATCGCCGGTTCGCAGAAGATCATCGAAACCCAGCTTGCCTTCGTGGACATTGCCGGTCTGGTGAAAGGCGCCAGCAAGGGCGAAGGCCTGGGCAACCAGTTCCTGGGCAATATCCGCGAGGTTGACGCGGTGGTCCACGTGCTGCGCTGCTTCGAGAATGACGACATCCAGCATGTCGCCAACAAGGTCGATCCCATTGCGGACGCCGAAGTGGTGGAAACCGAACTTCTTCTGTCGGACCTCGAAAGCCTCGAAAAGCGCGTACCCGCCGCCGCCAAGCGCGCCACGACCGGGGACAAGGAATCCAAGCTGATCGCCAGCGTGCTGGGCCAGACGCTGGAACTGCTGCGCGAAGGCAAGCCCGCCCGGCTGACCGAGCCGAAGGACGAGGAGGAAGCCCGCGTCTTCGCACAGGCCCAGCTGCTTACCGCCAAGCCTGTGCTTTATGTCTGCAACGTCTCCGAAGACGATGCGGCCACCGGCAATGAACTGACCGAGAAGGTGTTCGCCAAGGCCAAGGCTGAAGGCGCGCAGGCCGTGATCGTTTCCGCCGCCATCGAGGCCGAACTGGTCGGCATGGCTCCGGAAGACCGGGGCGAGTTCCTTGAATCGCTCGGCCTTGAGGAAACCGGCCTCGCCCGCGTGATCCGCGCCGGATACGAGCTGCTCGGCCTGCAGACCTTCTTTACGGTCGGCCCCAAGGAAGCCCGCGCATGGACTGTCCACAAGGGCGCCAAGGCCCCACAGGCCGCTGGCGAAATCCATACCGATTTCGAAAAGGGCTTCATCCGCGCCGAAACCATCGCCTTTGACGATTACGTCTCGCTGGGCGGTGAAGCCGGTGCGCGCGAACACGGCAAGCTTCGTCAGGAAGGCAAGGAATATGTCGTCCACGATGGCGATGTGATGATGTTCAAGTTCAACGTCTGAGACAAAGGGCGTTCGCTGCGCCTTTGCGGCGAACGCCCTATCTCGTTACCCTTGGCGCATAGGGGCGCTTAGGGACTTCAAATCGACGCATCCCCCGGCAAGACTGCTGGTATGCGTTGGCCCAAACCTCTGATCGCCGCGGCATTTGCCGCCCTCGCCCTCCCCACTGCGGTTCTTGCCTCGCCAGACGGCTCCACGGTTGCGGCACAGGCGGAGGAACGGGCGCCGATCACGATCCTGATCTCGCTCGACGGGTTCCGTAAGGATTATCTCGAACGTGGACTGACCCCCAATCTCGCGGCCCTTGCAGCTGGCGGTGTTCAGGCGGGCATGTATCCCTCCTTCCCCAGCCTCACCTTCCCCAATCATCACTCGATTGCCACCGGGCTGCGCCCCGATCGCAACGGCATCATCGGCAATACGATGAGCGATCCGAACCACTCGCCGGATTTCTGGGTTGGCGGCACCGATGCCTGGTGGTGGAACGAGTCGGTTCCGATCTGGGTCGCGGCCGAAAAGGCAGGCATTCCGACCGCGACGGAAATCTGGCCCGGCACGACTGTTGCCACCAACGGCATCTTCCCCACGGACTGGCACCAGTTCGGCTTCACTATCGGCATGCGTCACCGGACGGATTCGATCATCGACTGGGCGCGGCGCCCGGCGGAAAACCGCCCGCGTTTCATGATGCTCTATATCGAGGAACTGGATCATGCCGGGCATGAGTTCGGGCCGGATTCACCCGAGGTGAACGAAACGCTCGCCGCACTGGACGTGCAACTCGGCCGCCTGCGCGATGCGCTGGCCGGGATGGGGCAGCCCGCCAATCTGGTGATCGTGTCGGATCACGGCATGGCCGCTCGCAGTGAAGAACGCGTGGTTCCGCTCTATGTAGAGATCGACGGGCTAGGCGTGGCCGTGGAACAGGGCGCCTATTCATCCATAAACCCGCTGCCGGGCAAGGATGCGGCGCTGGCCGATGTTCTGCTCAAGCCACATGAACATATGCAGTGCTGGCGCAAGGGGGAGCTTCCCGCTCGCTTCGAATATGGGAAGAACCCGCGCATTCCGGAGTTCTTCTGCCTGGGCGAAACCGGTTGGGCCGTGCGCGGCAAGGCCCCCAAGCCGGGCGACAAGCCCTGGAACGGCGGCACCCATGGCTGGGACAATCAGGACCCGCTGATGCGCGCCATCTTCATCGCCAATGGTCCGGCATTCAAGGCCGGCTCCGCCCTGCCCGATTTCGACAATGTCGATGTCGAACCGCTGCTGCGCGAACTGATCGGCCTGCCGGCGCATGATGCGGAGATCGACGGAACCGCCACCGTGTTCAGGGATGTGCTCGCCCTGTAAGGGCGCCCATCACTCGAAGGCGGCGATGATCGGGCACGGCCCGCCGCTCGAACCTGCACATTCCCTGGCCAGTTTGCGCAGCCTGTCTCGCGCAACGGTCATGTTCTCGATCTTCGCATCCAGATCGGCGATCCGTTCCGCTGCCATTTCGCGCGCGCGGGGCCGGTCATTCGTGCGATCGAGTTCGATTAGTTCGGCGATCTCGCCCAAGGTAAAGCCCGCCTCCTGAGCCGAACGGATGAAGCGCATCCGCCGCGCTTCCTCCTCGCCATAATGCTTGCGGCCCTTCGCACCGCCCAGCGCGGCGGGCTTGGGATCGTGGATCAGGCCCTTGCGCTGATAGAAGCGCACCGTCTCCACACCCACGCCGACGCTGCGGGCCAGTTCCGAGATTGTCATCGCCATCGCTTGACTCCGTACCGTGGTACGGGAGCTATAGGTCGATTCGTCATGGAACAGCAACCGACGAGACCTGTCGCCCAACTCTATCGCATGGTGATGGAGAAGCACGTTTGCCCCTGGGGCTTGCGCGCGAAATATCTGCTCGAAAAGCAAGGTTATCGCGTGGAGGACCATCACCTCACCACGCGGGAGGAAACTGACGCATTCAAGGCGAAGCACGATGTGCAGACTACGCCGCAGACCTTTATCGATGGGCAGCGGATTGGCGGCTATGACGATCTGCGCCGCTATTTCGGCCTTCCTCTGACCGATCCGAATGCGAAGACATATCGCCCGGTGCTGGCCGTGTTTGCCGTTGCCGCCGCCCTTGCCTTGGTTCTGAGCCAGAGTTTCTTCGGCAGCCCGCTCACCCTGCGGGCGCTGGAATGGTTCATCGCCTTTTCCATGGCAATCCTGGCCATGCTCAAGCTGCAGGATGTCGAAAAATTCGCAACCATGTTCCTTGGCTATGACCTGCTGGCTCGCCGCTGGGTGCCCTATGCCTATCTCTACCCCTTTGCGGAAGCGCTGGCCGGGGTGTTGATGGCCGGACGCCTGTTGCCATGGCTGTCGATCCCGATCTCGATCTTCATCGGTACGATTGGCGGCATTTCGGTATTCTACGCGGTCTACGTGCAAAAGCGCGAGCTGGAATGCGCATGTGTGGGCGGATCGGGTAAAGTACCCCTCGGGCCGGTTTCGCTTCTCGAAAACGTGATGATGGTCGCCATGGCGATCTGGATGATGTTCCCGGCGCATTGAGCCGGATTGGAGCCCCAACGATGAAATATGCAGTTTCCGCCAGCCTCGCTGCGATTGCCGTTGCAATGGCCACGCCTGCGTTTGCCCAGCACGAAGACCATGGGCAGGAAGAACCGGCACCCGACGAAGGTGCCATGGATCACGGTTCGATGGATCACGGGGCTTCAATGGATCATGGGCCAATGGATCATGGCCAGATGGACCATTCCGGCATGAACCATGGATCGATGGCCGCAATGGATATGCCTGCATCCACCGAGTGGATGCCCGCCGAAGGATCGGGCACGGCCCGTCTTCCCGCTGCGGAAGGCGCGATGCATGGCCTGCATATCGGCAGCGGTGACTGGATGGTGATGGTGCATGGCGCCGTGACTGCCCAATATTCGGACTTTTCCGGCCCGCGCGGCGACGACATGCTCTATTCCACCTCCATGCTGATGCTTGCGGGAGAGCGGCAGACCGATTGGGGCCGCATCCAGTTGCGCAGTATGCTCAGCCTCGAACCGCTGATGGATGCGCGCGGCTATCCCAACCTTTTCGCCACGGGCGAGACGGCCGATGGCGAGCCGCTGGTGGACCGCCAGCATCCGCATGACCTGTTCATGGAACTGGCCGCCCGGGTGGACGTGAACGTCTCCGACAATGCGACCCTCTTCCTTTATGGCGGCCCGGTGGGCGAGCCAGCCATCGGCCCCAGCGCTTTCATGCATCGCGGATCGGCCAGCAATAATCCCGAACCGCCAATCACCCATCACTGGTTCGATTCCACGCATATCACTTATGGCGTAGTGACGGCCGGCTATTCCTCGCGCCTGTTCCAGCTTGAAGGTTCAGCCTTCCGGGGCGCCGAGCCGGATGAGGAGCGCTGGGGGATCGAAACTCCCAAGCTCGACAGCTGGGCTGTGCGCGCCACCCTCACCCCGTCGCCCGAATGGGCGATGCAGGTAAGCCATGCGAGGATCGAGCAGCCCGAGGCATTGCACGGCAATCAGGACGAGGCACGCACCACGGCCTCGATTCAATATGCCAATGGCAAGGGCCTGTCCGCCCTCGCAGCCTTCAGCGCCAAGAACCGGGTTCCCGGCGACACGCTGACCGCCTGGTTGGGCGAAGTGAACTGGGACATCGACAAGGCCAACTCGCTCTTCGCGCGGGTCGAGAATGTCGACAATGACGAACTGATCCCGGATCATGACGATCCGCTGCATGACCAGCCTTTCCGCGTCACCAAGTTTCAGGCCGGCTATGCCCGCCACTTCCCCTTGGGTGATGCTGTGATGCTTAGCCTTGGCGGCGCGGTTTCCGCTTTTGCCAAGCCTTCCGCGCTTGATCCCTATTATGGCAATGACCCAATGGGCTACACACTGTTCGCCAAGCTATCATTGGGACACTGACGATCATGCTGTTTTACGAGGATCTTGAACCGGGCGCAGTCGTCCGCTTCGGGCACTATGAAGTCACCCGCGAGGAAGTGCTGGATTTCGCGGGCAAATACGATCCTCAGCCCTTCCATTTATCCGACGAGGCGGCGGCCCTTACCCATTTCGGCAAGGTCGCCGCCAGCGGATGGCACACCTGTTCCATGACCATGGCGATGATGGTGGAACATCACGCAATCATGCCCCGCGCCGCACTGGGAGCAATGGGGGTCGACGAATTGCGCTGGCTCCGCCCGGTCTATCCCGGCGACGTCCTGAGTTGCGAGATGGAACTGGTTGAAAAACGCCTCAGTCGCTCAAAACCCGGTATCGGCATCCTCAATACGAAGATGACGACCTTCAACCAGCACGGCCAACCGGTACTGTCGATGAAGCCGATCAGCCTGATCCGCGTGCGCGGGGACGGCTGATCCGAACATGGCCTCTGGCCGGAACCTAACCCTTATTGCACTGAATCTCACCGGGCCGGTCATAGACGACACGTTCATGCTCGTCCCGAACCGTGAGGCGCCCTGGGAAAGTCACAGTTCTGCCGCCCGGCTGCGGGGGATCGCCCAACGTGGTTTCCAACTCGAAACTGCGAGCCAACCCGTCATATTCCGTCCATGTCCCGAACGGCATTTCCGCGCTGCCCTTGTCAGCCGCAAAACGCAGCACTTCCTTGCCGACCTTCAGATAGCCGGCATCTGTCATGGCTATCGCAACTGCCGCCAGCCCGCCTCCTTCAGCGGCGAAGGCGCAACTCGTGCCGTAGATCTGGTGCTTCTCGATGTCAGGCAGGCGCAGCGGCGCAAGCTCTATCGGAACCGGCTTTCCAGCCAACGCCTTGTCCACCGTCTCACTGTCGATGGTCTGCCGCTCGCCCTGCGGTTCCTTGCTGCAGGAAGCCAGCACCATGGCTGCGAGCAGAATGGAGGTAGCGCGCATCAATGCCTCCCGAACAGTTTCTCGACCTCGGCCATGGACAGCTTCACCCAGGTAGGGCGGCCATGATTGCATTGGCCTGACCGGGGAGTGCGCTCCATCTCGCGTAGCAAGGCATTCATTTCCGCCACCGAAAGCGTGCGTCCCGCCCGCACCGAACCATGGCAGGCCATCGTTGCCAGCACGTGCTCGATCTTTTCGTCGAGCAACAGGGCATCTCCATTGAGCGCCAGATCGTCGGCCAGATCCTGCAGCAGCGCGTGCGGATCGGCCTTGCCCAGCACGCCGGGCATGGCGCGTACCAGCATCGCATTGGGGCCGAACCGTTCGATCGACAGACCCAGCTCGGCAAATTTCGCGGCGTTTTCTTCCAACCTGTCGCAGGCCGGCTCGTCCATTTCGACAACTTCGGGGATCAGCAACGCCTGACTGGCGGCGACTTTCTCTCCTGCGCCTGCCGCGCGCAGCCTTTCGAGAACGAGCCGTTCATGTGCAGCATGCTGGTCCACCAATACCAGCCCGTCCGCGGCCTCGGCCACGATATAGGTGTTGGCCACCTGCCCGCGCGCAATGCCGAGCGGATAATCCACCGCCTCATCGGGAAGATCTTCTGCGGCCTCCGCCCGCCCCATCGGCGCCGCCTCGGGAGTGGACATCGCGTCCGCCTCGAATGCGCGCCATGCCTGGCCGGCTTCGCTCACTCGCCCGATCGCGGGCCGCTGCGAAGGCGCGGTCCAGTCCCTCCCCGCGAAGATCGAGCGCAGCGCCGGAGATGGCTCATCCCGCATCGGGGCAGCCAGCGGCTCCTGCTGCCATTTCGCCATGGCGGATGCATCGGGGGCCTGCGCGCTGCGCTGATCGCCCGTGGAAAGCGCCTGACGAAGCCCGGATACGATAAAGCCGCGCACTCCCGCTGAATCGCGAAAGCGCACTTCGGTCTTCGCTGGATGGACGTTCACGTCCACATCTTCCGGTGGCAGGTCGAGGAACAGGGCAAGCACCGCGTGGCGATCCCGCGCCAGCATATCCGCATAGGCACCGCGCACCGCACCGACCAGCAGCCTGTCCTTCACGGGACGGCCATTGACGAACAGATATTGATGGTCGGCCACACCGCGATTGAACGTCGGCAGCCCTGCAACTCCGGAAAGGCGCATCGTGCCGCTTTGCACCGGGCGTTCCATGTCCAGCAGCACGGCATTTCCGGCAAGCTCGCGCGCAACAAGTTGCGCGACCCGCTCCTCCGCCGTTTCCCCGCCCTGCACCGCGAATACGCGTCGGCCATTATGCTCAAGGCTGAAAGCGACATCGGGCCGCGCCATGGCAAGCCGCCGCACGACATCGAGGCAGGCAGCATATTCGCTGCGTTCACTGCGCAGGAATTTCCGACGTGCCGGTATCTTGGCGAAAAGCTGCTCCACCCGAACGCGCGTACCCGGAGGGAGGGCCGCAGGGCCTTCTTCCGCCAGAACGCCATGATCGACCACTCTTTTCCAGCCCTGATCCTCGCCCCGCACGCGGGATTGGAGTGTCAGGCGGGCAACGCTGGCGATGGACGGCAGAGCCTCGCCCCGAAAGCCAAGAGTCGCGACCAGTTCGATCGCCTCGTCCGGCAGCTTGGAGGTCGCATGGCGCTCCAGCGCCAGTTCCATCTCCTCCGCGCTCATACCGCAGCCATCGTCCGTAACTTCGATGCGCGACAGCCCACCCTCGGCGATGCTCACCGCGATGCGGGTTGCTCCGGAATCGATGGCATTCTCCACCAGTTCCTTCAGCGCGGCGGCGGGCCGTTCGACCACTTCGCCGGCAGCAATTCGGTTAATCAGGGTCACTGGAAGGCGGCGAATTCGGGGCATGGAGCGAGCCTAACGGCGAACGGTCCCGATTTCGAGCCGAGCCGCCCAAAAATGCATCGCTTTCCTCACAAAATTTTGGCCTTTACCGGGCGCTTGGTTTAAGCAGCCGCGTCCCATCGCTGCACTGCGACAGCGAACCTCATAACAGCACCCGTCAAAGGGTTGGAAAACAATACGGATTTCCTTGATGAGTTCCTTCTTTTCGAAATTCTTCAAGCTCGGCTCCCAGAATATGGCGATCGACCTGGGCACCGCCAATACGCTGGTCTACGTGCAGGATCGCGGGATCGTGCTTAACGAGCCGTCGGTGGTAGCGATCGAAACGCTCAATGGCGTGAAGCGGGTCAAGGCCGTGGGCGACGATGCGAAAATGATGATGGGCAAGACGCCAGACAACATCGACGCAATCCGCCCGCTGCGCGATGGTGTTATTGCCGACATCGAAATCGCAGAAGAAATGATCAAGCACTTCATCCGTAAGGTGAACGGCAAGAAGACGAGCATGTTCCGTCCGCCGGAAATCGTCGTCTGCGTTCCTTCCGGCTCCACCTCGGTCGAGCGCCGCGCCATTCGCGACGCCGCTTCGAATGCGGGTGCCTCTGAAGTATTCCTGATCCTTGAGCCGATGGCTGCGGCAATCGGCGCCGATATGCCCGTTACCGAACCGGTCGGCTCGATGGTGGTGGACATCGGTGGCGGCACCACCGAAGTCGCGGTGCTTTCGCTGCGCGGCCTCGCCTATACCACTTCAGTGCGTACAGGCGGTGACAAGATGGACGAAGCCATCGTTTCCTATGTCCGCCGACACCACAATCTGCTGATCGGCGATGCCACTGCGGAGCGGATCAAGAAGGACTACGGCATCGCAGTGGTCCCGGAAGATGGCATCGGTGAAACGATCACTCTCAAGGGACGCGACCTCGTCAACGGCGTACCCAAGGAAATCACGATTAATCAGGCGAACATCGCCGAAGCGCTGTCCGAACCGATCGGCGCAATCGTGGAAGGCGTTCGCATCGCGTTGGAAAACACCGCACCGGAACTGGCTGCCGACATTGTCGACCAGGGCATCGTGCTGACCGGAGGCGGCGCCCTGATCCGCCGTCTGGACGAACATCTGCGCGAAGAAACCGGTCTTCCGGTGAGCGTGGCGGAGGATCCCCTGTCCTGCGTCGCCCTGGGCACAGGCCGGGCGATGGAAGACCCGATCTATCGCGGCGTGTTGATGACCGCCTGAGACAGTCAAACCGCCGGGGGCAGTCCATAACGGCCGTCCGTCGGCCCAATAAGGAAACAGGCGCATGGCGCCGCCGAGAAAACGCCGCACGGGCCATTCCAAGAAGGCGCAGTTCAGCGCCTTCACCGGATATCTCGTGGCCGGCATCGGCGCCTTGATCGGCGCCGGACTGCTGGCGCTTTCGGCATGGAAGCCCGAAGCAATGGCATCCCTGCGCGCAGAGGCGACCGACGTGGTCGAGCCTGCCGGCCGCGCAGGGGCGGAAGTCCGCAGCGACAGTCAGGGCCTGATCCAGGCGATCGCCGGCTATTTCGATGCCGGGAACAAGAACGCCCGGCTTCAGCGCGAAGTAGAAGAGGCTCACGTCCATCTGGCCGAAGCCAAGGCCATAGAGGCGGAAAACCAGCGGCTGAAGGCTTTGCTGGGATTGCGCGAGGAGGAAGTCAAACCCGTCGCCTATGCGCGACTGATCGGCTCCAGTTCCGCCAGCACCCGCCGCTTTGCCTATCTTTCGGCCGGGCGTGATTCAGGAGTCAAGCCGGGCATGCCGGTCCGTTCCCCCATGGGGCTGGTCGGACGCGTGTTGGAAGCTGGCGACAGCAGCGCACGCGTCATGTTGCTGACCGACACGGCCAGCATGGTACCCGTTCGGCGCAGCACGGATAATGTAATCGCCTTCGCGGAAGGTCGCGCGGACGGTTCGCTGCGGCTGCGCCTGATTAATCTCGGCATCAATCCGCTCAAGAAGGGCGACGTCTTCGTGACATCGGGCGCGGGTGGCATCTTCCGCCCGGGCATCGCCGTGGCGGTGGTGGAAAAGGTCACCAATGACGGGGCGGTCGGACTGCCATTGGCCAATCCTGCCGCGACAATCCATGTTGCAGTCGATCCCGTATGGGTGCCGCAGGCCGCCGCCGTGATTGCGCAACCTGCACCGGGAGGGCCGCAATGAGCCCTGAGCGCCGCATGGACGCACGCATGACCGCTACCCATCGCGACCGCTTCGGCAAGACGATCAACCGCGATCATTCGGTGGTGCTGGCACATGGTGTGCCGCTGCTCACAATTCTGCTCGCCTCGCTTGCGCCTCTACTTCCGGTAATTGCTGCAGGCCCGGTGATGCCGCCCTTCGGCTTCATGATGTTGCTTGCCTGGCGCATCGTGCGCCCGGGCCTGCTACCGCTATGGGTCGGGTTGCCGCTTGGCGCGTTCGACGATCTGTTCAGCGGGCAACCCTTCGGCAATGCCATCCTTCTCTGGTCGGTCGCAATGCTGGCTATGGACGCAATCGAACTCCGTTTTCCCTGGCGCGGTTTCTGGCAGGACTGGGGCACAGCATCCGGCATGATCACTGCTTATCTGTTCATTGGCGCCCTGTTTGCCGGCGGCAACTTCGAAATTGAACGATTTGGTCTTATCATTCCGCAGATATTGCTGAGTGCGCTGTTGTTCCCCATCGTGGCGCGCATGGTTTCCTTCTTCGATCGTGTCAGGCTGTTCCGCATCAAGGTGGTAGGCTGACCGCAATGGCACGGCCACGCACGACAGCCGGAACGCTGAACAATTCATTCCAGCGCCGCAGCTTCCTTATCGGCGGGATACAGGGCGGCGTAGGCCTGCTGCTGGCCGCGCGCATGGGCTACCTGGCGGTGGCGGAGAACGAGCGTTACCGCGTCCTGTCGGAATCCAACCGAGTAAACCTGTCACTGATCCCCCCTCGCCGGGGTTGGATCCTTGACCGCAATGGCGCTCCGCTTGCTTCCAATCGCGCCGATTTTCGCGTGGACGTGGTGCCCGAGCGAATGCTCAACCCGGAACGCGAGGTAGAAACGCTCGGCACTTTGCTCAATCTGTCTGCCGTGCAGGTTCAGGATCTGAAGGACAAACTGTCCGATGCGCGCGGCTTTCAACCCGTCGAAGTCGCCAGCGGCCTTGATTACGAGAAATTCGCAGCAGTCAGCGTCCGACTGCCTGACCTGCCCGGGGTCGTCCCTCAACGCGGCTTCTCGCGCCATTACCCTACTGGCCCTTCGGTAGGGCACCTGATCGGATATGTCGGGGCAGCGTCTGCCGAGGAATATGAAAAAGAGCGGATTCCGCTGCTAGTCACTCCCGGCTTCAAGATGGGCAAGGACGGGCTGGAAAAGCAGTTCGAACAGACCTTGCGGGGCGAACCGGGTGCCCGGCGCGTGGAAGTCACTGCCAGCGGCGAGATCGTCCGCGATCTTGAAACACGCGAAGATGTTCAGGGCAAGCCGATCAAGCTGACCATCGACGGCCCACTACAGGATTATGCCGCACGCCGCCTCGGTCTCGAATCCGGCTCTGTCGTAGTGCTCGATTGCCTCACCGGCGACCTGTTGTGCATGGCGTCCATGCCCAGCTTCGATCCCAACAGCTTCTCCGACGGCATCGGCCGTGTCGAATGGAAGATGCTGGCGGATGACGATCACGTGCCTTTGCGCAACAAGGTGCTCAAGGGCCTTTACCCGCCCGGCTCCACCGTCAAGCCAATGGTCTCCATGGCTTTTCTGGAAGCCGGTCTGGACCCGCATGAGACAGTGTTCTGCGGCGGCGGCCTGAAAGTGGGCAACCGCGTGTTCCACTGCTGGAATCGGCGCGGGCACGGCCAGGTCGATATGGCCAAGGGCATTTACCAGAGCTGCGATGTCTATTTCTATCACTTCGCCCAGCGGCTGGGCATGAATGTGATAGCGCCGATGGCTCGCCGTCTGGGCATGCAGGAAGAATTCCCTCTGCCGGTCTCCAGCCAGTTCTTCGGCACCGTCCCCGATCCCGAATGGCTGATGCGCAAGCACAAGCGCGAATGGCAGCCCTATGATACGGTGAATGCCACTATCGGCCAGGGCTATATGTTGGCCAATCCCCTGCAGCTCGCCGTGATGGCCACACGGCTCGCCAGCGGCAACAAGGTAATGCCGCGCCTGATCCTTGACGGGAAGAAGCCCAAATTCGAAACCATGGGCTTCCACGGCGATCACACTACGATCATCCGCAACGCCATGAACGAAGTGGTGAACGGCGCAGGCACCGCCGGGCGGGCGCGCATCCCGATCGAAGGGATTCACATGGCGGGCAAGACCGGTACCGCGCAAGTCGTTTCGCTCAACGTCTCCAGCGGCAAGGGCGGCCTGTGGAAGCATCGCGACCATGGCCTGTTCATCTTCTTCGCCCCTTTCGACAATCCGCGCTATGCCGGCGCAGTGGTGATCGAACATGGCGGCGGTTCCGGCGCGGCCTATCCTATCGCGCGTGATGTGATCACGTTCCTATACGACCCTGCTCTCGCCATGCAGAAGCTGCAGGAAATGGAGAAGGAATGGGGCGGTACGCCACGTGATCGCATGGCCCGCAAATATGCCGCCTATGCTACCGAATTCGGCATTTCCGTGCCGAAACCGCCATCCGATCCCGAAGATATAACTCGTCAGGTCGATGCCGAAGCGCGTGCCGCAGTGGCCGCGATCGAAGACTCGCCTGAAGGCGGCGCGGTCGTTACGCGGCCGGTCGAAATGGATCAGGAAATTGCGCCGCCCGGCACCGCAAATGCCGGACAGGCCGCCGCTCCGGCAGTTCCGCCTGCCTCCACGGTGTCAGTGCCGCCTGTAGCGGAGCCGAATTGATGAGCCGGTCAATCGTCCCTGCCGCTGTCGCCAGACTGCCTTGGCAAGTCATCATCCCGTTGATGGCGCTGACCACCTTCGGCGGCGCCGTGCTTTATTCGGCCGCAGGCGGAAGCATGAGTCCGTTTGCGGCGTCACACCTGGTCCGCTTCTTCGTTTTCCTCATCATGGCGCTCATCATGGCCCGCGTTCCACGCGATCTTGTGCGCTGGGCCGCCTATCCCGCCTATGCCGCGGTTCTGCTGCTTTTGATGGCGGTGGAGGCCCTTGGGGCAATTGGCGGTGGTAGCCAACGATGGCTGAACCTCGGGCCGCTTGTGCTCCAACCATCCGAACTGATGAAGCCCACTATCGTCCTGGTGCTCGCCAGCTTCTATCACACCCTGCCCGCAGGGGAGGTCGGCGGATGGCGCTCGATCATCCCAGCCGGCGGACTGATCGCACTGCCTATGGGGCTGGTGCTGTTGCAACCCGATCTGGGGACTGCATTGGCGATCGGCTTCGGTGGCGCCGTGGTGATCTTCCTTTCCGGCCTGCCGATGCGCTGGTTCGTGGGCGGCGGGCTTGCTGCTGCGGTTGCTGCGCCTTTGGCTTATTTCTTCGCATTGCACGATTATCAGCGCCGCCGCGTGACCACGTTCCTCGATCCGGAAAGCGATCCGCTCGGCGCTGGTTATCACATCACCCAATCCAAGATCGCCATCGGATCCGGCGGCATTTTCGGGAAAGGCTTCGGCAATGGCTCACAGAGTCACCTGAACTATCTGCCCGAACCGCACACAGACTTCGTCTTTGCCACGATGTCGGAAGAATGGGGACTGATCGGCGGCCTTGCCGTGCTGCTGGTGTTCGGCGTTGTGCTGCGCTGGGGCTGGGAAGTGGCTCGCCGCTCGCCTGACCGCTTCGGCGCCCTGCTGGCTGCCGGGATGACCTCCACGATCTTCTTCTATGTTGCGATCAACCTGATGATGGTGATGGGCCTCGCCCCGGTCGTTGGCATCCCCCTGCCCTTCATGAGCCACGGCGGATCGTCGATGATGACCAACATGATCTGTATCGGCACACTGATGATGGTCGATCGCTGGAACAGGCAGGGCGGACAACGCGGGCTTTCCTGAACAAATTTGCATTAGCTCTTTGCCGATAAGCTGCCAATTCATGTTGCGGAACGTCGCCGAAGGCAAAAATTTTGCGCAGAATTCTTCCGACTGAGTGGCACGATCTTTCCGTCATTCGGGGACGGTCTGGATCATTCGCAACCTTCCGCGCAGGGCCGCGGCAAGATCCTTCCACGATCACCGATACGGCACTTTCTCCGCCGCACTGTCCATCTCGCACTGCGGCAAAAGGGTTTGCATTTGAAACGGTATTCGATTAATTGCTCGATTAAATCGGAATAGACCGATCCAATCCGGCATCCCCCCGTGACCGGATTCCAGACGATCCCTGAGTTTCCTCCCAGGGCCGGGACACATCCACGAGGAGAGGCGCAAGCCGAACTTCATGGATGTGTCCCTGCTTTGCCGGGGGACGCTCGTATTTGGCCGGCCGTGGAGCAACACGCGCCGGGACGAGGTATTGTTGTCGATGAACGGTCCGTTGACCTCAGTAGATCAGGAAGAAACGCAGGAACGCGAGGGCATCTCGCTTTGGAACCTTCACCGTGACCTGACCCGCCTTGCGGACGAACTGGCCGGCGCAGCCCGCCGTGCCGACACCGGCGCCGAACACGACGCGCATGAGCTCTCGCAGGCCAGCACCAGCCCCACCGCACCCCGCGACTATTTTGAAACCTTGCTCACCCAGCGCCGCGAGCGCGAACGCTGCCTTGGCAACGAACTGTTCAGCGAACCGGCGTGGGACATCATGCTGGAACTGATGATTGCCCGGATTGATGGGCGAGAAATGCGCATCAGCGAACTCAGCGCAAGCCAGGAAAACTCCGGCAAGTTCTCGAGCTCCTATGTCGACGCATTGGTCGAGGCAATGCTGATCGAGCGGTACGAATGTTTTGAAGGCAGCAAGGACTGCTTCCTGTCGCTTTCAAGCGAAGCGGCCCGTCGAATGGCAGAACTCTACCGCGCCCGGATGCGCGGATAAGCTGCTGTCTTTTCGATTTTTTTGTCTTTCTTACAGGTTTAGGGCAATAACCCCCTTCACACCGGCGAAACAGCCTCTATATGGAGCGCCTCCGGTGAGTCGCCGGAACGGCGGAAACGGGCCAACGGCCCAGATGCCAGTGTGGACGCATAGCTCAGTTGGTAGAGCAGCTGACTCTTAATCAGCGGGTCCTAGGTTCGAGCCCTAGTGCGTCCACCATATTTTTAACGACTTAGATGCGACTTACAGGCCACGCCTTTCGGCGGGGCACCAATGGGGCATCAGATCTCAATGGGCGATGTCTTCCAGATCTCACCAGCCAGCGCGATCAAGAGCGCGTGGCGCTTGTCGATTGAGGCGGCGCTCCATGCTGGGAACGAAGCCAGTTTCTCGTTGATCCGCGAAATCGACGTATTCTGCCCCACGTTGGTCAATTCGACCAAGCTACGAGTGAGATAGTTGCTGCTCTTCCGATATTCCTCCTGCTTTTTCGCATAAAAATCGTTGCTCGCAACAATGTTGATGGGCTTTTCCAAGAGTGTGAGGTTGCCCAGCCGGTTCTTGTAATCTTCGTAAATCGAGTCCGGGTTGTCCTCGGCCCATGCCGCGCTAAGTTCCGCAGTCGGCGTGTCCGGCAGGATATGCTCGATCTCCAGCACAACATAGGGGTCAAGACTGCCAGGGCTCCTCACGCCGCTAAATGCCAAATCGACATATTGGGTGAGCCGGGCCAGCAGATAGCGCGTCCGGTATTGCTGCATGGAATAGAGCGAGTAGCGTTTGAGGGCATCGGACAACTCTTGCGCCTTGTCAGCCATGCTGGTCTCAAAACGCTCCGCAATGAAGCCGTTCAGCTTTTCCTTCTGGATTGAAAGATCGGCAGCGGCCGTGATGACACGCAGTTCATCCGCCCATAGCGAGAAACTGCGCTCCAAATCCCGCGTAGGGGTCTTGGTGAAGATGTAATAGAATAGGAAGCTCTCAAGCTGTGTCACGAAATGATCGAAGAGCGGTTTCGGCAGTGGAGCCGCCGCCATGAGCAGCACGAAGTGCAGGCTGAATGCACCGCCGGTCAGGCGCTTAAGGCCATCCATTGCGAGATTGGGCTTGCCGTCATTGCCGCATCCATTGGCAAAGGCGAGATAATGCTCGACATTGCGGATCACCTTACGGACGAACTCGAACGGCTTGTTCCCATAGTCGCAGACCGCGGCGTTGCCCTTGTCCACCAGCCAGTCGTAAATTTCATCCTCGCGGATGACGGAATCGCCCCTACTGTTCTTGATGACGTAGTTCGCCATCAGGAAGTAGCGCAGGAAACGCAGAGGCTTCTCCCGCGCCTTTTCCAGCGGCTTGGTGATCTTTTTCCATTCGTCCTTGAGCTGCGAAAACTGCATGGACTGAACCTGCGTGAACAGCAGATTCTTGAGTAGGTCCATTGGGTTGAGGCCGACGCCGCGCTCGTTGATCGTCTCGAAGATTTTCAGCGCGCTACTGACATCGGTGGAAATTTGGATGAACACCACGCTGTTTGCCAGATAGCCCCAATATTTCTTAAGCTTGGTGATGTCGTCGTAATTGTCAGTCAGATAGTGGTAGATGGTGGTGTAGGCGTTGATGATGTTTTCCAGCGAACCGAAGCTGGCGATACCAGCGGCCTGAATGCCGGTCCGCACGGTGATCGGGTCGCCGTTCACCTCGACCAGCGTCGCGATCACCTCCGCCGCGAATTCATAGCGTGGCTCCAGTTTCAGGCTGATCCGCGTTTCGCCGCTGTTGTCGGTATAGCTTGTGGAAATCAGCCCGCCGAGGGTCTGTTCCTGCGCTTCGCCTTGAAAGATGCGTCGCAGCGCGCAGAGCAGCAGGAAGAATGTCGTTAGCCGCTGCTGGCCGTCGATAACCTCGTAATGATTCTTCTGTTCGGTCGGGGAAACCAGCACCGTGCCGATGAAATATTCCCGCGCAGATCCGGCGTCGATCTGCTCGTTGATGTCCTCAAGGAGTTGATGAACTTCCTTGTCCGTCCAGACATATTCGCGCTGGTAGTCGGGAACGATATAGAAGCATTCCCGAAAGGCTTCTTCGATAGTGTATTTATGGTTTTCAATACGCGCCATGCTGCCCCCCGGCCGGATACCAATTCAGTGCCCCCCGCCATCCGAGATGGTTAGCCTCTGATCCTGCTAGGGTAAACCCGTCGAGAGGCAGGATGTTCGACATGCGTTCTGAACTTGGAGTGCCCGCAATCCCCATAGCGAAAATTTTATAGGGACCCGCAGCAGAGGTTTGCTCTCGAAGTTCGTAACTTCTTCCGCAGGCTGAAACCGGCTCATCAGTGGTACTTTGTCAGCGCTCTTTTACGCAATGGCTAGCCTCAGCATCACGCCCGGGGCAATCCCAATATGAGTAGCCGCCTTTGATCACGACAGGGGAATCGCCGTTGGTGACCCATGCATAACTGCCGCCAAAAAAATGGTCGTAAGTGAAAAGAACAACGCAAATGGCAATCACTGCAAGCAACGCTACTGAGGCCCATTTCATGGGTTTTCCCCTCGGAAGTCAATTGCGGTACGCCCCCGCTATTCGACTTCACACCATGCCCTGGTGATCGGGGAGTTAGTAAACCGAGATGAGTCGGCCCTGCGGCCTTTAGGCCCAAGAGCCCTGGACGTACGCCACAGGCTCCCCGACCATAGGTCACGGAGTGTGGCGCTGTTACGGTCAGCACCAACCGCTCATCTTGGGGTTACTAATCCCCAGAGCCGTGCGTGGCGGCTCCGCGTCCTGTATGAGGAAGTAGGCGTTTCAACTCAATTAAAAGCTGCGCTCACCTGCCCCACACCGCAGTATTTCGCAGAAAAGCCAGCTTGAGAGGCACAGAGCCGCAGTCCGGAGAGCCGGAGGTTGGGCCTGAGACGTCGCCGGTCTCGATGTATGATGCCGTCCGAGATTCAGGAGGCTTTCATGGGTGGCATCGGATCGGGCGCACGGCGTTCAACGCATATCGGCAACGTCGAAGAAATGCTGGCGCTTGATATACGCGCGTTGCGGCGGCTGGGTGTCGTCGCGCCGGGCGAATGCGTCATCGATACGTTGCGCTGGTCAATCGGCGGCCTAAGCACTGCCAGCGCGCGCCTCCGTGTCGACCTCAGCGACGTTGAACGTGGCGGCGTCATGGCGATCATCGGTCAAATGCCGGATGGTGCCATAAACCAGCCTGTCGCCATCGAAATGGTGCGGTCACGTTTCGGGGGACACCGCTGCTATTTCATCTGCCCAATCACGGCGCGGCGTTGCGAGGTCCTGTATTATGCCAAAGGCCGTTTCGGCTCACGGGCGGCACAGCGCCTAAGCTATGCAGTGCAAGGCATGAACGACGTTTCGCGTGCCCGCCGTAAGGCAGCCAAGCTTCGCAGCCGTCTGTGCGGGTCGGGTGACCAACCGCGCCCGAGGGGGCGCAATCGCATCGATATGGTGGGGCGCCTTCGCCGAGCAGAATTCGAAGCACAGGCGCTATACCTTGAACGGCTTCGCGCCCTTTCCGGTTGGTCTGGTTCCCAGCGGATACCCGGCGAAAGGCTGTAGGCGGTCCGAGAGACCGATTTCCGAGCGTTTGGGCACATCGACCATCCGATATTGAATCAGCGGGTCCTGACCGAATTTAGTGATTTGGCGTACCAGCATCCGCGCGGAAATCAGCGGGTCTCTCGTGGGTTTTTTCCTGACTTCTCCGCACCCATGATCTTATTGGGAAGATGGTCAACGAAAGAAGGCCATCATGTCCGACCACGAACCGCTCGACCGTTTGCATCTATTGTCTCATGCGCAGGCGCTATTCCCCGGTGCGGTGATCGAAGTGATCCAAACGCGCGACGAGATCATCCATATCGATGTGGACGGACACCGCTTCACGTTCGAGATCGGCAGCGACGACGACGAATATCTCTTTACCGACGGAAAAACGTCATTCTCGATCCCGCTCATGGAAATCGACTGAGATTTCTAGGATTTCTCCTGACACGCATTCCGAACCCGTCTTAATGGAAATGTCGTTCACAATGAAAGGAACGAACGACATGACTGAACCCACGAAGTCCGCCGTAGAGAACAAACCGCAGGCCAAGCCCGCGACTGATCCGAATGCAACCACCAGCAAGGCCGAAGTCATCACCCTCGACCAGCTCGCGCGTGAGATGAAGATGCCGCCCCGCGATGCCCGGATGCTCCTGCGGCTCGCCGCGAAGCAGACCAAGCTTTATCCGAACTTGGGAAAAGATCACGTTGCGAGGCAGCCGTGGCAGTGGACGCCGGGATCGAGGGCGCTGGATGAGGCGCGCAAGGCCCTGTCCGCTGCGCCGGCCGTTTGACGGGTAGCGAGGCATCGGCCTCCCCGGTGCCTCCCCTCGCCCAACTTTTCCGGTTTTCATGATTTCAACGCGGCACGCATCGTGAAAAGTGCCAGGGCGGGGGACGTGCGTAATGCGACTTTCCGCCCTCCCCGGCGATGAAACTTGGAAACTTGAAAAGTTGGATCACTCAGGCGGGAGCGACCAAAACCATTTTTTGCCCTCCTTGGCTGAGATGATGCCCAGATCCTTTCGGGCGCGGTCCATGGTGGTCGCACTGATCGCTCGCGCCTCCCCTTGCGATTTAAGTTTGGCCGCGGCCTTCCGACCGTCCGCTAGCGCACCCAGTAGGAATTGCTTTGCGACCTCTCGCTCATCTTGATCCGGTCCCCTTGTTGCGGGTGTTCCAGAGAAGAACGCATCCGCATCGATTGTCTCGAACCGATCAAAGGCAATTTTTGGTTGCTGGCCGTTTTGTCCGTCCGCGTCGCCCATCGTGAAAAGCATGGCGTCGCCGCGCTCGAAGTTCGTTTTCATGTGAAAAACGATGAACCCGCGCACATCGTCCCGGCGCCGTGCAAGGCCGAATTGGTTGCGTGAGATACCTACGAAGTCGGTCGCACCGATGCCCTTCTTCATCGCCTTGTCATGCTGCCCCTTTCCGAAATGTCGAACCACGAGGATCGCGCAGCGGCGGCGCTCTGCAATATCTTTCAGCCGCTCCATGAACTCGCGGACGTCGACATTGTTGCTAGCGTCCACGTCGCCAGTGATGAACGCCTGAATGGGGTCGAGGATCACAAGGCGTGGATCGGCCTTTGCGATTTCCCCATCCAGCCATTCGGCCATTTCCGGCGTCAGCTTAAACGTCCGCGTCTGGATGAACACTCGATCGAGGTCGGCCCCATTGGCTTCCAACCGCTTCTTGATGACCGCACCGGGTAGGTCTTCGAAATTAAACAGGAAGCAGTTGGCTGGCGGCCGTAGCTTTCCGTTGGGCAAGAGACGTCCCCGACTAATTTCAGAAACTAGCCAGCCTGTGAACTGGCTCTTGCCATCGCCGGGATCTCCATCCAGCAGTCCCAATGTCCCGAGGCAGATATAGGGATACCAGAGCCATTCCAGCTTCTCGTCGGGCACCTCGGAGAATGGACGAATGCCGGGCAAGGGCTTAACCGGGTAACGCGACACACTGCGCGCAATTTGTCGAACTTCGCGATCAGCCAAAGGCTTCTCGGACATTGTCCGGTTGAGGGTTTTCAAGGTTTCCAATACCGCTGGTTGCGGCACCCCCTTTCCATGCATGTATCCAGCGAACTTTGTGAGAGTGTCGTTACGCAGCCCAACCGGGATGGGGCCGCCCACGCCTTCTTCTGTCCGCTCGTCACGCCGTTTGCCAATTTCCGCGATGTTCTGCGGCAAGGCAGCTATCGGATTGTCCTCCCACAGCGCATAGATTGCGCCTGAGACATGAACCGAGCTTGGCCCGACGACATAGCACCCGGGCCCGCTCTTGACGTCAAGTTTGGTCTGCACACCGTTCCGGGCAGGCATTTCGCCGCGATAATAGAAGTGGAAACCACGGGTCGTTTTCACAGTGAATGTTTGCGGTAGGTGATAGGCGGAGCGGAATTCCCGCAGTGCCTCCTTACTGTCGAAGTCCATCACCGCCAGCCCTTTGGTGGCGACGGCATAGTTCATTTCTGGGTGCTTTCTATGCCATCGGCGGATTGTTTTCAGGTCGGTTGTCGCGCCCTTGACCCCGTTGAGAACCAAAGAAGTGATCGGGTGCTTTCCAGCGCTTTCGCATTCGTCGGTTCCGCATCCGCAGCGGCCCCCGACAATACCATGGACCGGCAAGACAGGAATATCCTGCCCAGCGAACCATTCCATCATGCTGAGGGCGCTGGCGCTCCGATCTAGCTGAAAGTGCAAGGTCTTGCTGCTCATTGCCCAGCCTCTTCGCTCGACGGATAATGCTCTTGCAGCCATGCTTCTGCGGCCCCGATGTCCTCAGGCGCCTCGATCTCGAATAGGAACACGCGCTCCCACTCACGCCCGGTTTCGGGATCCTGCATCGGGCGAACGAAGGCGACTATTACCGTCCCGCCTTCAGTCCCTTGATGAACTCGTCGACCTCGTCGGCCAGCCAGTATGTCTTCGCGCCGATTTTCACTCTGGTCGGCCACAGGCCTTTTGCTTCGAGCCTTAGCAGCGTCGAATTGTGCAACTTTACGCCTCGCCGACGAAGATCGGCGTGGTCGATCACGGTTGGGTTTGTCATTCAATTTACGGCTCCGTCGAATGGGAGCCAGAACAGTTAGCGGGAAATGGCCGGCGGGTCGCAACTGTCGGTTCCCGAATTCGATTTCGGGAATTCTTGTTCAAGGGTGCTGCGATAAGCCAGCAACGCACTCACGTAAGGCTGGAGCTTGCTATAGGACGGAGGCTTGCTCTCCCCCTTTTCCATTTGAGCCCTTATCGACTGAGTGATCTGATCAGCGGTTTGGTTGGTGCCGTGCTCGTCGAGATATGCGAGAATCTGCACAACGATAGGCGGCCAATCGTATCCGTTGCGCCCGCCCCTAGAAGTCAATGGTATTTGCATCGCGGACGGGAAGCGTAGTCGGCACGGCCGATAGAATTCATTCACGTCACCGACCAGCGATTCCCCGCCGTGAAAATGGCGCACCTGTTCGGCAGAAAGCGGTGCATAGTTCGCTTTAGAAATCTCGGCCTCGACGGTGACCACGCCGTCCCACACCAGCGTCAGTAACTCGCGAACCGCTGCCATGCCGCGTTGCTTGGTAGGCGGCCAAGTATTTAAACCTAGTCGCCAGTGATCGAGATACTCCTTGCCAGACCATTGTTCGGGAAAGAGACGCAATCCAATCCGATCCATCGCCTCCCTGACGCTCAAGGTTTGATAATCATCAGGCAAGGCCATTCAGAAAACTTCCCCACTTGTCCAAAGCATCACGCCGTTCGGCGTCATAGCCGTAGCGATTATATACGGCAGCCACCCCGGAAATCGTTCCCGAAATATGGTTCAAAACTTTCTCGACAACGTGAGGCGCGATCCCAGCCCTCGCCATCCCCGAAGCCGCCGTCCGGCGAAGGTCATGAAGCCGCCATTCAGAGGTCTCAGACTCCGTCTGGATATGTCGCAACGCCTTACTGAACCCGCTAATCGGCGAGCGCCGCGTTGTCGTGAACACCCAGTCGCAGTCAGGGAAGCGCGGAACTTCAGCAAGCAGTCGCAGCGCAAAGTCGTTGAGTGGGACAACGTGCGGCTTGCCGTTCTTGGACAGGTCCGCAGGGATGACCCATTGCTTTGCATCAAGATCAAAGTGGCTCCACTTCATCTGCGACACCTCGCCGCGCCGTTGTGCGGTCGCCAGCAGCAGAGGCACGAACTGGCGAAAGGGATAGGCATCCCTGGAGCAGACCTGCAGCACGGCGAGAATTTCGTCGTCCGTCAGCACCCGCTCCCGGGCCTGTTCCCGCGTGGGCGGTTTGATTCCCATGACGGGCGAAACATCAACGATGCCGCGCTCCACACACCAGTTGAAAAGCTTGCGCAAGTTTGAATGGATGCGGTTGGCCTGATAGGATGCACCTCGTTCAATGGCCCCGTCCATCAATTCAAGGATGTCGTGCCGCATGATCTCACGAATGTCGCGCTGCCCATGCACAGCGACGAACTCGCGTTGCAAAATACGCTCAGCCTCTCTCCAACTACGATTGCGCGGACGCGCATATTGACGAATGAAGTCACCGCAAATGGCTTCAACTGTCATCCCGAGCTGACGACGACGCGCGGCAGGATCAATCCCCTCATCCACCAATCGCAATGCTTCAATTGCCTTATCGCGGGCTTGAAGGAGCGAAATCCGGGGGTGGACGCCAATGGACAAACGGCGTTGTTTCAAGCCGTAGCGATACTTGACCGTGAAAACCTTCCTGCCTGTAGGGAACACCCGAAGGCTAAACCCCGGACATAGCAGATCGTGAACTTCATACCGCTTTGTCTGCGGCTTGAACGTTTCGATTGCCTTCGCGCTGAGTGCTTTCCGCACGTGCCGTTTCCTTTCAACGGCACGTCAATAATCACGGATTTCTGCCATTCTCAAAGAAAATCCTGATCGCGGACGGAATGCATCAGAAAACTATGTCCTGCGTCATCAATCGCGTGACAACCGGGGGGGTACTTAGAATCAAGCTCGGTCAAACAACCACGCATCATGTGCTGCGCAATAGGCTGCGGAAATTCGGCCCCATGTAATTTCGTGATAATCTATCTCTCAAATCGCGTCATGGCCGATGGGATCCGAGCGTCCGCGCCGGGCTGTGATCTTCGGGTCAGTCATATCTTTTTCGCAGAGCAATCACGGTCGGAGACAATTTGGATTGGACAAAACGTGAACATAATTCGTGACAAGATCCCTTAGCGATGGCAATCTTTCGACATGATAAATCTCCGCTCAATCATCGACCGCATCAACGCACTGCTTGCAGAGGACACGGAAGCCAGCGTTACCTATGCAGCGCTCGAAGCGCGGCTTGCGATAGAAAAGGTCGTGTACGATCGCCTTCGCCAGCGCCACGACTACATTTCACACGATCAGCTGAAGAGATGGCAGCCCGGCGCTGTGGTCAACACTCTGCTGGAAGAAGTTGACGCGAACGTCACTTTGACGAGCAAGCTCAGCATGGCCAAAACTCCTGTGAAAGAAGGCGTCAGGCCAGAAGATGAGGAATATGTCGAACTCGGCACAGAGATCGGTTTCAATCCCAAGCGCATAACGAAGATGTGGAATGCGCTCGCGCGACTAGCATTGCATGTGCGCCTGCCCGAACATCGTGATGACCACATATCCGCCTACGGCGATAAGGCGCAGATACGAGCTAAAGTCGCTGAGGTAGTTGAGGAGCTAGAGCGACTAGCGAAGGGCACTATCGTCACGTCCGGTTACGGCCCTGAAGTTTCCTTTGAATGTGATTGCGGTGAAACAAACAAGCGTCGGGCGGAATTACTGCGCGATGGACAACACGTTCATTGCATCAATCCCGAATGCGAGGAGACTTGGAAGGCGATCAAAAAGGATGGCGATGACATTGAATTTGAGCGCGTCACTATCCCGATTGAGTGCGCTGGCTGCAAGGTAAGGCTCGACATACCTTGGCGCTGGCTGATCACAATGAAACCCGACCAGATGGCAAATATCGGATGCCATGCATGTGGCCACAGAAATCATGTGAAGTGGCAACTCGCGCAAGCGAAGCCACCAACGGGCGAGGCGGAGGCCCGCCCGATATAGGTTTGGCATGAGAAATGAGGTCATCAGGAAACCGCCAGATCGGGCGATTAGACTGCACAATGAAACGTGCCCCTACTGCGGGACGTTGCTCACCCGAAACACAAGAACCAAAGAGCATGTTGTCGGCAGGCGATTCGTGCCGCGCGGATCACTCCATCAGCATTGGAATTTGATCGTTTGGGCCTGCGAGCCCTGCAATCGCCACAAGGCCGAGTTAGAGGATGACCTTTCGGCGATCTCAATGCAGCCCGATCCTTGGGGAGTTCATGCACGCGATGATGTTCGCCTGCGCGATGAAGCCGAGCGCAAGGCCAAGACTAAAAGCCGCCGCAGCGGAAAGCCCGTCAAAGATAGTCAGGAGCAATTCTCGATCTCGCATACGTTTGGCGGCGCAGAATTCAAATTCAGCTTCACATCAGCTCCGCAGGCAGATGAGGCTCGCGTCATTGAGCTGGTGCGAATGCAAGTCATGGCGTTCTTCTATTGGATCACGATCCAGCCAGAAGAGGTCAATGGGCGCTTCTGGCAGGGCAGTTTCTTTCCTCTCCAACCCGTTCGACGAGCTGACTGGGGCAACGAACAGGTCCAATTCTTCATGACGGAAACGAAGGGTTGGGACTGGAGAGTCCATGCCGTCACTGCCGATGGCTATTTCAAGCTAGCGATCAAAAAACACATCGACGAGCTGATTTGGTCGTTCGCCGTCGAGTGGAATGAGAGCTACCGGATCGTCGGTTTTTTCGGCGACACCGCAGGTCTAATCAAGCTGCGGGATCGGCTTCCCGAGATGGCCATGCAAACAATTCACGTGAAAGGTGATGATTGGGTTCGCCATCGCCGCGAGGTGCCGTTGTCAGATGATGATGACAAGTTGTTCGATCCACCCGATGATGTGGCCTTCGAATAGTATTGGAGCTGCTAGTGTCGCTTGCCGTGGTCGAAGAGGAAGTGCGCCGATTCCTATCGGACAAAACGCCAGAGGTGCTTTGCATCAAGGGCAAATGGGGTGTGGGCAAGACTTTCGGTTGGCGTGCGTTCTTGCGTAAAGCAAGAGACGACAAAAAGCTCGCGCTCGACAGCTATTCCTATGTTTCACTTTTTGGCCTGAATTCCCTCGATGATCTCCGCTTCGCGTTGTTTGAGCGGACGGTAACCGGGAAAAACATCGGCGAGGACCCCACGCCACTGACCTTCAAGTCGGTGATCAAGGATCGTGATATCTGGCGAAAGCTCAAGCCGATCGCCCAAGGGGCAGCAGGCGTATTCAATCTGGGCAGCGTTACAGATGCGCTCGCCAAAGGTGCGACTCTATTTGTGCGCGATCAGCTTATTTGTTTCGACGATCTGGAACGTGCTGGCACTGGTCTCGGGACGCGAGAGGTCCTAGGCCTTGCTTCGCTTCTCAAGGAAGAGCGGCATTGCAAGGTCGTGCTGCTGCTAAACGACGAAGAACATCGGGAAAAAGATGAGTTCACACTGCAGCTAGAAAAGGTCGCAGATGTCACTCTAAATTTTGTCCCGACACCTGCCGAAGCAGCGACCATCGCCCTCACTTCCGACCAACTGCTGCTCGACCTGCTCAAACCGCGGATCGAAGAGCTAGGCATCATAAACATTCGGGTCATCAGAAAGATCGAGCGGCTGGCCCAGCGCCTTGTCGCACTGCTTCAAGGCTATGATGCGGTCATTGTTAGCGAAGCTGTCGCCACTTTGGTCCTAGCCAGTTGGTCGGTTCAGCAACCGAGCCTGGCTCCGACGATCGAATTCCTACGGGGTTACAACGAATTGATGATGAGCGCCCATTTCGGCGAAAAGCCTGCCGATCCAGACACCGAGCGATTTCAAAAAATGATTGCCGATTATCCCTTCAAATGGGCCAATGACCTCGACCATGCGGTCATGGACGGGGCCGAGGCTGGATATTTTGTAGAAACCAACATCAAGGAAGCCGCTGATCGCGTTTCCATCGAACTCAAGCGCAATAATCGAAACAGCGATTACAGCCGAACTTGGCAGGAGCTATATCATGGCTCGCTTGCGACGGATGACGATGAATTCCTTGATGCTCTGCACCGAAACGCGATCAAGGACGCCGGCATCACCAATGCGGTCAACATCAACAGTGCCATCTATATGCTGCGTGACGCCGGGCGGCCCGATCAAGCTGCTGAGGTCGTCGATGCCTTCATGCTCGCACACGCAGACGAACGGCCGGAATTCTTTGATCTCTCCGACCATTTCAGCCGCAGCGACTCGATAGAAGATGGCCTGCGAGACGCTTTCGAAGCGGCGCGCGCGGAATATGTCGATCCGCGTGACCCGCTCGATGTTCTGCGAGAAATAGGTGCGCGGCAGGGCTGGGATCAACGTGATGTAATGCTGATGTCAAAGCAGAGCACTGACGATTTCGAACGCATGTTCGAAGCACTGAAAGGTGACGAAGTTCGCCAATCCATTGAAGCTATTCGCCTGCTTGCACGCAGTGAACGGCCTGAAAGTGACACGATCGAAAGAGCGACCACAGAGGCATTGAAACGGATAGCAGGGAAATCTCGGCTGCGGGCGCGGAAAGTTGCGAGGTTTGGAGTAAAGCCGGGCGACGATGAGGCTATTGATACTCCATAGTTCCTGCACTCTATCGGGCTTCCCATCCGCCTCCCCGGCGAGGACTCCAGATGAACTGCTATGGGGTCCCAATGGGGCATCAGAAGCCAACAATTAGCTGCTACAGACCGCAATGGTCTGAAACTTGTTGCAAACGTTTAGGCCGCGCGATTGCGTTGCCCGCGCAACCGATTGCAACGAATTACCAAGCTTTACCAAGACCTTAAGGCCAGCTCTTAATCAGCGGGTCCTAGGTTCGAGCCCTAGTGCGTCCACCAAACCCTTCCCTACCAGATACCGGCCTTTCTGACCAATACATCGGTCTGCGCGTCTGCGAATACGGCCAATCCCATAGGGCCAGCCTCAGCAAATCCTAATGCTGGCGAATTATTGCCCATCCTTGATCCTCGTGGGACAAGGAGACAGGACAATGAAGAAATTGGCAGGCGTCTTTGCCTGTATCGCTGGTACGATGGTGGCAATGCCCACCCATGCCGAGGAAACCCGCAAGAGCGTTGAGGTATTTGCAGGCCCGGTCATCGGCTACGATGCGGTGCGACTGGATGATACTGTTATCGCGGTCGATGATGACGGCGTGATGTACGGCTTCGTGGGCGGTGTCGACTATCAGTTCAACAACTCCTTCTTCGGCGGAATCGAAGCGGAATATGCTGATTCCGACACAGGAGACTCGGTGACTGACGTACTGGTCGCAGGAGACAAGTTCAGCCTGCTGGCCGACCGGCAGATCTATGTCGGCGCGCGTATCGGCATGCGCCTCGACGATAATTCCAAGGTCTATCTGAAGGGCGGCTATGTCAGCTCCAAGATCAAGGCCACGTATGATGACGGCATCGATCCGGTTTCCGACAGCGTCGATGTCAGCGGCTTCCTGCTGGGCGCCGGGGTTGATTTCCGCGTCACAGGCAACTTCATGTTGCGCGGGGAATATCGCTATTCAGAATTCAACAACATCAACGTCGCGGGTTACAATACCGGCATCGACGCAACCCGGCATCAGGTGGTGGGCGGGGTTCTCTACGGCTTCTGATCAATTGCACTGGCGGGTGTGCATCAGACACCCGCCAGCCTATCCAAGGGAAATACAGGGCGGCGCCCCTTGATGGCTCAGCGGATTATTCCCCGCCCTCGCCCTGTGTCCCATCGAGCTGCTGGTACTCCATGGCGATGCTGGGATCGCAATCGTATGGATAGACGTACTGATCCGGATAGCGCTTCCACTGGATGATCCGGGCACCGTTGTTATCGAGCACGTCCGGATCCTCGAACCATTGGATCGCCAGCAGCGTTCCGTCAGCCAGCTTGCGATAACGTTCGACCATGTGGATGTTCTCCGAATGGTCGAGGCCGTTATTCGTGATGGTCGAAGGCGCAATATGCGTTGTATCGATCACCAAATCGTCACCTTCCCAATGGCCAAGGGAATGCCCCATCTTGGAATGCGGGGCGTCGGCCGGCGGATGGCTGCGGCCATCCATGAAGACGATCCGAACCTGATCGAAATATTCGTATTTGAATACGATCATCGCGTCGGACTGATATATCTCGAAGGGGAACGGCCCCTGAATCGAATAGACGACCGATGGAGCCAGGCAAACACGAGACAGTTTCATCTCGTCGGTCGGCTTCCACGCCTCCGCCTTTGCCAGCGCATCGGGCTTAAGCTTCAACCCGCCATATTCGTTCTCGGGAAACTCGACGACGCCCGTATCCTCGATCACGACCGTATTGGGTGGCAACTGCCCAACCATCGCCTGCGCATCGGCAGGCGGTTTGCCAAAATCGAGGTTCCAGAATCCGCTGAAATCCGGATGGCTCTCCGCCTGCACCGGGGATGCAAAGATTGCGGCAAGAGGAAGCAATGCAGAAGTAACACGGCGCATCAGCTGTCACCCTGGCCGAAAGGAGCCGTGCCGATCAGCTTCCCGCTGGCATTAAACGCCTGCTTCAGCCGGAGATAGGGCTTACCATCGCGCGACACCCACCCTTCGATCGAGATCGTTTCGCCCGGCTTGATGACGTCCCGGCTCCACCCCCGGCGAACAAGCACTACAGGCGCGTTGGTTTCAGCGCGCCAATGCACCACTTTCCCATCCGCTCCCTTCACGTCCAGCGCGATGGTTCCGTGCGGATTGGTAAAGCGGAACTCCGTCACTGTGCCTTTGATGGTAATAATCTTGGCCGGATCGAAAAAAGCCGCGAAGGAATGATGCGCCTGCACCCCTGCGGGCACCAGCGCGGCCAGCATGGCGACAACCATGGTCCGGAATTTCAGCATCGCAATCAACTCCCCCTTTGCGCCCTTATATGTGTTGGTCGGGCGCTTCGGTGATGTCGATATACCTTCCGTCGTAATATGTCAGCGGCTTAGCGTTTTCGCGGTGCCGGGCCGAAATCAGCTCTCCGATGAAGATCGTGTGCGTGCCGAACGTATGGCGATGTGCCAGCTTGCAGACCAGGCTGGACTGCGCAGAGGCAAGCACCGGAACGCCATGTTCTTCGGTCCAGTCGCCCACGTTGAAGCGTTCTTCACCGATGCCGACCTGCATAAAGCTTTCCGCCACGTCGCGATTGCCGACGCCCAGCACATTGACGCAGAACCTGTCGGCAAAGCCGAGCGGCTCGTGCAGCGTGGATGCGCGGTTGATGCAGACCAGCAGTGAGGGCGGATCGAAACTTAGCGAACTTACCGCAGTGGCGATAATGCCGAACTTTTCGCCGCCATGCCCGGTCGTCACGGCATAGACGGTCGCCGCGACGTGGCGCATCGCGTTGCGAAAGGCACCTAGAATCTCGTCCTGACCCATGAAATCTCCATCAAGTGCGGACGGTCATGCTTCCTAATGCCGCCAAGGGCAATCGCCAACAAAATGTGAAAGGCTCAACTTGCAATCACATTATGATGTGATTACGTGGCCTGCATGAGCAACCAGACCATCACTCGCGTCCGCGAGATCGTTAGCGAAGGGCGCATGTCACGCGCTGGCCTCGCCCGCGCAGCCGGGCTTCACGCCAATACATTGCGCGACTGCACCGATCCCGGCTGGAACCCCACGGCCGATACGCTCGCCAAGCTGGAACGCTTCCTCAACGCCAATGACGACGCACCCGTGCTCGTGCCGATCGAACAGATCATCGAAGAGGCCCGCAATGGCCGCATGTACATTCTGGTTGATGACGAGGACCGGGAAAACGAGGGCGATTTGATCGTTCCCGGCCAGATGGCCACTCCGGATGCAATCAACTTCATGGCCACCTATGGCCGTGGCCTGATCTGCCTTGCCCTGACCAAGGCACGCGTGGACCAGCTCGGCCTCGAGCTGATGAGCCGCAACAACCGCACCCGACACGAGACAGCATTTACGACCTCTATCGAGGCGCGCGTGGGCGTAACCACCGGCATCAGTGCGGGCGACCGCGCACGGACCGTCTCCGTCGCTATCGACGCATCCAAGGGGCAGGAGGACATCGTCACACCCGGCCATGTCTTTCCTCTGGTGGCCAAGGATGGCGGCGTGCTGGTCCGCGCGGGCCACACCGAGGCCTCGGTCGACATTTCCCGCCTGGCTGGCCTCAACCCCTCGGGCGTGATCTGCGAGATCATGAATGAAGACGGCACCATGGCGCGGATGGATGACCTGATCCGCTTCGCCCGGCTCCACAATCTCAAGATGGGCACGATCCGCGATCTGATTGCCTATCGCCGCAAGCATGACCATCTGGTGGAGAAAACCGCCGAAACGCGCTTCACCAGCCTGTGGGGCGGTGAATGGCGTGCGGTCAGCTACTATAACAAGGCCACGAAGGCGGAAACCATGGCGCTGGTGAAGGGCAATATCGACCCTGCCCGCCCTACCCTCGTACGAATGCACGCCCTGTCCATCTTCGACGATGTCTTTGCTGACCGATGCGGCAGACACGGCCTGCTGGAAGGTGCGATGAAAGCCATCGGCGAAGACGGAGCTGGCGTGGTCGTGCTCATCAACCGCCCCACCCCTGACTTTGCGAGTCGCGCGATCCGAACCCGCGAGACACCGCCCAGCCAGCGCGACAGCAGCGACGAAATGGCGCAGGAACAGCGCGACTATGGCGTGGGCGCGCAGATCCTGGCCGAACTTGGCGTGCGCGACATGATCCTGCTCACCAACACCCAACATTCCCTCGTCGGGCTGGAAGGATACGACCTTTCCATCGTCGGCGAGCGTCCCATTGAAATCGAAGGAGCCGCCTGATGGCCAATTTCCTCATCGTCGAAGCCCGCTTCTACGATCACCTGAACGATATGCTGGTGGCAGGCGCCCGCGCCGCGCTGGAGCAAGCGGGCCACCGGGTTGAAGTGCTCACCGTACCCGGCGCGCTGGAAGTGCCCGGCGCCATCGCCCTTGCCAGCGAAAGCGGCCGGTATGACGGCTATGTCGGCATCGGCGTGGTGATCCGCGGCGAAACCTATCATTTCGAAATCGTCGCAGGAGAAAGTGCGCGTGGGATCATGGCGCTGACCATGGACGGACTTGCGATCGGCAACGGTATCCTTACCGTGGAGAACGAAGCGCAGGCTCTGGTCCGTGCCGATCCCGCCCAGAAGGACAAGGGCGGCGAAGCGGCGAAGGCAGCCATGGCCCTGCTGGCGATCAGGGAGAAATATGCATGACCTCACATCCTGCAATCGGCGGCATCCGCCTGTGTCTGGGCGGAAACGTCTTCGGCTGGACCGCCGATGAGGATGCGAGCTTCGCAGTGCTCGACAAGTTCTATGCCGCAGGCGGACGCATGGTCGATACGGCGCAAGGCTATTCCGACTGGGCGCCCGGCCATGTCGGCGGCGAAAGCGAGGCTGTGATCGGCAAGTGGCTGGAAGCGCGCGGCGTGCGCTCCGACATGCTGATCGCCACCAAGACAGGCATGCATTGCGAACCGGGCGACCTTGCCCCGGAAAAGGTGGCTGCCGAACTGGAAAAGTCGCTGGAACGCCTGCGCAGCGATTATGTCGATCTCTATTACGCCCATCGCGACGATGCGACCGTGCCGCTGGACGAAGTGGCCGCCGGCTTCGATGCGCTGGTGAAAGCCGGCAAGGCGCGTGAACTGGGCGCGTCCAACTTCACGGCCGACCGCATGATTGCCGCAATCGAAACCGCCGAGGCCGCAGGGCAGACTGCCTACAGCGTGCTGCAGAACGAATATAACCTCGTCCGGCGCAGCGATTACGAAGGGCCTGTGCAGAATCTCTGCGTGGCGCGCGGGATTGCCGCCCTGCCCTATTTCGGCCTCGCCTCCGGCTTCCTGACCGGCAAGTACCGCTCGCGCGACGATTTCGCCCAGTCGGCCCGCGGATATGGGATGGACCGGTTCTTCGAACAGGGCCAGCCGATCCTTGCCGTGATGGACGGGATTGCGGCTGAAACCGGCGCAAGCCATGCAGCCATCGCCCTCGCCTGGATCAATGCCCAGCCCGGCATTGCCGCGCCCATCGCCAGTGCCCGCACGCCTGAACAACTCGACGCGCTGCTGGAAGCGGTCACGCTGGAACTCAGCGCAGAACAGGTCGCCAAGCTTACTGCGGCAGGCGCATAATCGCCACTGGTTCACGCGGGCGAGTAGCTCACTCACCCGCGTGAACCGCACTCCATCAGGCTCGCAAATAGGCAGCCCCTTCCGGCAATTCAGCCTCGCGCTTGCGAGTCGCGCGTGGGCCGTGCGATTTGACGAAATCCAAATTGCTGAATTCAGGCTCCGAATGACCAGCCATCGACTATTCAGCAAATCAGGCGCATTTCTCTAAGTATAAATACGGGAGAAATGCCATGATACGCTTTGCTTCAATGGTATTCGGTTCGGCCCTTGCACTGGCAACCGCCACTCCAGCCCTCGCCGCCTCGGATTATCTTCTGGTGATCGACGGCGTCGACGGAGAAAGCTCCAGCGCGGCCCCGCTCGAAAGCTGGTCTTTCGGGCAGAGCAATCCCTCAAGCACGATGGCCAGCGGCAGAACAGTGGCTCCGCGCGATGCCCAGTCCGGCATGGCCACAGGCAAGCTGCGGGAATCGCCGACGAGGGCGAGCACTGGCGTTGCCTTAGCTGGCGGTGGGGATTGCGACGATACCGACTGCAAGGGCCGCCCGGACAGGGTTGCCGACGTGGATGGCGACGGTGCGCTGGATTTCGCCCAAGCCACGCGGCTCGATCAGATCGGCCCGCTCACACTGACCTTGTCCGCCACATCCGATGCGGCGCGCATGCTGTGCGGCAAGACCGGCCATCTGCGCAGCGGGCACATCGTCAAATCCGACGGGACGATCTACGATCTCAGCAACTTCGCCTTCGGCGCCTGCACCACGCAGGGCAGCTTCGTGAGGCTCGCTGCCGGCGATGGGAAGATCAAGCACAAGACGGGGCACGTCACTCTCATCAAGTGATGCACCCCGTCCGTTATTGGCGGATTTGAGGACTTACCAGACCCGCACGCGCTCTTCCGGCGTGAGATAGAGCTTGTCGCCCGGTTTCACGTCGAAGGCCGTGTACCAGGCATCCAGATTGCGCACGGTCAGAGCGCGATACATGCCCGGTGCATGGCCATCCGTCGCGATGCGCTGGCGCAGGGCGGCATCGCGCATCTTGGTGGCCCAAGCCTGCGCATAGGCGATGAAGAAGCGTTGATCGCCAGTGAAGCCGTCGATCACCGGCGCTTCCTTGCCACCCAGCGACGCACGATAGGCATCATAGGCGGCAGCAAGACCGGCCACGTCAGCAATGTTTTCGCCAAGGGTCAGCTTGCCGTTCACATGCAAGCCGGGGAACGGCTCGTATCCGTCAAACTGGGCGGCCAGCTTCATCCCTGCATCTTCGAACTTCTTGCGGTCCGCATCGGTCCACCAATTGCGCAGCGCGCCGGTGGAATCGAATTCCGCGCCATTGTTGTCGAAGCTGTGGCTGATCTCGTGGCCGATCACCGCACCGATCGCGCCGTAATTATAGGCGGGATCTGCCTTGGGATCGAAGAAGGGGCGCTGCAGGATCGCCGCAGGGAAATTGAGTGCGTTCTGCACCGGCAGGTTCACCGCGTTCACCGTCTGCGGCGTCATCCACCATTCGCCCTTGTCCATCGGCTTGCCGATCTTGGCCAGCTGGTGGGCATATTCAGCCTTCTGCGCGGCCTGCACATCGGCATAGGGGCTGGCAGCCGCGATTTTCACCTTCGAGAAATCACGCCAGTTTTCAGGATAGCCGACGCCGACCTGAATGGTCTCCACCTTCTTCAGCGCTTCCGCCTTGGTAGCAGGATCGAGCCAGTCGATCGCCTGCACCCGCACGCCGAAGGCCTGCTTGATATTGCCCACGATCCCTTCGATCTGAGCCTTGGCAGAGGCCGGGAAATATTTGGTCACGTAGAGCTGGCCCAGATCATCCCCCAGCAGATCGCTCACTACCGCCAGCGCCCGCTTGTCGCGGCTGCGCTGCTCGGGCGTGCCGGAAAGGGTCGTGCCGTAGAAGCCGAAGCGCAGCTGGTCGAACTTCGCAGGCAGCACGTCCGCACTGGTGCTGATCTGGTGGAAGGCCAGCCAGTCTTTCCAGGCATCCAGCGGCTCGCTGGCGACCAGCTTTGAAAGTCCGGTGATCGCGCCGGGGTGATAGGCGGCGAATTTGCCCTGTTTGCCCAGTTGCGCTGCATCCAGCAGCGCCGCCCAGTCGATCCCCGGAGCGTTCTTTTCCAGATTGGCGCGGGTCCACAAAGTGGCGGATTTGGTGAAGTTCTCACTCTCGTCCCGCGTGGCGTGAGCCTTGGCGATCTTCATTTCGAGATCGAACACTCTGGCCGCCTTGACCTTGGCATCCTTGTCGCCCGCGGCTGCGAACATATCCTCGATATATTTGCGATAGGCACCGCGCAACTTGGCCATCTCGGGATCGGAGGAGAGGTAATATTCCCGCTCCGGCAGTCCCAGCCCGCCTTGCAGGATATAGGGAACCACTTCCCCACCGGAGAGCGCCTGCGTCACGAAGATGCCGAACAGGTTCTCGGTATTGAAATCGGTCGCGTTGAGCGGATCGACATCGGCCCGCAACTGGCTGCCGATGACGGCGGATAGCGCCTTCTTGTCGGAGATCGCCGCAAAGCGGTCCAGATCGGGCTTGATCGGGTTCAGCCCAGCCTTCTCGATGGCCGCCGTGTCCATGTAGGATTTATAGAGATTGCGGATACGCCCTTCGGCCGCGTCATCCGCGGCATCGGAAGCGGCGATATCCTTGATCAGCGCACCGAGCTGCTTTTCCGTCTCGTTAAAGGCGATCACGAAACCGCCTATATTGGAACGGTCGGCCGGAATTTCCGTGGCCTTGTTCCAGGCGCCATTCGCAAAGGCATAGAAATCGTCCCCCGGCTTGACCGAGGTATCCATCCAGCTCTTTTCGATGCCCAGTTCGGTGCCGCTCGCGACCGTCTCGGTGCCCGTGGAGCACGCCACAGGCCCCGCAACGATTGCGGCGGTGCCCAGCAGCAATGCGGCGATCAGGCTCTTTGTCATGTCAGTCCCTTCGTCCGGCAGCGCGCACGATCCCTTGCGGCGCGCAGCATGGTTTCATGCGCAACCTGATAGGACGAAGTTTGACCGAAAAATATCCCGCTCGTCGAGAGCGGGATACGGTTAGTCGAACGAAATCGCGTGGGTCAGGCCGAAAGGCGGCCGAAACAGCCCGCGCCTGCATAGTGCGCGCTGTCGCCCAGTTCTTCCTCGATGCGGATCAGCTGGTTGTACTTCGCAAGCCGGTCAGAACGGGCAAGGCTGCCGGTCTTGATCTGCCCGCAATTGGTGGCGACGGCCAGATCGGCGATGGTCGAATCCTCGGTCTCGCCCGAACGGTGGCTCATCACGGCGGTGTAACCCGCGCGATTGGCAATGGAGACTGCTTCCAGCGTTTCGGTGAGGCTGCCGATCTGGTTCACCTTCACCAGCAGCGAATTGGCCAGGCCCTTATCGATGCCCATGACGAGACGCTTGGGGTTGGTCACGAACAGATCGTCACCCACCAGCTGAACCTTGCCGCCGATCTTGTCTGTCAGCGCCTTCCAGCCTTCGAAATCATCTTCAGCCATGCCGTCTTCGATCGAGCGGATCGGATAGGCGGCACAGAGATCGGCGAGGTAATCGGCCATCTCGCCGGGCGAGAGCGACAGGCCTTCGCCGCTGATTTCATACTTGCCGGCCTTGAAGAATTCGGTCGAAGCGCAATCAAGCGCCAGCGCCACTTCCTCGCCCGGCTTGAAACCGGCCTTGGCGATGGATTCCATCACGAAGTCCAGCGCAGCACGGGTGCTGGCAAGGTTCGGGGCAAAGCCGCCTTCATCGCCCACTGCCGTGGACAGGCCCTTTTCCGAAAGCCCCTTCTTCAGCGTGTGAAAGATTTCCGCACCCCAACGAACCGCCTCTGCGATGCTGTCCGCACCGACCGGCATGATCATGAATTCCTGGAAATCGATCGGATTGTCCGCATGTTCGCCGCCATTGATGATGTTCATCATCGGCACGGGCAGAACATGGGCCGAAACACCGCCAATATAAGAATAGAGCGGCAGGCCGCGAGCATTAGCTGCCGCCTTGGCCACCGCGAGGCTGGTGCCGAGAATGGCGTTGGCGCCCAGACGGGCCTTGTTGTCCGTGTCGTCGAGAGCGATCATGGCGAGATCGATCTCGCGCTGATCTTCGGCGTCGAGGCCCAGAAGCACCTCGGAAATCTCACCGTTCACCGCATCGACGGCCTTCAGCACGCCCTTGCCGAGATAGCGGCCCTTGTCGCCATCGCGCAATTCCACCGCTTCATGGGCACCGGTCGACGCACCGGAAGGCACTGCGGCGCGGCCGAAGCTGCCGTCTTCCAGCAGGACGTCCACTTCTACGGTGGGGTTGCCCCGGCTATCGAGGATTTCACGGCCATGGATATCGATGATTGCGGTCATGGTGAATTAAGGCTCCGACTGCTATGACGCGGTGCAATAATGGAAATGCGGGCCTCCTAGTCAGTGCGACATTGGCAAGCAAGCCACGTTTCCTATCTAAGAAGAGGCAGCATTTCGTTGCTTCGATAACATAGCCACAATCCCGAAGGGTGAAAGGACGCAATCCGATGGCACAGACCCCCGCGAAGACCGGCTCGAAATCCCCCGCCAAGCCCAAGGCTAAGCCCGCCGCCAAAGCGCCCGCCAGCCACACGGCTGAAGCGAAGCAGAAGTTCACCCGCGCACTGGAAGAAGCAAAGGCCGGAGCGGCCGCCCTCACCGCGGAAGCGCGTGATCGCGCCAGCGCCAAGTCGGGCGACTGGGTGGAAGAGGCGAAGGCCTATGGCGAACAGGCCAAGGTAAAGGCAGGCGAACTGGCCGTCGAAGGCAAGGCCCGCACCAGCGACGCAATTGCCGGGCTCGGCAAGCTGGTGGAGGATAACACCCCCACCATCGACGATCGCTTCGGCACGAAATATGGCGATTATGCCCGCACCGCTTCGCGCAAGATGAAGGAAACGGCCGAGAAGATCGACGCCAAGGATCTTGACGAACTGGGCGAGGATGCGCGCGAATTCGTCCGCAAGAGCCCCGGCCTTGCAGTTGGCATCGCGGCAGTTGCAGGCTTCCTCGTCGCCCGCCTGTTCTCCAGCTCGAAGTAATCCGTTGACAGGGGGCCACATGGACGGTTCACCCCGCCCCATGACTGCCCATTCGCCAGACGATCCGACTGCCGGTCCAGCCTCCGTGGAAGATATTCCCGAAGGTGACCGGCAGGAGGATGTCGGCGGGCCTACGTTGGTGGACGAACTGTCTTCCTTGTTCGAAGATGGCCGCACTTATGCGGAAGCAGAAATCGCCTTCCAGAAGACTCGCGCCGCCTTTGTAGGGGAACAGGCCAAAGGCATTGCCGTGACAGGCGGAATTGCCGCGCTGCTGGTGGTGCTGGCGATATTCGCGCTGGTCTTTGGGGCTATCCTGGCGCTCACGCCGCTGGTCGGCGCGTTTGGCGCGACGGGCATCGTATTTGGCGCCTTGCTGATTGCGGCATTCGTGCTGGTGCGGATTGCCCGCGCCAAGGCCAGAGCGATGATACGAGCATTCGGGAACGGGAATTCATGAGCCGCAAGCTCGAGGCCCAATTGGAGGAAGACCGGGCGTTGCGCGACGCTGCACGCGAGGTTTTCTATACCGAGCTTGCCCATGCCCGTTCAGAGGCAACGCCGGAAGCTATCGGCCAGCGGATCGCCAACCGTATCGGTGCGCGCGCCGACGAAGCAAGCAATGCGGCGATTGAATTTGCTGACCGCCACGGCACGACCATGCTGAGCGGTCTGGCCGCTGCCGCAACGGCAGCAGGTTTGTGGCTGGCGCGCAAGCCGATCCTTTCAGGCCTTGCCCGGATGACCGGGAAGCGCAATGAAAAGACAGGGGAATACGGGGCAGTGAACTCCGGCGAGGATAGTGACCATGAGTGATGCCAAGAGAATGGAACTGCGCCAACGGATCGAGGCCGGGAAGGCCCGCCAGGTTGAACGCGGCGCGCTGGCTGAAGGCGCCGCTGCTGCGCGCGACCGGCTTACTTCCGTTGCCCGCGAACATCCCTTGATGCTGATCGCAGGCGGGCTTGCCATCGGCGTGGCTCTCAGCACCCTGATCCCGCGTTCGCCAACTCGCCGCCTCAGCAAGAATGCCGTGAGCATGATCGCCGGGATCGCCGAACTCGGCATCCTGTATGGCAGGCAGGCGATGGAAGCAGCCGACGGTGCAAGCGAGCCTGCGCGCGACCGGTTGGGCCAGATTGGCGGCGTCATTTCCGATGGCGCGGCCAGGTTGAAGCGCAAGCTGGCCCCCGAAAAGCCCGCAGTCGAGGCAGAAGCAGAGATTCCCGCCTCTGAATAGGCGGAACTCTGCCTTCCAAGGCTTGCCAGCGCCCTGCAAATCTCTCTATGCGAGAGATGACCTCTCATTGCATTCTAACAGGGCGAATTGATGGCCAATCAGCTTCTTCACCTCGTCATGGGTGGACGGGTGACCGATCCCATGACTTGCGAATTCCAGGACCTCAAGGACATCCACGTCGTGGGGTTCTTTGACAATTATGCCGCCGCCGAGGAAGCCTGGCGCGGCTGGGCGCAGCGCACTGTGGACGACGCGGAAATGAAATACGTCATCGTCCATCTGCACCGCCTGCTGGAGCCTACGCTCCCCGGCCAGTAATTCGGTAATTCCGGCGCCGGCGATGGAGTGACTTTGCGCGAATTGCGCTTCGCCTCTGTCACCGGGGCCACCATTGCCCAGACGGGATTGCTTAAGCGCCACTTCCCAACCCACCTGCAAGCGCGCTGGGCACACAGCTTCGCATCGCCGCGATTCTGAAATCGGCAGCGACACGAGCGTTAATTACATCACAGGAAAATCGCTGGCGGTCTGAGCCGCCGGCGAAATCAGATGAACTCGATCTTGTCGACGAGATAGAAGCGGTCGCCCGATGGAACGGTCACTTCCACTTCCTCGCCCACCTTGCGGCCGATCAGAGCCTTGCCGAGGGGCGAATTGTACGAAATCCGGCCCTTTTTAACGTCAGCCTCTGTCTGGCCAACGATCTGGTAGCGGCTCGGTTTGTCGTCTTCATCAAGCAGCGTGACCGTCGCACCGAAAATGATGCGGTCGCCCGAAAGCGTAGCAGGATCGATGATCTGCGCACGGCTGACCTTGTCCTCAAGGTCAGCAATCTGGGCCTCAACCTGGCCCTGACGTTCCTTCGCGGCATGATATTCCGCGTTTTCCGAAAGATCGCCATGTTCGCGCGCTTCTTCGATCGCATCCACGATCTTCGGCCGTTCGGCACGCAGCAATTGCAGTTCGGCGGTCAGCATTTCGTAGCCTTCCGCCAGCATGGGGACTTTTTCCATTCAACAACCCCTGAGCCGTTATCGTCTCGTCCCCCGGATCAACCGTTAAAGCCTTCCTTCCGGCCCCACGCAGTTTGCGTGGAGACGGTTTTCTAAGGCGCTCGATTGTTTGGGGGACGCGCTTTCACGAACTGTAATAGTCTTGAAGCGAGCGCACTTCAAGCTGGCTGGATTTAAGTGCCGCAATGGCACGGGCCACGGCATCGGATGCCGCCGCCGTCGTGTAGTATGGCAGCTTCATTTCCAAGGCCGAAGCGCGGATCGACTGGGAGTCCTTCAGGCTCTGCCAACCTTCTGTAGTGTTGAAGATCAGCGCGATCTCACCATCGACGATCATGTCGACAATATTGCGCTGGCCTTCGGCCACTTTCTTCACCCGCTCCACCGCAAGGCCCTGCTCTGCAAGGTATTGCTGTGTGCCGCCGGTCGCGACGATCCGGAAACCGAGTTCGATCAGCAGCTTCACTGCCGGCACGATCACCGGCTTGTCCGTACCCTTGACCGATACGAACACCGTGCCGCCCTGCGGCAGCTTCATGCCCGCACCCATCTGGGATTTTGCAAAGGCAATCGGGAAATCCGTATCGATTCCCATGACTTCACCGGTAGATTTCATTTCCGGGCTGAGGACAGGATCGGTGCCGGGGAAGCGCGCGAAGGGGAACACAGCTTCCTTCACGGCCATATAAGGCACTTCACGCTTGATCGCAGGAAGGTCGGAAAGCTTGGTGCCGGCCATAACGCGCGCCGCCATCTTGGCGACCGGCTGACCGATGGCCTTGGCAACGAACGGCACCGTGCGGCTGGCACGCGGGTTCACCTCAATGAGGTAGACCACGCCATCCTGCACGGCGAACTGGATGTTCATCAGGCCCTTCACGCCCAGCGCCATGGCCAGAGCTTCCGCCTGGTGTTCCATGCCTGTGATGATCTCGGCCGGAAGGCTGTAAGGCGGCAGCGTGCAGGCGCTGTCGCCGGAATGGACGCCTGCCTCTTCGATGTGCTGCATCACGCCTGCCACGACGACCTTTTCGCCATCGCAGAGCGCGTCCACGTCGCATTCGATAGCGTCGCGCAGATATTGGTCGATCAGCACGGGGCTGTCGCCCGAGACGTTCACTGCCGTGGCGATATAGTCATCGAGCTGCGCTTCGCTGTCGACGATTTCCATCGCGCGGCCGCCCAGCACGTAAGACGGCCGGATCAGCACCGGGTAACCGATGCGATTGGCCACCGCCACGGCTTCATCGCGGCTACGTGCGATGCCATTGGCGGGCTGCTTGAGGCCGAGCCTGTTGACGAGGGCGGCAAAACGCTCACGATCTTCGGCAAGGTCAATGGCGTCGGGCGAAGTGCCCAGGATCGGAATGCCCGCATCTTCCAGCGCCTGCGCCAGTTTCAGCGGGGTCTGCCCGCCGAACTGCACGATAACGCCAACCAGCGTGCCGTTGGACTGCTCGACACGCAGGATTTCCAGCACGTCCTCTGCCGTCAGCGGCTCGAAATACAGGCGGTCCGACGTGTCATAGTCGGTCGAAACGGTTTCCGGGTTGCAATTGACCATGATGGTCTCAAACCCGTCTTCCGCCAGCGCGAAACAGGCGTGGCAGCAGCAATAATCGAATTCGATGCCCTGCCCGATCCGGTTCGGGCCACCACCTAGGATCACCACCTTCTTGCGATCCGAAGGCATTGCCTCGGTCTCGGGCGTTCCGAAGGTCGGCGCCTCATAGGTCGAGTACATATAGGGCGTGACTGCCTCAAACTCGGCCGCGCAGCTGTCGATGCGCTTGAACACCGGCAGGACACCCAGCTTGTGGCGCAACTCGCGCACTTCTTCCTCGCTGGTGGCACCGGCCATGGCGCGCAGTGCGTCATGCAGCAGGCCGGAACGCTTGGCCTGGGTTTCGCCCAGCCCACCCGCGACATGCACGGAGCGCACGGCCAGCGTGGCAAGGCGCTTGTCGGAAAAGCCCATCGCCTTCAGGCGGCGCAGACCCGCGGCGTCGCCGGGCAGGCCATCGGTACCGATCTTCTTTTCCTCGGCAATGATCTCTTCGATATGCCGCAGGAACCACGGATCGAAATGCGTGATCGCGTTGATTTCCTCCACGGTGAAGCCTTCGCGGAAGGCCTGCGCGATCTTGAGGATGCGATCCGGCGTCTGCTTGGAAAGGGCCGCAGTGATTTCGTCCCGCCCTGCCCCTTCGAGTTCCAGCACACGGTTGAAGCCGTCCAGCCCGGTTTCCAACCCGCGCAAGGCCTTCTGCATGCTTTCCTTGAAGTTGCGGCCAATGGCCATAACTTCGCCCACCGACTTCATCGCGGTGGAGAGCAGCGGCTCGGCACCCTTGAACTTTTCGAAGGCGAAGCGCGGAATCTTGGTGACGACATAGTCGATCGTCGGCTCGAAACTCGCCGGGGTAGCCCCGGTGATTTCGTTCATGATCTCGTCGAGCGTATAGCCCACGGCCAGCTTGGCCGCGACGCGGGCGATGGGGAAGCCAGTGGCCTTTGAGGCCAGCGCCGAAGAGCGCGACACGCGTGGATTCATTTCGATCACGATCAGGCGGCCATCGGCCGGATTGACCGCGAACTGGACGTTGGACCCGCCCGTTTCCACCCCGATCTCGCGCAGCACATCAATGCTGGCGGTGCGCATGATCTGATATTCCTTGTCGGTCAGCGTCAGCGCCGGCGCGACAGTGATGGAATCGCCCGTATGGACGCCCATCGGATCGACGTTTTCGATCGAACAGATGATGATGGCGTTGTCGTGCCTGTCGCGCACGACTTCCATCTCATACTCCTTCCAACCGAGCAGCGATTCCTCGATGAGCACTTCGGTGGTGGGAGAAGCATCGAGGCCCGAACGGACGATCTTCTCGAACTCGGCCTTGTTATAGGCCACGCCGCCGCCCGTACCGCCCAGCGTGAAGCTGGGGCGGATGATCGAAGGCAGGCCGGTGGTTTCCAGCACCTTGAACGCTTCATCCACCGTGTGCGCCACGCCCGAACGCGCGCTTTCGAGGCCGATCTTGTCCATCGCCTCGCGGAAACGCTGGCGGTCTTCCGCCTTGTCGATCGCATCGGCATTGGCGCCGATCATGGTGACACCGAACTTCTCCAGCGTGCCGTCATTGAACAGGGCCAGCGCACAGTTGAGCGCGGTCTGCCCGCCCATGGTGGGCAGCAGGGCGTCGGGCCGTTCCTTCTCGATGATCTTGGCGACGATTTCCGGCGTGATCGGCTCCACATATGTGGCGTCGGCCATTTCCGGATCGGTCATGATCGTGGCGGGGTTGGAGTTGACGAGGACCACGCGGTAGCCCTCCTCCTTCAGCGCCTTGATTGCCTGAGTGCCGGAATAGTCGAACTCGCAGGCCTGGCCGATAATGATCGGGCCGGCGCCGATGACGAGGATCGAGGAGATGTCTGTGCGTTTGGGCATTCAGCGGCCTTCTATCTGGGCGAATACGGGCAGGGGCTCGGAGAAGAATTGGGCATCCACAGCGCGGCGATGCCCGGACTGCGGGCGATCAGCGCGCCCGAAGCCCACTTGCAGGAAATAGACTTCAGCGCTGGCCACAGGCCACCTCTGACGTTTCCGCAAAAATCTCTATGTAATCTTCATCATAGGTGTCGAGTTGTGCGTCCACACCGGAAAACCTCGTCGATTTCGCGACCGAGGCAACCATGACATCCTTGTTGAACTTGTCGTCATCCTTGAGTGAAGCGAGGAAGCGCCTGAATTCGGCTTCGTTATTCACGTCGACCGCGCGCAGCAACAGATCCCCGTCGATCGGGAGCAGAGCGTCCTTGCCGCCCGCGTAGGCACTTGCCGCCTGCCTCGCCAAGGCAAGCATCCCATCATTATATTCGACGTCTTCGAACACTGCGCCGATAAAATAGCGATCCAAACTCGAGCAGGCCGGAGTGTTATACCCCGCCTTCGCAGCGTGCAGTTCCGTCGGGATTACGGGAAGCAGGCTCTCAAGCTCCCGCGCCGCAGCAGCGCCCGGAATGGCAACTGCCCCGAGGCAGGTTGCCATAATTGCCCAAAGAGCCGTTTTCACGCGAAAACTCTTCACCCCAACATCCCCACGAATTTCTCGAACAGGTAGAAGCTGTCCTGCGGGCCCGGCGAGGCTTCGGGGTGATATTGCACACCGAACGCCTTCTTGCCCTTGATCGCAATGCCGCAATTGGAGCCGTCGAACAGCGAGACGTGGGTTTCCTCCACGCTCGCCGGCAGGCTCGTGTTGTCGACCGCGAAACCGTGATTCATGCTGGTGATTTCCACCACGTCATCTGCCAGGCGCTTCACCGGATGGTTCGCGCCGCGATGGCCCTGATGCATCTTGGAAGTCTTCGCCCCGGCCGCAAGGCCAAGCATCTGATGGCCGAGGCAGATGCCGAAGATCGGCACATCACGCTCCAGCAGCCCCCTGATCACCGGCACGGCATAGGTGCCGGTCGCCGCCGGATCGCCCGGCCCGTTGGACAGGAACACGCCTGCAGGCTTGTGTGCCAGCACCTCATCCAGCGAAGTCTGCGCGGGAAGCACCGTCACATGGGCGCCAGCCTTCACCAGATTGCGGAAGATGTTGTCCTTCGCGCCGAAATCCAGCGCAACGACATGTGGGCGAGTGCCATCGGGTTCGGCAGCATAGCCCGAACCGAGCGACCATGCGCCGCCCTTCCATTCTTCCTCGCCCTGGCGGCTCACCACCTTGGCCAGATCCATCCCTTCAAGGCCCGGCCATTCCTGTGCCTGCTTCAGCAGCGCAGGAACGTCGAACTTGCCCGAAGTTTCATGCGCAATCACGGCATTGGGTGCGCCCTGCAGGCGAATTCGGCGGGTCAACGCGCGAGTATCGATACCGGCGAGACCGATCTTGCCCTGCGCGGCCAGCCAGTCGCCATATTTGCCGGTGGAACGGAAATTGGACGGCTCGGTCACGTCTTCGCGCACGATGCAGCCCACCGCGCCCTGGACATGCGATTCGACGTCTTCGTCATTCGCGCCGACATTGCCGATATGCGGGAAAGTGAAGGTCACGATCTGCCCGGCATAGGAGGGATCGGTCATCACTTCCTGATAGCCGGTCATCGCGGTGTTGAAGCACACTTCGCCTACTGCGCTGCCAGTGGCGCCGAAGCCCTTGCCCCACAGGACAGTGCCGTCCGCAAGAACGAGGACTCCGGTTGCGCCTTTAGGTTGCGCAGCAGAAGGTGCGGGGTCGGCCATGGGGCGCTCCGTTATAAGTTGTTGTCGGCGATGTCGCTAAGGCTCGGCGGCTAGACCTGCATTCCCGCCGCGTCAACCTGCTGCATGTGCGAATGTTGCATTCCATGCGACACTCCCCCATCTGGGGCGCGAAACATCCACAGGAAAGTAATACAAAATGCTCCGCGATACGATCAAATCCGCTCAGGTTTCCGCGATGAAGGGCGGCGACAAGCCTCGCCTTGCCGCCGTTCGCCTGATCCTGGCCAAGATCAAGGACCGCGATATCGAGCTGCGCACCGGCACTGCACCGGAAAATGACGATGTGCTGGTGATCGACGTTCTGCAGAAGATGGCCAAGCAGCGCCGCGAATCGATCACGCTCTACGAACAGGGCGGCCGCACCGAGCTTGCCGAGCAGGAAAAGGGCGAGTTGGCGGTAATCGAGGAATTCCTGCCCGCCCAGATGTCGGAAGAGGATACGAAGGCGGCAATCGCCGCGATCAAGGCCGAACTCGGTGCAGAAAGCATCAAGGACATGGGCAAGGTGATGGCCACGCTGAAAGAGCGCCACGGCACCGAGATCGATATGTCCAAGGCCAGCGGGCTGGTGAAGGCCAGCTTCGGCTGATCCCCCGAATTAAGCGCCCCCGCCCTCGACTCGGGCGGGGTGCAGGGGCACATTCCCCCCACCATGCTCAGTCCCCAATGGCTTGATGAATTGCGGCAACGCATCACGCTTTCGAGCGTGATTTCGCGCACCACCAAGCTGCAGCGGGCCGGACGCGAATGGAAGGCGTGCTGCCCTTTCCATAATGAGAAGTCGCCCAGCTTCACCGTCAATGACGAGAAGGGCTTTTACCACTGCTTCGGCTGTGGTGCGCATGGCGATGCCATTCGCTGGATGACCGACCAGCGCGGCCTCTCCTTCATGGATGCCGTGAAGGAATTGGCATCCGAGGCAGGCATGGAAGTGCCCGCACCTGATCCGCGCGCCGCGCGCCAGGCTGAACAGCGTGCCGGGCTGCATGACGTCACCGCCGCCGCGCAGGAATGGTTTAAAAACAATCTATTGTCGCCTGAAGGCACGAAAGCTCGCGAATATCTGAAGGGGCGCGGTTTCGATGCCCATACGATCGAGCGTTTCGGCTTCGGATATGCCCCGGAAGGCCGCCAGGCGCTCAAGACTGCAATGGGGGACAAGTTCCCGGAGGCCATGCTGATCGAGTCCGGCATGCGGATCGCAGTCGAAGGCAAGGAACCTTACGACCGCTTCCGTGGCCGCCTAACCCTTCCGATTGAAGATACGCGCGGGCGAGTGATCGGTTTTGGCGGCCGCATCCTCGAAGCGGCGAAAACAGACGCACCCAAATATCTGAATTCACCGGATACTCCTCTCTTCGACAAGGGGCGTACGCTCTATAATCTGCATCGCGCCGGACCTGCTTCACGCCAATCGCACCGCATCGTGGTGGTCGAAGGCTATATGGATGTCATCGCTCTCGCGGCGGCAGGAATCGCAGACGCCGTTGCTCCGATGGGTACGGCGCTGACCGAACAACAGATCGGCCTGCTCTGGCGCCTAGTCGATGTTCCCATCCTGTGTTTCGACGGCGATGCGGCAGGCCAGCGCGCCGCCATGCGTGCGATTTCCCGCGCCCTGCCCTTGCTCCATCCGGGTCATTCGCTCAGCATCGTACGCCTTCCGACCGGACTGGATCCTGACGATCTGATCAAGCAACAGGGCGCGGCGGCGATGGAAAAGCTGCTCGCCAATCCGCAAACCTTGCTGTATACGATCTGGGAGCATGAGCGCGATGCTCGCCCGCTCCGCACGCCGGAAGACAAGGCCGGGCTGCGTGCGCGCCTGATCGAACATGTCGAACTGATCGCGGACAAGGACATCAAGTCCCTCTATCGCCGTGAGTTGCTTGACCGCTTCTACGCCTTCGCCTTCCCCAAGCGCGAATTTACGCCCCAACGCTCCAATAGCGGAGATGCTGGCAGGCGTGGGCAATTCCCGGGCAAACAGGTACGCCCCGCCCTGTCGGACACCGCACGCACGCAGTTGCAGTCCTTCGTTTCCGGCGGCGCGCGTGACCGGCTGGCGCAGGCCGTGATTGCCGGACTTGCACGCCATCCGGGCGAGATTGCCCGCCATGCGGAAGCACTCGGCAGGCTGACTCCGGACGACATGCGTTTTGCCGCGGCAATCGATAGTTTGCTAGATATTGCCGACACGCTTGAAATAGGCGGGCAAATGCCCATATCGGCGCAAGGAGACTTCGCTCCGCCGCCGGATAAAACTCGCTTTTCCTTCCTGATGGAAGGTTCCGATCCGCAAGGCGCGCGCGAAGACCTGGCCGAAGCGGTGTCTTTGCTGGTCGAAAGGCCGGCACTTGAGGCCGCGCTCGTTGACGCAACTCGACGCTTCGAACAGACCTTCGAACAGGAGGCTTTCGAGGAGCAGCAGCGCCTGCTCAAACGAAAGCTGGAATTTGAGCGGCGACTCGGGCAAATGGCCAGCAAACGCGCCGGACAATCGGTAACGGAAACCGCTCCCGCCGAGCCTCATGCTGAGGCACGGGAGAGCAGGCAACAGGACTAGAAGCGACACATATGTCCGATAAAAAAGACGATGATGCCCCGCTGATCGACCTCAACGAAGCTTCGATCAAGAAGCTCATCGCGAAGGCGAAGCGCCGCGGCTACATCACTTATGACGAACTGAACGAGGCTCTGCCGCAGGACGAACTGTCCTCCGAGCAGATCGAGGACGTGATGTCCGCTATCTCGGAAATGGGCGTCAATATCGTCGAGAGTGATGAAGACGCGGAAGGCCAGGAAGAAGACAATAACGTCGACGAGGTAAACTCGCCTGACGAGGCCGACGAAGGCCGCAATGTTCCCGAAGCCCCACGCAAGGCCGGCACCGGCGAGCGCACCGATGACCCGGTGCGCATGTATCTGCGCGAAATGGGCGCGGTGGAACTGCTCAGCCGCGAAGGTGAAATCGCCATCGCCAAACGCATCGAAGCCGGCCGCGACACGATGATCCTGGGCCTTTGCGAAAGCCCGATCACCTTCCACGCCATTATCCAGTGGTCCGAAGCGCTCAATAATGGCGAGATGCAGCTGCGCGAGATCCTTGATCTCGACGCCATGCTCTCCAAGGAGCCTCCGGTCGAGCGCATGGAGGAAGAAGGCGACGACGACGGCGAAATCAGCGAGGAAACTGCTGGTCCTTCCTACAAGGAAGACGACGAGGTCGAGGAAGAGGAAGAGGCCGATTCCGACGAGGACGGCGAAGACGGCGAAGGCCGTTCGCGCCGCCGCGAAGAAGAGGACGAGGAAGACAACACCCTCTCCCTCGCCCAGATGGAAGCTGCGCTGAAGCCAGAGGCCCTGGAACGCTTCGCCCGCATCGCCGACCTGTTCAAGAAGTTCGAGAAGATCCAGGCGGAGCGCGTCGACGCGCTCGGTCGTGGCGAGGACTTCCCCGCCGCGAAGGAAAAGAAATACGAACAGCTGCGCGAAGACCTCACTGCCGAGGTGGAGAGCGTGCAGTTCCACGCGACCAAGATCGAATATCTGGTCGACAATCTCTACGCCTTCAATCGGCGCCTCACCGCGCTGGGCGGCCAGATGCTGCGCCTTGCGGAACGCCACAAGGTGAAGCGCGGCGACTTCCTGGAAGCCTATGTCGGCAACGAGCTGGACGATGCCTGGCTCGCCGCCATGGCGAAAAAGGACAAGAAGTGGGCGGCCTTCGCGGAGAAGGAAGCCGAGGGCGTGGAACGTATCCGTGCCGAAATTTCGGACATTGCGGCCGCGACCGGCATGAGCCTGAACGAGTTCCGCCGCATCGTGAATATGGTGCAGAAGGGCGAACGCGAAGCGCGCATCGCGAAGAAGGAGATGGTGGAAGCCAATCTCCGCCTCGTGATCTCCATAGCCAAGAAGTACACCAATCGCGGCCTGCAATTCCTCGACCTGATTCAGGAAGGAAACATCGGCCTGATGAAGGCGGTGGACAAGTTCGAGTATCGCCGCGGCTACAAGTTCAGCACCTATGCGACCTGGTGGATTCGTCAGGCGATCACCCGTTCGATCGCCGATCAGGCCCGCACGATCCGTATTCCGGTCCATATGATCGAGACGATCAACAAGCTGGTCCGCACGAGCCGCCAGTTCCTGCACGAGCAGGGCCGCGAGCCGACGCCGGAGGAAATGGCCGAGCGCCTTTCCATGCCGCTCGAAAAGGTCCGCAAGGTGATGAAGATCGCCAAGGAGCCGATCTCCCTCGAAACGCCCATCGGCGACGAGGAGGATTCGCACCTCGGCGATTTCATCGAGGACAAGAACGCGATCATCCCGGTGGATGCAGCTATCCAGTCCAACCTCAAGGAAACGGTCACCCGCGTGCTGGCCAGCCTCACCCCGCGTGAGGAACGCGTGCTGCGCATGCGTTTCGGCATCGGCATGAACACCGATCACACGCTGGAAGAAGTAGGCCAGCAGTTCTCGGTTACCCGCGAACGTATCCGCCAGATCGAGGCAAAGGCGCTGAGGAAACTCAAGCACCCGAGCCGTTCGAGGAAGATGCGCAGCTTCCTGGATCAGTAAGAGGAAAGGCCCCGCTTCGGCGGGGTTTTTCTTGTCTGCCACCCATCCCGCAGGCAGGATGCGCCGATGGGGAGAGGTTTTGACTACATCGTTATCGGTGCGGGGTCTTCCGGCGCGGTCATTGCCGCACGGCTGAGCGAAGATCCGGCGATTTCCGTGCTTCTTCTGGAAGCTGGCGGACCGAACCGGCATCCATTGCAGATCATGCCGCTCGCGTTTCCGCGCGTTGCGCTAGGCAGGATCGGTACCTGGCAGTTCGAATCCGAACCTGAGCCCGCGCTTGGCGGCCGCCGCCTCGGCATACCGCGCGGGAGGACTCTGGGCGGCACTTCATCCATCAACGCCATGATCGCGGTGCGCGGCAATCGCCGCGACTATGACGACTGGGCCGCACAGGGCCTTGTCGGGTGGAGCTTTTCCGAAGTTCTGCCTTATTTCCGCAAGCTGGAGAGCCACTGGCGCGGGGAAACCGCGTGGCATGGCGGCTCCGGCCCGGTCGGGATCAGCCTGATGGAAGGGCCGGACCTGCTATGGGACGAACACCGCGCCGCCGCCGAAGCGGCCGGAATTGGGTGGTGCGACGATCCCAACGGTGCGGAGCAGGATGGCATCAGCCACATGGAATCCACCGTGGCGGGCGGACGCCGGGCGAGCACTGCCCGCGCCTATCTGCGCCCGGCAATAGGGCGGCCCAACCTCACTATCACCACTGGCGCTCTGGTGACACGCATTGTCCTGCGTGGCGGACGGGCTGTCGCGGTGGAATATGTCCGGGGCGGACGGCAGGAAACCGCCGAGGCGGCAAGCGAGATCGTCCTGTCAGCCGGGGCCTATGGCTCCCCGCAGATATTAATGCTGTCCGGCATCGGCGCCGCGCACGAACTGCGCGGCCTGGGCATAGACCCGGTCCATGACCTGCCCGCCGTGGGACAGGGCCTGGCCGACCATCCGGTGGTCATCAACGAATGGGACCTGACAGGCGATGCGGGCCTGACCTCTTATCTCCGGCTGGACCGGGCGGCCATCGCCGCCGCGCAGTGGTATGCCGGTGGGAAGGGCCCATTCGGATGGACCGGGACATTGGCCAATATCTTCACTCGCCTTCAGCCCGGCGCAGACCGGCCAGACGTGCAGATGATGTGCCTGCCGCTGAGCGGCGATGCGCGCCTGTGGATGCCGGGCGTGCAGGCCAAGCCGGTCTCGCGCCTTTCGGTCCGCACGGGCTATCTGCCGCTCAAGTCGCGCGGCTGGGTCAGACTGCGCAGCGCCGATCCCCGCGATCCACCGCGCATCTTCCTCAACATGTTTGCCGAACCCGGCGACATGGAAGGCATGATCCAGTCGATCCGACTAACTCGCAATATCTATGAACAGGCGCCGCTCGCCAAGCTGATCGCGCGCGAGAACCTGCCGGGTTCCCGGCGCCAGACCAAGGCTGAACTGGAAGAGTTCGTCCGTGCCACGGCCACTCATCGGGCGCATCCGGCCTGTTCCTGCCGCATGGGCACCGATGACGGGGCAGTGGCAGACGGCGACCTGCGAGTGCGCGGAGTGGACGGTTTGCGGATCGCCGATGCTTCGGTGATGCCCGCCCTACCCCGCGGCAATCCCAATCTCGCCTGCATCATGATCGGCGAGAAGGCGGTCGATCTTATCCTTGGGCGGGAGCCTCCGGCACCCATACCGCTCCCTTGATGAACTGGATCTTCCCTGCCTTGTTCAGAATATAGTGGATGTAGAATTCCACATCGACCGAGACGCCTTCAGGCACCACGCTCATTCCTGAATAGCCCCTCTCGTCCAGCACATCGGCGGACAGATTCTTTATTCCGGTGAAGCGGATCACTACATTCGAGACGAAGCCGTTTCGGCCCGGGAAGAACTCCTTGAAGATCACTTCCTCGCGGCAAAATTCATGGAAGAAGGCGTAGAAGGCCCGGAATGCAGGCTTGCCCTGCACGCGGAAGCCCGCATTCTCCAGCGCGAAATCGTCGGCGAAGAAGGTCTCCAGCGCGTCGTAATCACGTGCGTTGAAGGCGTCGATATAGCGGTGATAATCTTCCTCAGTCATCCATTCCTCCCTTTTTGGCGGAGGTAAAGGCGTTCCACTGGGGAACAAAGCGCTTTTGCGGTGGCACCTTGCGAATCAAATCCCTATGTGCGCGCCATGAAGATAGCCATTGCCTCCGATCATGCAGCGGTCGAGCTCAAGGCAGAGCTTGCAAACTGGCTGCGCGAACAGGGCCATGAGGTGGACGACCTCGGCCCGGAAACGGCCGACCGGGTGGATTATCCCGATTACGGCTACAAGCTGGCGGAAGCCGTTGCATCCGGTGCGTCAGAGCGGGGCATTGCCCTGTGCGGTTCCGGCATCGGCATTTCCATCGCGGTCAACCGCCACCCCAGGCTGCGTTGCGCGCTCGTGTCAGAGCCGCTCTCGGCCTCCCTCGCGCGTGAGCATAATGATGCCAATGCGATTGCGATGGGTGCGCGGCTTACCGGCCCCGATATGGCAAGGGCATGCATCACTGCGTTCCTTGGCACCGATTTCGCTGGCGGCCGCCACGGCCCCCGCGTCGACAAGCTTACCAACCCTCCGCAGGACTGAACTACATGAGCAGCGCCAACGCCGCCACTTCCGAGGCTTTGCAGCACTTCTGGCACGATACGCTGGAACAGTCGGACCCCGAGGTTTTCGCAGCGATCCAGAAGGAACTGGGCCGCCAACGCCACAAGATCGAACTGATCGCGAGCGAGAACATCGCCTCGCCTGCCGTGCTTGAGGCAACCGGCTCGGTCTTCACCAACAAATATGCCGAAGGCTATCCGGGCAAGCGCTATTACGGCGGCTGCGAATATGCCGACATTGTCGAGAACCTGGCGATCGAACGCGCGAAGAAGCTGTTCGGCTGCGAATTCGCGAATGTTCAGCCCAATAGCGGCAGCCAGATGAACCAGGCAGTGTTCCTGGCCCTGCTCGAACCGGGCGATACTTTCATGGGCCTCAGCCTTTCGGCGGGCGGCCACCTCACGCACGGTTCGCCCGTGAATATGAGCGGCAAGTGGTTCAACGTGGTGCCCTATGGCGTGCGACAAGAAGACCAGTTGCTCGACATGGACGAGATCGCCAAGCTGGCGCGCGAGCATAAGCCGAAGCTGATCATCGCCGGGGCCACTGCCTATCCGCGCCACTGGGACTTTGCCCGCTTCCGCGAGATCGCGGATGAAGTGGGCGCTTACCTGCTGGTGGACATGTCGCACTTCTCCGGCCTCGTCGCCGGCGGCGCGCACCCCTCGCCCTTCCCCCACGCCCATGTGGTGACCACCACCACGCACAAGAGCCTGCGCGGCCCGCGTTCGGGCGTGATCCTTACCAATGACGAGGATCTGGCCAAGAAGTTCAACATGGCGGTGTTCCCCGGTATGCAGGGCGGCCCGCTGGTGCATGTGATCGCAGCCAAGGCCGTGGCTTTTCAGGAAGCCCTGCGCCCCGAGTTCAAGGCCTATGCCGCGCGCATCGTGGAAAATGCCAAGGCGCTGGCCTCCAGCCTGCAGGAACAGGGCCTCGACATCGTCTCGGGCGGGACTGACAACCACCTGATGCTGGTCGACCTCACCCGCAAGGATGTTACCGGCAAGGCGGCCGAAAAGGGCCTCGATCGCGCCTGGCTGACTTGCAACAAGAACGCCATTCCGTTCGACCAGCGCTCGCCCTTCGTCACGTCTGGCGTCCGCCTGGGCACCCCTGCCGGCACGACGCGCGGCTTCGGTCCGGAAGAATTCCGCAAGGTCGGTGAACTGATCGCCGAAGTGGTGGATGGCATGCGCAAGAATGGCGAAGATGGAGACGCGCAGGTGGAAGAAAGCGTCCGCCGTCGCGTGACCGAACTATGCGAGGCGTTCCCGGTCTATCCGGGGCGCTGAGGGACTGAGCAATGCGCTGCCCATTTTGCGCACATGACGACAGTCAGGTGAAAGATTCTCGGCCTACCGAGGACAACACGGTGATCCGGCGCCGCCGCCAATGCGAAAGCTGCGGCGCGCGGTTCACTACGTTCGAACGTGTGCAATTGCGTGAAGTCACCGTGGTAAAAAGCGACGACGAACGCGAAGCCTTCGATCGCAGCAAGATTGAGCGTTCGGTCGCCCTGGCCTGCCGCAAGCGCGGGGTCTCGCAGGAGCGGCTTGACCAGCTCGTCTCGGGCATCCAGCGCCAGATCGAAACGCTGGGCGAAGGCGAGATCGCCTCATCGCGCATTGGTGAGATGGTGATGGACGGGCTGCGCCAGCTCGATTCCGTCGCCTATATCCGCTTTGCTTCCGTTTATCGGGACTTTTCCGAAGCGCGCGATTTCGAGGAATTCGCTAGCAGCGTGCGCGATATCGGGAGCCGGGACGGCGATGGAGGCTGAACCGCCGGTCATCGTGCTCGTGCGCCCACAGCTGGGCGAGAATATCGGCAAGGCGGCACGCGCGATGCTCAATTTCGGGCTTGCCGAAATGCGCCTCGTCACGCCGCGTGACGGCTGGCCAAATCCTGCAGCTGGTCCGGCCGCATCGGGTGCGGACGTCGTTCTGGAAGGCGCGAAGGTCTACCCCAGCGTGGCGGAGGCCGTGGCGGACTGCGCGCATGTCTATGCCACCACCGTCCGCAAGCGGGGCGTGACCAAGCCCGTGCTGACGCCTGAAGAGGCCGCGCGCGAGATCGCCACTCAAGCGGGGCGCAGCGCCTATCTGTTCGGACCGGAACGGTCCGGACTGGAAACGGAAGACGTTGCAGTCGCTCGCGCCATCGTCACCGTGCCGATCAATCCCGAATTCGCATCGCTCAACCTTGCTCAGGCCGTGATCCTGTGTGCCTATGAGTGGTCCAAACACCGCAACCTTGCCGTGCCGACCCTGGAAGAACACCTTCCCCCTGCCCCGCAGGAAGAACTGGAGGGGCTGATCGGACATTTCGAGGAACTGCTCGAACCGCAAAACTACTTCTTTCCGGAGAGCCGCGCGGAGGCCACGCGGCTGACCTTGCGGAACGTACTGACCAAGCCAGCATGGAATCATCTTGAAATTCGCACTCTGCGCGGAGTTCTGTCAGCCCTATCGCGCCCGTTGAAGCGGGCGAGGCACGATGGCTGAGACAATCTGATACAAAAAGACTCCAGCGTTTACTTTGACCGTGCTGTTCGATTTGTTATCCTCAGATAAGAAATTTCCACGAACTGGAGAGGATCATGAAAAAGAGCTGTCTGCTCGCATTGCTGGTGCTGACCGCCGCAACGGGGGTTTCGGCCGCTGAAGGCGAAAGCCAGGAAGCGCCGAAGAAGGAAAAGATGATCTGCAGGAAGGACAAGGTTACCGGGTCGCGCACCAAGGTAAACCGCATCTGCATGACCAAGGCCCAATGGGACCAGCAGGCCGCTGCGACCAAGAAGGGGCTCGACGAGATGGGCCGGAACGCTGCAGGCGGTGCCAATTCATCCTTCGATCCTTCGAAGATGGGCGGCGGCTGAGCAAATCCGCCACTGGCATTGACAATTCACTCGCGAGCGGCCATTGGCGCCGCTCACTTCGGGGCCGCTGGCTTTTGTCGGCGGCTTTTCGATTGGCCCCGCACCCCGGTGAAGCGGCGGCCGCGATGGACATGAGGTCTATCGGTGCGTGCCGGGTTCAAAGACAGGCATTGGGCCTGTCCGCAAATTGGAGATGACATATGTCGAAGCGCAAGAGCGCCAAGCATAAGCTTGACCGTCGCATGGGCGAAAACATCTGGGGCCGCCCGAATAGCCCCGTGAACCGCCGTTCCTATGGCCCGGGCCAGCATGGCCAGCGCCGCAAGGGCAAGATGTCCGACTTCGGTCTGCAGCTCCGCGCCAAGCAGAAGCTGAAGGGCTATTACGGCGACGTCACCGAAAAGCAGTTCAAGCGCACCTATCAGGAAGCGTCGCGCATGAAGGGCGATACCGGTCAGAACCTGATCGGCCTGCTCGAACAGCGTCTGGACATGGTCGTCTATCGCGCCAAGTTCGCGCCGACCATCTTCGCTGCCCGCCAACTGGTGAGCCACGGCCACATCCGCGTGAATGGCGTGAAGTGCAACATCGCGTCGCGCCGCGTGACGGTTGGCGATGTGATCAGCCTGGGCAGCAAGGCCAAGGAAATGGCGCTGGTGATCGAAGCTCAGGGCCTGCCCGAGCGCGACATCCCCGACTATGTGTCGGTCGATGGCACCGACAAGGTGACCTTCACCCGCGTTCCGAGCCTGGACGAGGTACCTTACCCCGTCACCATGGAACCGAACTTGGTGGTCGAATTCTACTCGCGCTGATCCTTCCGGGGATTGCGTAGCGAAAGGGCGGTCCTGCGGGGCCGCCCTTTTCGTTTGTGCTCATGCCCCCATGCCTTTCGGGTTGGCGGCCTGTGGTAGACGATGCCCCGAGGTCGCAGAAATCAGGCGGCTACAATGCTCCTCGCCACGGCCTCGGCCACCTTAATCCCGTCAATGGCCGCCGAGAGAATCCCGCCAGCATAGCCCGCGCCTTCGCCTGCGGGGAACAGGCGCTCCGTATTGAGGCTCTGGAAATCCTTGCCGCGCGTGATCCTCACCGGAGAGGATGTGCGGGTTTCCACGCCCGTCATCACCACATCGGGATCATCGTAACGGGCAATCTGGCGCCCGAAGACCGGCAGTGCCTCGCGCATTGCCTCAATGGCGAAAGCGGGCAGGCATTGCGACAGGTCCGTCATGGTGACGCCCGGCTTGTAGGAAGGCTGCACCTGTCCAATCTCGGTCGAAGGCCGCCCGGCCAGGAAATCCCCCACCTTCTGGCCCGGCGCGGCATAGGTCGATCCGCCAGCAACGAAGGCCAGCGATTCCCAATGGCGCTGAAATTCGATGCCCGCCAGCGGACCGCCGGGATAATCGCGTTCCGGCTCGATGCCGACCACCAAGCCTGAATTGGCATTGAATTCGGCACGCGAATACTGGCTCATGCCATTGGTGACCACGCGCCCTTCCTCGGAAGTCGCGGCCACCACGCGCCCGCCCGGACACATGCAGAAACTGTAAACCGAACGGCCATTGGCGCAGTGATGCACCAGACTATAGGCTGCCGCGCCGAGGTCGGGATGGCCCGCGCAATTGCCATAGCGCGCACGGTCGACCCAGCTTTGCGGGTGTTCGATGCGGACGCCGATCGAGAACGGCTTGGCTTCCATATGGACACCCTGCCGATGGAGCATCTCGAAAGTCGGCCGCGCGCTATGGCCGATGGCGAAGACGACATGATCCGCCTCAAGGAAGCTGCCATCCTGCAGGTAAAGCCCGCGCAATTGCCGCCGCGCGTCAGGCAGATGGTCCAGCGCGATGTCGTCCACCCGTGTCTGCCAGCGATATTCGCCGCCCAGTTCCTCGATGGTGCGGCGGATGCTTTCCACCATGGTGACGAGTCGGAAGGTGCCGATATGGGGATGGGCCTCCCACAGAATGTCGTCGGGCGCACCGGCGCGAACGAATTCCTCCAGCACCTTGCGGCCGAGGAAGCGCGGGTCCTTTACCCGGCAATAGAGCTTGCCATCGGAAAAGGTGCCGGCGCCCCCTTCCCCGAACTGGACGTTGGAATCCGGGTTGAATTCGGAGCGCCGCCATAGGCCCCAGGTGTCCTTGGTGCGCTGGCGCACAACCTTGCCGCGATCCAGAATGATCGGGCGGAAACCCATCTGGGCCAGGATCAGGCCCGCAAAAAGCCCGCACGGCCCGGCCCCGATCACCACCGGCCGCTTGCCCGACCAGCCTTCCGGGGCTGTCACAGGCGGGTGGTAGGTCATATCAGGGGTCGGACGGAGGTCCTTGTCGCCCGCGAACCGTTCCAGCACTCCGCCCTCGTCCGCCAGGACGACATCCACAGTATAGACCAGCAGGATGGCGTTGCGTCGCCTTGCATCGTTGCCGCGCCGGAAGATTGTGAACTCCCGCAGATCCTCGCGCTCAATGCCCAATCGCTCGCAGATGGCAGCAGGCAGCGCGTCTGGCTCGTGGTCGAGCGGCAAGGTCAGTCCGGAAAGACGCAACATCAGCGCTTCTTCGCGATATTCAGCCCATCGGCCTTGGCACGCTGCTTCACTGACTCTTCGCTGCGCGTCAGTGCCTTGGCAATCGCCTTAAGGGCCATGCCCTTTTTCGCCAGAGTGTGGAGCTTCTGGATCTCCTCAGAGGTCCAAGCCTGTTTGTGCCGTTCAAATCGTTCCGCCATGCCGCGCCCTTAGCGCATCCGCCCGCGACCGGCGAGTGCTTCGTCCAGAACCTGATCAGCGCAAATAATCACGGCGGAAGTCGGCGGCGAAGGCAGCAAAGCGCCCCTGCCCGATTGCATCGCGCATGGCCTGCATCAATTGCTGGTAGAAGGAGAGATTATGCTCCGTCATCAACATGGCGCCCAGAATCTCGCCTGCCTTGATCAGGTGGTGGAGATAGGCGCGGCTATAGGTGCCACAGGTCGGGCAAGTGCAGCGTTCATCCAGCGGGGCGGCATCTTCCGCATATTTGGCGTTGCGCAAATTGAGGGGGCCGTTCCAGGTGAAGGCCTGTCCGTTGCGGCCCGACCGGGTGGGAAGCACGCAATCGAACATGTCTACCCCGCGCTCCACCGCACCGACCAGATCGTCGGGTTTGCCGACGCCCATCAAATAGCGCGGGCGGTCCGCAGGAAGCTGGCCCGGTGCGAAATCAAGCGTAGCGAACATCGCCTCTTGCCCCTCACCCACCGCGAGGCCACCGATCGCATAGCCGTCGAAACCAATTTCCGTCAGTGCCTCGGCGCTTTGGCGACGGAGGTCTTCGTCCAGCGCGCCCTGCTGGATGCCGAACAGGGCTGAGCGGGCAGCGTGATCTTCCCCGCTGTCGAACCCTTCCCGGCTGCGCTTGGCCCAGCGCATGGACATTTCCATGCTGCGGGCGATCACGTCACGCGACTGATCCGCGCGCGGACATTCGTCGAAGGCCATCACGATGTCCGAGCCCAGCAGGCGCTGGATTTCCATCGAGCGTTCGGGCGTGAGCATATGCTTCGAACCGTCAAGATGGCTGCGGAAGCTGACGCCTTCTTCGGTAATCTTGCGCAGGTCGGAAAGGCTCATCACCTGATAACCGCCGCTGTCGGTAAGGATCGGGCGATGCCAGTTCATGAACTTGTGAAGCCCGCCCAGCTTCGCCACCCGCTCAGCCGAAGGGCGCAACATCAGATGATAGGTATTGCCCAGGATGATGTCGGCGCCGGTCTTGCGCACATCCTCAGGCTTCATGGCCTTGACGCTGGCAGCTGTGCCCACCGGCATGAAGGCGGGCGTGCGGATTTCGCCGCGCAGCATGTTGATGCGGCCGGTACGCGCCTTGCCGTCAGTTGCGTCGATAGTGAAAGAGAAGCGGGTCATAGCTCCCCCTTGCCGCCGCCCTCGCCCGAAGTCGAGAGGGCTGTGCGGCCGGATCAGAAGCCGTAGAGCAGAGTGAAACGCGAAAGCGTATCCGTGCTGACGGAATCCGTCGGCGGATTGCTGTTGTAATCGAGATTGAATGACAGCCGCGTCGAAAGGCGTCTGCTGATCTTTGCCTCCAGCCCGGTGACCAGATTAATGGTGGTATTGGCGGAATCGACGATCACGGTCGCTTCACTGCCAGTTTCGGCCACCATATTGGTATCTTGCGTCAGCTTCAGGCGATCGGTTATCCGCCAGTCGAAATTCATGCCGGCCAGAACGGCTAGCCTGCTTTCTCCCGACCCATCGAGATATTCAGTATGGCGGAAGGCAGGGCCGAGCTTGGTTGCCAGCGTTACGCCATCGCCATCGAGCACGGTATAGCCCAGCCCGCCAGATGCGGCATAACGACCGGCGAAACCCTGAAATCGGTCTTGCTCATATTGGGTCAGGCCATAGGCGAACAGGCCGTCGTTGATCTGGTATCGCGGCTCATAGGACAGGAAATAGCGCTCGCGCGTGGTGGCGCCGTTGGAGCGCTGATAGTCCAGCGTGCCGCGCAGCTTGTGGCTCCATTCAATGCCCTTGCGCTTCAGTTCAATACCCAAGGTGACGCCGGTATTGTCACTATTGCCCGAAGCAAAGGATGCGCCCACTTCACCGCTGCCCGACCAGTTCTCGAACAGGCCGGCGGACCGGATGCGAGCCTCTTTCTCGCGTGCTTTCGCCTGCGCCAGTTCGTGCTGCTTGTGGGCAAATCCGGCCTTGATCGCATCCAGTTCCGCCGCATCATCGGGATTGGTCGCCTTTGCGATCTCGATGACGGTTGCGACCTTTGCCGCATCGCCGGTCGCGATGGCGGCATCCACCATCGCCCGCACCGGCTGCGGAATATCCGCCAGAGCAGGTGCCGGGCTTACAATGCAAAGCGCCGCTAACAGGCGGAAATATCGGGCCGAAAAAACCATGATGGACGAGGCATAGCGCCTCAGTCGCGCAGGCGCCACCCAGTGCGATAGATGATTGCGATGGTTCCTATGCAAAGTGCGAGGAACGCCATCGTCATGCCCAGCGAGACCCAGATTCCCACATCCGAATGGCCGGTGAAGGTCCAGCGCAACCCGTTCACCAGATAGACGATCGGGTTGACCAGCGCGATGGTGCGCCACGGTTCGCCCAGCATCTCGATCGAATAGAAGGTGCCGCCAAGGAAGGTCAGCGGAGTGAGAAACAACACCGGCACGATCTGCAACCGTTCCCACCCGTCGGCCCAGATGCCGAGGATGAAACCGAACAGCGAGAAGGATGCCGAAATCAGCAGGATATAGCCCAGCGCAAAAATCGGATGGGCGATCTGGTAATCGACGAAGACGGTCGCGGTCACCAGAATGATCGCAGCCAGGATAAGCGACTTCACCGCCGCAGCCCCGACAAAACCGATCAGCGTTTCGACGAAACCGACCGGAGCGGAAAGCAGCTCGTAAATCGCGCCAGTGAAGCGCGGCATATAGATGCCGAAGCTGGCGTTATTCGTGCTTTCGCTCAGCAGGGTAAGCATCAGCAGGCCGGGGACAATGAAAGCGCCGTAGGATACGCCGTTCACTTCATTGATCCGCGATCCGATCGCGGCACCAAAGACGATGAAATAGAGCGACGTCGTCAGCACAGGGGAGAAGATCGAGCCGATCCACGTACGGAAGGCACGCATCAACTCGTTGTTGAAGATCGCCCATGCCCCGCGCCAGTTAAGGATGGGGGCGCTGCCCGAATGCGCGCTCATTGGCCGGTCCCTTCCTGCTTACGCTCCACCAGATCGACAAAAATGTCTTCCAGCGATGATTCATGAATGTCGAGCGCGGTGTAGACGATGCCTTGCGCCACCAAGGCGCGGGTAAGATCCGCCACTTCGCGCTTGCCCTGCCCAGTACCGTCACCGCCGCGATAGATTATCGACTTACGGTCTTCCGCAAGATGCAGCGGGAACTCTGCCAGCGCGGAAGGAATTTCGGGCAGCGGCTCGTCCAGGCTGAACACAGCCTCGGTCCGGCCCATGCGCGCCATGAGCGTGGCGGTATCTTCCACCAGCAGGATGCGCCCCTTGTTGATCACCCCTACCCGATCAGCCATTTCCTCGGCCTCTTCGATATAGTGAGTGGTCAGGATGATGGTCGTCCCCCGTTCGCGCAACGCGCCGATCTGCTTCCACATGTCGCGCCGCAGTTCGACATCGACACCCGCAGTCGGCTCGTCGAGGAACAACAGATCGGGATCATGCGCCAGCGCCTTGGCGATCAACACACGGCGCTTCATCCCGCCCGAAAGCGCCCGGATTTGCGCATCGCGCTTGTCCCACAGGCTCAGCGAGCGCAGCACTTCCTCGATCCGATCCGGATTGGGCGGCAGGCCGAAGAGGCCTCGCGAAAAGCCGACCGTACGGCTGACCTTCTCAAACATGTCGGTTGCCAGTTCCTGCGGCACCAGCCCGATCCGCGCACGAGCCGAGCGCCAGTTGCGCAACAGGTCCGTGCCGAATGCCGTGATCGAGCCACCTGTGGGCCGCACAAGTCCGCAGACTGAGCCGATCAGCGTGGTCTTGCCCGCGCCATTAGGCCCCAGAAGCGCAAAAATCTCGCCCCTGCGGATTTGAAGATCGACGCCGTCCAGCGCCTTGAGCCCGCCCTTATAGGTCTTGGAAAGGCCCTGAATGTCTAGAATCGTATCAGTCACCGGCGAGAGATTGGCGTCCCATGGCCGCATTGCAAGAACCCGAAGCAAAGAATGCGATGCAGTCGCAAATCTGCCTCAGGATCGTCGCTGAAACCCGGTGCTAACCATTCGAACGAAGCGGCTGCGCACTCTCCAACGGTCAGAATTTACGTTGGCAGCCCGGCTGTTAATGCAAATTTTAATTGTCTGTAGAATTATGTTCGACGCCCGGTTGTAGGGTGCTGGCTGGAATCCGTCCTTGCTCAAGTTCAGGAACACTATTCTCGAGCAGATTGCCAAAGGCAGTCCGCTCAAGGAAATACTGGATCGGCTTTGCACCGGTGCCGAAGACTTCTTTTCGTCCGGGCGCTGCTCCGTCGTTTCGGTCGATCCGGCTGGAATGATCCACCCGCTAGCTGGGCCGAGCTTCCCCGACGCTTATATCAACGCTTTGGACGGGCTGCTGATCGGCCCCGATGTCGGCTCCTGTGGCAGCGCGATGTATCACAATCGTTTCATCTGCGTTGAAGACATTGAAACCGATTCCAAATGGTCCGGCTTCAAGCAGCTCGCCCTACCGCTGGGCCTGCATGCGTGCAGTTCGATGCCGGTGCGCGACGAAGCCGGCAATGCCATCGGTGCACTGGCGTTCTATTTCGAAGAGAAGCACGTGCCCACCAAGGCGGAACTCCACCTGATGGAAGTCTGCGCTGAACTGTGTGCACTGGCCCTTGCCCGCCAGCAACGCATCCTCGACCGCGAACGGCGCGCCACTATCGACGGGCTGACCGGCTTGCCCAATCGCTCAGCCTTTGACGAGGCACTGACCCAGCTTCGCTGCGAACTGCCCGGCACATGGGCCTTATTCATCGTCGACATCGATAACCTGAAGGTCACGAACGACACGTTCGGCCACGATGTGGGCGACGCGCTGCTGCGCGCGGCAGGGCAACGCATTTCGGAAACCATGCAGCCCGACAAGGTCTTCCGCACGGGTGGCGACGAGTTCACCGTCATCATTCAGGGCCAGCACTTCCTGCAGGATCTCTATCGCACAGCGGAAACCTTGCTCAATGCGATTTCAGAGCCTGTCCAGCATGACAGCCACACGTTCCTGCCGCGCGCCACCATCGGCGGCGCGGTGCTGGCGCCCACCGATGTGATGCCCGGCACAGTGCGACGTAACGCAGATTTCGCCCTGTATCACGCCAAAGAGACAATGCGCGGCGGCTTCGTTCGCTACTGGCCCGGTATCGGCACCCGCATGACTTATCGCCGAGACGCCGTGCGCGACGTGATTAATGCGCTGGGCGACAACCGGATCGACGTGCGCTATCAGCCCATCGTCAGGCTATCCACCCGCGAGATCGTGGGCTTCGAAGCGCTGAGTTGCATGAAGAATGCTTCGGGGCGCGTGCTGCCTGCGTCGCTGTTTCAGGAAGCCTTTGCCGATGCCCGCGTCTCGGCCGAACTGACCAAGCGCGTGTTGATGCTGGTGGCACAGGACATCCGGTCCTGGCTGGATATGGCCTTGCCCATTCTGCATGTCGGCGTGAACGTGACCTCTGCCGATTTTTACTTCGGCAATCTTCACGAGAAGATCGACCAATCCTTCGGCCAGTTTGCCATCCCCTTCGACCATCTGGTAATCGAGGTTACTGAAGACGCCTATCTCGGCCAGCGCGACCAGGTAGTCGCCTCTGGCATCCGCGATCTGCGGATGCGCGGGATCAAGGTCGCGCTGGACGATTTCGGTACCGGCTTTGCTGCGCTGACCCATCTGCTCACCGTGCCGATTGACATCCTGAAGGTCGATCAGTCCTTCGTGCGCAAACTGACGCCCGAACATCCCAGTTCGGCCATCGTTAAGGGTATTCTCCAGATCGCGCGCGATCTGGGCATTGCCGCGATTGCCGAAGGCGTGGAAACGCCCGAGCAGATCGAGATGCTTACCGACATGGGCTGCGCCGATGCGCAGGGTTTCATCTTCTCCCGCCCGATCAGCCGCGCCAAGGCCACCGAACTGCTGCGCCGCCACGGCCTGGGTTCACCGGGACGAACGCCGCTCTCCTTGCGCGATCACGAACAGAATACCGATACGCCTCTTACCCGCCGGGTCGCCTGACCAGCGGTTGGCTTGTCGGCTCAGGGCTTATCGCGCAGGAAACAGCAGGCTGGAATCGCCATAGCTGTAGAAGCGATAGCCATGCGCAATCGCGTGGGCATAGACCGCCTGCATCCGCTCCAGCCCCATCAGCGCGCTGACCAGCATGAACAGGGTCGATTTCGGCAAGTGAAAGTTGGTCATCAGCCCGTCGATCGCCTTGAAGCGATAGCCCGGCGTGATGAAGATCGCCGTATCGCCTTCGAACGGGCGGACGATGCCATCATCCCCGGTCGCGCTTTCCAGCAAGCGTAACGACGTGGTGCCCACGGCGACAATCCGCCCACCGGCCGCACGGGCCGCATTGAGCCGATCAGCCGTTTCGGCGTCGATCCGACCCCATTCGGCGTGCATCCTGTGCTCGTCGGTGTCGTCGGCCTTGACCGGCAGGAAGGTTCCTGCGCCGACATGGAGCGTCAGCGTCTCACGCTTTACGCCCGCCTTATCCAGTGCCCCGATCAGGTCGGGTGTGAAATGCAGCGCGGCCGTGGGGGCGGCAACGGCGCCGTCCTTTTGAGCGAACATGGTCTGATAATCGCGCCGGTCCGCCTCGTCTGTCGGGCGCTTTCCGGCGATATAGGGCGGCAGAGGCATCTGCCCTGCCCGTTCGAGCAAGACTTCTACCGGTTCTTCGCCGGCGAAAAACAGCGTCCAACTTCCATCCTCGTGCCGCTCTTCGGCCTGCGCGGTCACTCCATTTGCGAATTCAATGATATCGCCCTGCTTCAGGCGCTTGGCATTACGGACGAATGCCTGCCACCGGCGCAAATCGATCCGCTTGTGCAGGGTCGCGCCAATCTTCGCTTCACCGCGGCGCCCTTCAAGCTGCGCGGGAATGACGCGGGTATCGTTGAACACCAACACATCGCCCGCGCGCAGCAGGCTGGGCAGGTCGCTGACGATCCGGTCTTCCAGCGGAGCTGCGCCATCGGCCAGCAACAGGCGCGCGGAATCGCGCGGACGCGCTGGGCGCAACGCAATCAGTTCAGGCGGAAGCTCGAAATCAAACAGGTCAACACGCATGGCGCGCGTTTAGGCGGGCAAAACCATGAGGGGAAGCGCCTTACTGCGCCTCTTCCGAACCGGCCGCCGCATTCAGCATGTCGGCCGTGATCAGCTGTTCCTGTGCAGGCTGTGCAATCACGGGCGGGGCCTTGCGGTCCGAACCGATGGAAGCCTGCACGATCCGAGTGGGGTTGGCGGGCGGTTCGCCACGCTGAATCTCGTCCACTGCATCCATTCCCGCGATCACGCGGCCGAAATTGGTATATTTCCGGTCCAGCCCGAGGCGCGGATAGAACACGATGAAGAACTGGCTGTTCGCACTGTCTTCGCCCTGGGCACGCGCCATCGAAACGGTGCCGCGCACATGCGGCATCGGGTTGAATTCCTGCTTCAGGTCAGGAAGTTCCGATCCGCCCTGCCCGGTGCCGGTAGGGTCGCCCGTCTGTGCCATGAACCCGTCGATCACGCGGTGGAAGATGATCCCGTCGTAGAATCCCTGCCGGGTGAGCGTCTTGATCCGCTCGATATGTTCAGGCGCCCAGCTGGGCATCAGGCGAATGGTGACGCGCTTGCCGTTCGACAGATCGAGATACAGGAGATTATCCAGATCTTCCTGCGCGTTGAAATTCACCGGCATGAAAATGCGCGGAGCCGCTGCGGGCGCAGCGTCGGCTGCAGCTTCTTCGGCCGCAACAAAGGACGGCGTACCGGCAAGGACGATGGCGAGCGCCGCGGCAGTCAGGCGTTTGATCATGGAAGCTTACTGTTCTCTCGGAGCACTCTCTTCCCGCGCGGTGTAGCGGCGAAGGACTGTCGGTTCAATGAACGATGGCACCTGCACCCAAATGGGTCAAAAGTCACCCCTGCGGCCCAGTTCCTCCACGCGGGAGACAACTTCCTCGCACACTGCCGGGCTGACGAAGCGAGAAATATCGCCGCCGAACAGCGCGATTTCCTTCACGAGACGCGACGCGATGGGCTGAAGGCTGACATCGGCCATCAGGAACAGTGTCTCGATATTCGGATTGAGCTGCTGGTTCATACCGGCCATCTGGAACTCATATTCGAAGTCCGCCACGGCGCGCAGGCCGCGAATGATGACCGAGGCATTCTGGCTTTCGGCAAATTTCATCAGCAGCGCGTTGAATCCAACCACTTCGACATTGCCAAGCCCCAGCGCATCGACTTCGCGCCGGACCATGGCCATGCGCTCGTCCGGCGAGAACATCGGGTCTTTGGCAAGATTGGTGGTCACGCCGATAATCAGCCGGTCGACCAGCTTCGCACCGCGCCGGATGATGTCCGTATGGCCCAGCGTGATCGGGTCGAACGTACCCGGATAGATGCCGATGCGCTCTGTCACTCAGCGATCCCTCTCGACAATGAAGCGCGCGATGGCCCGCAGCAGATCCGCTTCCTTGCCATGCCCGGCAAGATGGCCGATTGCCTGATCGACCAGCGCATGGGCCTGATCGCGCGCGCGTTCGGGGCCGAGCAGAGAGACAAAGGTCTGCTTGCCCTGTGCATCGTCCTTGCGCAGTGCCTTGCCGGCCTTTTCAGGATCGCCCTCATGGTCGAGCAGATCGTCCACGATCTGGAATGCCAGGCCGATGTCGCGGGCGTAATTGCGCAAATGCGCCCTGCCCTCATGCGGCACCCGGCCGAGAATCGCGCCCATTTCCACTGCCGCACCCAGAAGTGCGCCGGTCTTCAGCTGTTGCAGGCGCGTGATCGTATGAAGGTCGAAAGTCTCGGTCTCGGCAGCCATGTCCATCATCTGGCCGCCTGCCATGCCATCGTGCCCACTGGCCCGCGCGAGCGTGACCACCAGTTCGGCACGCATGAAGGGATCGCCGCTCATGCGCGGGTCCGACAGGATTTCGAATGCCAGAGCATGAAGCGAATCCCCGGCAAGCACTGCCGTCGCCTCGTCGAACTTCTTGTGGAGGGTCGGCTTGCCGTGGCGCAAATCGTCATTGTCCATGCAGGGCAGATCGTCATGGATCAGCGAATAGACATGGATTGCCTCGATCGCGGCGCCCGCCCGCACCGCCTGCGCCCGGTCGACGCCATATAGGTCCGCTGTAGCAGCCAGCAACAGCGGACGAAGCCGCTTGCCGCCACCGATCGTGGCATAGCGCATGGCTTCCACAAGCCGCCGCCGCGCATCTTCAGGCAAGGGCAGCAGATCGTCGAACGCCTTGTCTATATCGATGGCGATCCGTTCAAGCCCGCGTGCAAGCACGCCGTCCTCCAAGCCGGAGATCGCCATGGCTCAGGCGCCCCTGTCGGGATCGAGCGGCACTGTGCCCGAAGGCTTGCCGTCCGGCCCGGCCACGATCTTCTCGATCCGGGCCTGCGCCGCATCGAGGCGGGCCTGGCAATGCATGCGCAATGCCTCCCCCCGCTCATAGAGCGTGATCGATTCGTCGAGCGGCACTTCACCGCTTTCGAGCTTCCTCACGACCTCTTCAAGCGCACGCAGCGCGTCTTCGAAGGTCATTCCCGCGATAGTGTCTGAGCTTTCCGCCATGTTGGGCGAGCAATGACGGGGACAAGCCGCACGGTCAAGCGCGCCAAGTGGCTTCAAGGGCTGGCGCAGGGCGATAGGCGGCGCTAAGGGCGGCTCCATGTCCCAGATCACTCCCGAAATCGTGGCCGAACACGGCCTGAGCAAAGACGAATACGCCATCATCCTCGACAGGCTGGGCCGCGAGCCCAATCTGGTGGAGCTTGGCATCTTCTCGGTCATGTGGTCGGAGCATTGCTCCTACAAATCCTCGCGCCTGCACCTGAAGAAGCTGCCGACGCAGGCCCCGTGGGTGATCCAGGGCCCGGGTGAAAATGCCGGCGTGATCGACATCGGCGACGGGCAGGCAGCCATCTTCAAGATGGAGAGCCACAACCACCCCAGCTATATCGAGCCTTATCAGGGCGCGGCCACCGGCGTTGGCGGCATTCTGCGCGACGTATTCACCATGGGCGCCCGCCCGGTGGCGAATATGAACGCGCTGCGCTTCGGCCGGCCGGACCATCCCAAGATGAAGCACCTCGTCTCCGGCGTGGTCGCGGGCATCGGCGGCTATGGCAATTGCGTGGGCGTGCCCACCGTCGGCGGCGAAACCAATTTCCACCCGGCCTATGACGGCAACATCCTGGTCAATGCGATGACCGTGGGCGTCGCCGATACGGACAAGATCTTCTATTGCGCCGCAACGGGCGTGGGTAACCCCATTGTCTATGTCGGCTCCAAGACCGGACGCGACGGCATCCACGGCGCGACCATGGCCAGCGCCGACTTCGGTGAAAACTCCGAAGAGAAGCGCCCCACCGTGCAGGTTGGCGATCCCTTCACCGAAAAGCTGCTGATCGAAGCCTGCCTCGAACTCATGTCCACTGACGCCATCGTGGCCATTCAGGACATGGGCGCCGCCGGCCTCACTTCCTCCTCGGTGGAAATGGCCAGCAAGGGCGGCGCGGGCATCCGGCTGAACATGAACAATGTGCCCTGCCGCGAAGAAGGCATGACGCCTTATGAAATGATGCTGAGCGAAAGCCAGGAGCGCATGCTCATGGTGCTCAAGCCCGGCAAGGAACCGATGGCCGAAGCCATTTTTCGCAAGTGGGAACTGGATTTCGCGGTGATCGGCGAAGTGACCGATACTGGCCACATGGTGCTGGAATTCAACGGCGAAGTGGTATGCGACATTCCGCTCGGCCCGCTGGCCGACGATGCGCCGGAATATGACCGCCCTTCCCTCAGCCGCGAGGATTATCAGGCCTGGGCCAAGCGCGGCGAAGTGGGCGATCTGCCCGCCAGCACCGATCTGGGCGCCGATCTGCTCAAGCTGATGGGCAGCGCCGATCTCGCCTCGCGCGCGTGGATCTGGCAGCAGTATGACAGCCAGGTCGGCGGCGACACGCTACAGCTTTCGGGCGGCGACGCGGCTGTGGTTCGCGTGCATGGCACGCATAAGGCGTTGGCGATCAGCACGGACTGCACCCCGCGTTATTGCTATGCCGATCCCTATGAGGGCGGCAAGCAGGCCATTGCCGAAGCCTATCGCAACATCAGCGCCGTTGGCGGCACGCCGCTGGCCGTGACCAACTGCCTCAACTTCGCCAATCCGGAACGCCCGGAAATCATGGCGCAGTTCACCGGCTGCCTCGAAGGCATGGGCGATGCCTGCCGCGCGCTCGATTTCCCGATCGTGAGCGGCAATGTCTCGCTCTACAACGAATCCAAGGCGACCGGCGGCGGCAGCGCGATCCTGCCCACCCCCGCCATTGGCGGCGTTGGCCTGCTGGACGATTATTCGAAGATGGCCACTATCGCCTTCAAGAAGGAAGGCGATGCGATCTGGCTGATCGGCGGCGAAACCGGCCATCTGGGCCAGTCGCTATGGCTGCGCGAGATGCAGGGCCGCGAAGCGGGTGCTCCTCCGCCGGTCGATCTGGCTGCAGAACGTAAATATGGCGACGAAGTCCGCGCGCTGGTGAAGGCTCAGGCCGTTACTGCCGTTCACGACATTTCCGATGGCGGCCTGCTGGTTGCCATCGCGGAAATGGCGCTGGCTGGCGACTTCGGCGCTCAGCTGGACGTGGAACTGACCGCAGCCAGCGCCTTTGGCGAAGATCAGGGCCGCTATGTCGTGACCGCGCCTGCAGGCGTGGAAATCCCGGGCGCCCAGCGCCTAGGCACAGTTGGCGGCAACGCTGTGGCAGGCGTTTCGCTGGCCGATCTGCGCGCGGCCAATGAAAGCTTCTTCAAGGACTGGATGGAAGGCTGACGAACATCCCGGCCTGACAGCCGGGAGCAGCCTTCAGGCCGCCTGTGGCCTGAGCACCTGATAGGGATCAACGCCCGCCTTCTGCCAGATGCGATGGCATTCACGGTAATAGGCGGGCGGTGCGATGTTCAGCGTCGCGCGAACCTGCTCAAGCGGAAGCGGCAGCCATTCCCGCACGGCCAGTTCCGCCACCCGTGGGCAGGCCTTGCCCAGTTTTTGCGCCTCGCGCACCGCGCGATAGACCGGCGAGGATGGCGCCCGCTTCGCAATTTCGTGCGCGCCGGCATAAGCGATCAGCAAATGGGCAGGCGCGGGCTGCTGGCTATAGGTGAAGGCCAGCACGCATTGCTCGCCCAAGGCATCGCGCCCATAGCCGGTAAGGACATGCAGCAAATCATGCGTGTCGCGCAGGCGATTCAGATACAGCGCCATCTGGTCGCGATAATCGGGCCGATCCGCCATGAAGCGATCGAATTCGTCCACCAAGCCCTGCGCCGTCAGGCCTTCGCTCTCCATGAAATCGCAATAGGCATGGGCAAGGCTGCCCGCAGGCATTGCGCGCAATGCCGCATGATCATCGAGAATCCCGACCAGCGAAGGCTCGCTCGCCATGATCGCCCTGCCCCGTTCCCCAGAAAGGAACTGGCGCGCGGCGGCGGGTAAGCCCTTCCACGGCAGAGATTCGAAAATGCGGAAGACCTCGGAAGTGTCTTCCTTGTTCTTCACCAGCTGCCGGAAGTGATGCCACGCCTTGAGCGGGCGGTACCCTATTTGCGGGCGACGTGGATCGGACAGGGGCAACGCGGCAGACGAGACGGTCCCGCCGCTACAGTTGGAGGCGGCTGGGATGTCTCCGTCGGCCCCCGATTCGAAGCCGGGCGAGTGTGCCGTAGCGTCCATTCGCCACGGATGACATTTACTTACATCAATGTCAATAATGTGGCCAAATTCAGCTTACCCATTCGCTTTCTGGAATTCCCAGCAGGCTGAGGATCGAAGTCAGATCGCCGCGATCGATCCAGCCATTGGATGCCGCGCGGGCCTTGGGCTTGGCCCGATAGGCCACGCCGTAAGTGGCGGCCTCCAGCATCGGGATGTCGTTCGCCCCATCACCGGTGGCCAGCGAGACGGCTTCTTCGCCCAGTTCCGCCATTTCTTCGAGCAGCACGGCCTTCTTCACGCCGCTATCGGTGATACCGCCGACAAGGCCGCCGGTCAGCACGCCTCCTTCAACCGCCAGGCGATTGGCCACTACACGCTCGAAGCCCAGCAATTCGGCCACCGGATCGGCAAACTGGTGGAACCCGCCGGTCACCAGCACGGTACGGCAGCCCTTGCTCTTCAACGTTTCAACCAGCACCCGCGCACCGGGCATCGGCTCGATCCGTGTATCGAGACATTCGAAGATAGCCCCTTCAGAAAGGTCGCGCAGCAGCATCACCCGCTCGCGCAGGGCGCTTTCGAAATCGAGTTCGCCCTGCATCGCGCGTTCCGTAATGGCGGCGATCTGGTGCTTGATCCCGGCAAAATCGGCCAGTTCATCGATACACTCGGCCTGGATCATGGTGGAATCCATGTCGGACACGAACAGGTTCGGAATGCGGAAATCGGCTTCGGCAACGATCAGGTCCGACGGGCGGAAATGTTCGTCCAGCACTGCACGAAGGACCACATTGTCACCTTCGGGCAGCGAAAGTTCCAGCGCACCGCCGCAGAAATCCAGCATCTGCGCCAAAGCGAGGCGCATGCCTTCGCGTTCCAGCGCGACAGTCGCCGCATCGAGACTTGCCGAAAGAGTGGCAGGGTCTGCTATCAGGCGGGCAATGAGCAAGGATCAATCTCCGAATTCGGCCGACCACTTGCCGGCGCTGGCGCTCATTGCAGGGCCGACCGCCAGCGGCAAGAGCGATCTCGCCGTAAGGCTCGCGCTCGCCCTTGGCGAAAGTGGCCGCAAGGGCGTGGTGGTGAATGCCGATGCCTCGCAGGTCTATGCCGATCTGGCAGTGCTGAGCGCGCGCCCCTCGGCAGAGGAAATGCAAGGTGTGGAGCATCGCCTGTTCGGCGCCTGGGACGGTGCGACGGCCTGCTCGGCAGCTGACTGGGCCGAGGCAGCGAAACGCGAAATAGCGGCAATTCATGCCCAAGGCGCTGTTCCGATACTGGTCGGCGGCACCGGCCTCTACATCCGCACTCTGCTGGAGGGCATCGCCCCTGTGCCGGAAATTGACGCGCAAGTGCGGGAGACAGTTCGCGCCCTGCCGGTGAGCAAGGCCTTTGCCGCATTGCAGGCCGAAGATCCCGAACGCGCCGCCCGGCTCGATGCAGCAGATTCCACTCGTGTGGCCCGCGCGCTGGAAGTCGTCCGATCCACCGGCAAGCCTCTCTCCTTCTGGCAGGCTCAGAGCGAGGGCGGGATCGCCAGCGAGGTCGATCTTCATGCAGCCGTCCTGCTGCCTCCGCGCGACGAGCTTTACCGCCGCTGCGACGCCCGGTTTGCAAAGATGCTTCAGAGTGGCGCAGTGGAGGAAGTCGACGCACTGCTCGCCCGCAATCTCGACCCCGCCCTCCCCGTCATGCGCGCCATTGGCGTACCCGAGATTGCCGCCTTTCTCCGTGGCGAATGGAGCCTTGCGGATGCGCAATCAAAAGGCTCTCAGGCGACACGAAATTACGTGAAGCGGCAATTCACATGGGCAAAGCACCAGTTTCCGCGAGATTGGCAAAGGTTCGAGTCACACGATTTCCAAGCAAAAGGCTATTTTGAAAGATTATTACCCATTTAACCCTTGACGCGTTATAAACGATCCCCTAGCTGACCCATCAAGTTTGGCTCACTGAGCCATGCAATCGGATGGAGAGGCGACCCGGCGCAGCCCACTGCGCCGGGTCGGTTTTTTAAAGGAAGACTGGCCGGCGCAGCCCACTGTGCCGGGTCGGTTTTTTTAAAGAAGGCCTGGCCGGCGCAGCACGTTGCGTAGTGCCGGTCTTCAATTGAAAGGTCAGCCACAGAGGCGAAGAACGCCCGGCCGGTCATTCAGGAGGAAGCCTCGTCGCGAAATATCGCGCCGGGGTGCGTTCAAGGAGGGGTTCCGGACAGGTCCGGCACCCGAGGAAGAAAAAGGAATTCTACGTGGCCGAGGAAAAGAGCGGCGCGGCTATTCTTGTCGAAAGCCTGGTCAAGCAGGGCGTCGAATATGTGTTCGGCTATCCCGGCGGCGCCGTGCTTCCGATCTATGACGAGCTGTTTTCCGACAAGCGCATCCGCCACATCCTCGTCCGGCATGAAGCCGGCGCGGCCCACGCAGCGGAAGGCTATGCCCGTTCTACCGGCAAGCCGGGCGTCGTGCTCGTCACGTCCGGCCCGGGCGCGACCAATGCCGTCACCGGCATTGCCGACGCATTTCTGGATTCGATCCCGCTGGTGGTCATCACCGGACAGGTCGCGACCAATCTGATCGGTTCTGACGCGTTCCAGGAAGCCGATACGGTCGGCATCACGCGCCATTGCTCCAAGCACAATTATCTCGTCAAAGACCCGGCGGACCTCGCGGCGACGATCGACGAGGCTTTCCAGATCGCCACCACCGGCCGCCCCGGCCCGGTCGTGATCGACATACCCAAGAATGTTCAGGTCGCCACTGCCACCTGGCATGACGGTGAAGTGCAGCGCAAGATCCGCTACTCGCCCCAGACGGCAGGCAGCGTCGAGGATATTGCCGAAGCAATCGATCTGATCGCCAATGCGGAACGTCCGATCCTCTACACGGGCGGCGGCATCATCAATTCCGGCCCGCTGGCCACCGAATTGCTGCGCCATTTCCAGTCGCTCACCGGTGCGCCTGTTACCAGCACCCTGATGGGCCTTGGCGCATTCCCCCATGACCATGCCGACTGGCTGGGCATGCTGGGGATGCACGGCACCTTTGAAGCCAATCTGGCAATGAACCAGTGCGACGTCATGGTCTGCATCGGCGCGCGCTTCGACGACCGCGTGACCGGCCGCCTCGACGCATTCTCGCCCGGTTCGACCAAGATCCACATCGATATCGACCGTTCTTCGATCAACAAGGTCGTCCCGGTCGATCTCGGTATCGTGGGCGATTGCGCTACCGTGCTGGAACAGCTCATCACCGTGTGGGGCAAGCGCAAGGCCGCGGATCTTTCCGAATGGAAGGCCCGGATCGAAGGCTGGCGCGCGCGGGAAAGCCTGGCCTATCCGGCCAAGAGCAAGAGCGGCGACATCATGCCGCAATATGCGATCGAGCGCCTTTTCGCCCTCACCCGCGATCACGATCCGGTCATCACCACCGAGGTTGGCCAGCACCAGATGTGGGCCGCGCAATATTTCGGCTTCGACAAGCCGAACAAGTGGCTCACTTCCGGCGGTCTGGGCACAATGGGCTATGGCCTGCCTGCCGCCATCGGCGCGCAGCTCGGCAATCCTGACACGCTGGTGATCGACATTGCGGGCGAAGCCTCGATCCAGATGAACATTCAGGAACTGGGCACTGCCAGCCAGTTCCGCCTGCCGGTGAAGGTGTTCATCCTCAACAATGAATTCATGGGCATGGTCCGCCAGTGGCAGGAACTGACCTATGAAAGCCGCTATTCGAATTCCTATTCGGACAGCCTGCCCGACTTCGTCCGCTTGGCCGAAGCCTATGGCTGGAAGGGCATCCGTATCGAGGATGAGAGCCTGCTCGACGCCGGCATCATGGCGATGATCGAGCATGACGGGCCGGTGATCGTCGATTGCCGCGTGGCGAAGGAAGCCAACTGCTTCCCGATGATCCCCTCGGGCGCCGCACATACCGAGATGCTGCTTTACGGCGACGAGGTTGCGGGCACGATGGAAGATGAAGCCAAGGCACTGGTTTAAGGGACGCCCGAAATGAAGATTCAGCAGCGAGCATCCGAACGCCACGTGCTCACCATCATCGTCGACAACGAAGCGGGGATTCTTGCCAAGATTGCCGGCCTGTTCACCGCGCGTGGCTATAATATCGATAGCCTGACCGTGGCGGACATCACCGAGAACCACGCGGTCAGCCGCATCACCATCGTCACCAACGGGCCGCCGGCCGTGATCGACCAGATCCACGCCCAGCTTGAACGTCTGGTGCCGGTGCACAAGGTGATCGACCTGAGCGAGGAAGGCCCCCATATCGAGCGCGAACTGGCGCTTATCAAGGTGGCCGGCAAGGGTGAGAACCGGGTCGAAGCCCTGCGTCTGGCCGATGTGTTCCGCGCCAATGTGGTCGACACCACAACGCAGAGCTTCATCTTCGAACTCACCGGCACGCCGGACAAGATCGACAGCTTCGTCACGCTGATGCGCGAATTGGGGCTGGTCGAAGTCGGCCGTACCGGCGTGATCGGCATGATGCGCGGGCCCGAGGGTTCCTGACGGGGGCATTTTAGGGGTCGAAATCGCGCAAGTCTGCGCGTATCGGGCTGGCCGACCGTTCTGGCCAACCCGAATTCATGGAATTGAGCCCCGCCGGGATGGGGCGACGGAAGGAATGAGAAAATGAAAGTCTATTACGACGCCGATGCGGACCTGAACCTCGTCACTGGCAAGAAGATCGCCATCCTCGGCTATGGCAGCCAGGGCCATGCCCATGCGCAGAACCTGCGCGACAGCGGCGTGAAGGAAGTGGCCATTGCGCTGCGTCCCGGCTCGGCCTCGGCCGCAAAGGCCGAAGCAGCAGGCTTCAAGGTGCTGAGCAACAAGGAAGCGGCTGAATGGGCCGACATCCTGATGATCCTCGCGCCCGACGAACATCAGGCCGCGATCTGGGAAAACGACCTGAAGGGCAACATGAAGAAGGGCGCCGCCCTTGCCTTCGCCCACGGCCTGAACATCCACTTCGGCCTGATCGAAGCCCCGTCGGACATCGACGTGATCATGATCGCGCCCAAGGGCCCGGGCCACACCGTGCGCGGCGAATATGTGAAGGGCGGCGGCGTGCCGTGCCTCATCGCCGTCCATCAGGACGCCAGCGGCAATGCGCATGACATCGCCCTTGCCTACGCTTCGGGCGTCGGCGGCGGCCGCAGCGGCATCATCGAAACCAACTTCAAGGAAGAGTGCGAAACCGACCTGTTCGGCGAGCAGGCCGTGCTTTGCGGCGGCATCACTCACCTGATCCAGGCCGGTTTCGAAACGCTGGTGGAAGCTGGCTACGCCCCGGAAATGGCCTATTTCGAATGTCTCCACGAAACCAAGCTGATTGTGGACCTGCTGTATGAAGGCGGCATCGCCAACATGCGCTATTCGATCTCCAACACGGCCGAATATGGCGACATCGTCACCGGTCCGCGCATCATCACCGAAGAAACGAAGTGGGAAATGAAGAAGGTGCTGGAAGACATCCAGTCCGGCCGCTTCGTGAAGAACTTCGTGCTCGACAACCGCGCCGGCCAGCCCGAACTGAAGGCGAGCCGCAAGGCAGCTGCCGCTCACCCGATCGAGCAGACCGGCGCCCGCCTGCGCGCCATGATGCCCTGGATCGGCGCGAACAAGCTGGTCGACCAGACCAAGAACTGATCCGCATTCCATTTTGCGGAAACATGCGCCGCCGGCGGGATCATATCCCCGCCGGCGGCGTTCTGTTATCCGTCCTGCGCGTCAGACGCATGGGCAGTAGACTTTATCAAACCGGCACGCCAAGGTGCCGGCCATCCATTCCATGGGCTAAACTCAAAGGGAGGAATTCAAGGATGCGTAAAGTTCAGATGGGTATCGCGGCGCTCACCGGCGCGGCCCTGCTCTACGTCGTGGGCGCGCAGGCGCAGAACGGCGATCTCGGCGGGCCTGGCAAAGCCGATGCTTCTCTCGTCACTGGCGGCACCTACGCGGCCGATCCGGGCCACACTCTAGTCGGGTGGAAGGTGAATCACTTCGGATTCTCCGACTATTTCGGCCTGTTCGGCAACATCAAGGGCACGCTGACCCTCGATCCCAAGAACGTCGCTGCCAGCTCGGTTGAGATGACGATCCCGGTATCCAAGGTCACCACCGCCAATCCGGGCCTGACCGCGCACCTGCTGTCGGCCGGCAAGGACGGCAAGGCTCCCGATTTCTTCGGCGCCGAAGCGGCAGACGCCACCTTCAAGTCGACTTCGGTTGCTCCTGCCGGGGCAAACAAGGCCACCATCACTGGCGATCTCACCCTCAATGGCGTGACCAAGCCGGTGACGATCAATGCCGAATTCACCGGCGCCGGCGCCAACCCCTTCAGCAAGAAGGAAACCGTCGGCTTCAAGGGCACCGCACGCATCAAGCGTTCGGAATTCAACGTGAATTATGCCGTTCCGATGGTGACCGATACGGTCGATCTGGACATCGCGGCCGCTTTCGAAAAGCAGTAAGCCTATCTCGTCATTGCGAGAGACCGAAGGTTCCGTGGCAATCCAGGGCCCATTGCGTGGCGCCCTGGATTGCTTCGCGGCTTTGCCGCTCGCAATGACGGCACTGGATGAATTTGTGCGGCCTTTCCGCCCGCCTGCGAACCTTTTCCTTGAAAAATAGCGTGCGATTGTCCATTTGCACAAATGATGACGAACCGCTCGCTCCTTAGCCTGCTTCGACTTACACGCCCTTAGGCGTGTCATCCCGCCTGCGCGCATCGCGCATGGCACCCCGCCTAAGGGCTACCCAAAAATCTGCAGTCGAAACAGCCGCGCACCTTGCCGTGCGCGCATCAGGCGATAAGGCACAATTCCATGGCGATGCTCAAAACCCCCGGCGAGAAATACCGGCCCTTCCCTCAGGTTCCGATCACGGACCGGCAATGGCCTTCGCGCACGATCACCAAGGCTCCGCGCTGGCTCTCTACCGATCTGCGCGACGGCAACCAGTCGATCATCGATCCGATGGATGCGGTGAAGAAGAACCGCTTCTTCGATACGCTGGTGGAAGTGGGCCTGAAGGAAATCGAAGTTGGCTTCCCCGCCGCGGGCAAGACCGAGTTCGACTTCATCCAGGGGCTGGTCCGTTCGGGCAAGATTCCGCAGGACGTGATGATCCAGGTGCTGACCCAGTCGCGCGAGGATCTGATCCGCACCAGCTTCGACAGTCTGGAAGGCGTGCACGCGGCTATCGTCCATCTGTATAACGCTGTGTCCCCGGCATGGCGCGACATCGTGTTCCGCATGAGCAAGGCCGAAGTGAAGGAAATCGCCATCAAGGGGGCGAAGATCCTGCGCGACGAGGCTGCCAAGCGCCCCGGGACTGACTGGTATTTCGAATATTCGCCCGAGACTTTCTCAACCGCCGAGCTGGATTTCAGCCTGGAGGTTTGCGAGGCGGTAATGGACGTGCTGCAGCCGACGGCGGATCATCAGCTGATCCTGAACCTGCCGGCCACGGTGGAGGCGGCAACCCCCAACGTCTATGCCGACCAGATCGAATATTTCTGCCGCAACATCCCCCGGCGGGAAACGGTGGCAATCAGCCTGCACACCCATAATGATCGGGGCACCGGCGTGGCCGCGGCCGAACTGGGCCTGATGGCCGGTGCGGACCGTGTGGAAGGCTGCCTGTTCGGCAATGGCGAACGCACCGGCAATTGCTGCCTGGTGACTGTCGGCCTCAACATGTACACGCAAGGAGTTGATCCGGAACTGGATTTCTCCGACATCGATTCCATCATCGAGACGGTAGAATATTGCAACCAGATCCCGGTCCACCAGCGCCACCCCTATGGCGGCGAACTGGTGTTCACCGCCTTTTCCGGCAGCCATCAGGACGCGATCAAGAAGGGCTTCGAAGCCCAGACCAAGCGCAACGACCAGCTGTGGCAGGTGCCCTACCTGCCGATCGACCCCGCCGATCTGGGCCGCAATTACGAAGCCGTGATCCGCGTGAACTCGCAGAGCGGCAAGGGCGGCTTCGCCTGGGTGCTGGAACAGGATCAGGGCCTGAAATTGCCCAAGAAGCTGCAGGCGGACTTTTCGAAGCACGTCCAGCGCATTGCCGACGAGCTGGGCCGCGAACTGAATGCTGCCGACATCTGGCAGGTCTTCCGCGAGAGCTATTTCATCAAGGTCGACAAGCGCCGCTATCGCCTTGTCGATTTCGAGGAAAACCGCGCACAGGACGGCACTCGCGTATTCGTGGGCACGGTAGAAGTAGACGGCAAGGCACAGAGCGTTTCCGGGCGCGGCAAGGGCCTGATTTCTTCCGTGCTGGCGACGCTGAAGGAAACCTTCGGCCTCGAAATGGAAGTGCTCGATTATACCGAGCACGCGCTGGGTCAGGGAACCGACGCACAGGCTGCCGCCTATGTCGAATGCGCCCTGCCCGATGGCCGCACCGTATGGGGCGTGGGCATTGACGAGGACGTGGCCTCCGCCAGTGTCCGCGCGATCCTCTCCGCCGCGAACGGCGCCGCGCGCGACGCCTGACCTTGCGGCTGGAGGACGATCCATCCCCAATAGATGAAGCCGGGGGGCAAGGCGCCTTCGCTCTGCCCCCCAGCGCTCAATGGCCCGGCTGGACACTGATCGCGATAATGGTGACGGCCTTCGTGCTTCACCTGCCCCGCGGCACGGTGATGTACGAATGGGCCATATCCGCCCAAATTCTGCGCGCGGGTTATTGGCAGAACGTGCTGCTGCACATGTTCGCCCATGCGGGCTTCATGCATATCGCCTTCAACTGCCTCGCGCTGGCCAGCCTGTCGCCGCACGTGGCCTTTCGCCTTGGGAGCGGGCCGGGCGGATGGCTGCGATATATCGCCCTGTTCATCTGCTGCGGTCTTGCCGGGCTGGCGATGTTCCTGGCGATCCATCCCAATGGCACCATCCCGATGCTTGGCGCATCAGGTGCGATCTTCGGTTTCGCCGGCTTCCTCGTGCGCTATCCGCCCGGCGCGCCCGGCACCATGCCGCTGCTCACGCGAGAAACGGGCCGCGCACTGGCCGATTTCGTGAAGACCAACCTGTTCCTGATCGCGATCCTCACCCTTCCCGCCCTGCTGGCGGGCCAATCGGGTGGCGTGGCGTGGGAGGGCCATCTGGGCGGCTTCCTGTTCGGATTGCTCGCCGCCCCGGCCTTCGTCCCGCGCCACGCGCGCTGAAGGCCCGCTTACTTCACATATTTGGCGTACCACGCCAGCCAGCGCTCCATCCGGTCGACTATGTAGCTCGGCCGGGTGAACCCGTGGGTCTGATCGGGATAGACAACCAGTTCGGTATCCACCCGGCGTGACTTGAGCGCCTGATACATCTGCTCGCTCGCCCAGGTCGGCACATTCACGTCAGCCGATCCAACCATGAACATGGTGGGCGTAGTGATCCGGTCCGCATGGAGGAAGGGATAGGAATTCCTGATCCAGACATCCGTGTTCTCCCACGGTTTGCCCAGTTCCACATCATATTCGACCACGTACTGATCCGTGCCGTAGCCGAGCAGGACGTTGCCGATGGATGCGCCCGACATGGCCGCCTTGAAGCGGTGATCCGACGTAACGAGGTAATTGGTGGACATGCCGCCATAGGACCAGCCGCCTACGACCAGCCGGTCAGGATCGGCAATGCCCCTGGCCACGGCATCGTCCACGGCGGCCAGATCGTCTTCCACGTCGACAGAACCCCAGGCGGCGTTGATCCCCGAAGCATAGGCCGTGCCCCGCCCGGTGCTGCCGCGCGGATTGGGGGTCAGCACCGCAAAGCCCGCCCCCGCAAACACCTGCTGCCACATGTCGAAGCCGTAATCATACTGGGCGGCCGGGCCGCCATGGGGATGCAGGATGGTCTTGAGTTTCTCGCCGGGCTTGGCTGCGACAGGCACCATCACGAAGCCGTGAACCTCGGTGCCATCCTTGCTCTTGTAGGAAGTGAACTTCGCATCTGCGAAGTCGATCCCCTTCATCCATTCCGCATTGTGGCTGCTGAGCGGACGCAGCTTGCCTGCATCCAGCGCATAGAGCTCGTAGGGCTTGGTCGGCGTGGAATAGGTCACGACCGTGCGGCTTCCGGTGGAGCTGAGGCTGCGCAGTACGAATTCCCCACCGGAGACAATCGAGACCTTGCCCCCGCTCGCCGCGATGGACGCCAGCTTCATCTGGCCGTCATCCTCCAGCAGGAAGCGCAGGCCCTTGCCGTCGGCGGTCCATTCCGGGCTGTAGACGTTGCGATCCTGCCCCTTGGTGAGGATCACCGCTTCACCGCCGGTGGAAGGCACGACTGCCAGATCGCTGGCGGCATACCACAGCAGCGTGGGATCGCCGCCGCGCACATAGGCGATCTTGGAGCCGTCCGGACTCCAGACGGGATAGGAACCGAAATCGGGATCGGCATCCGCACCTTCGTAAGTGGTAAGCTGCAGCGGCGCGACACCCGGCGCATCCACGCGGGCGACATAGATGTTGTAATCGTGCGACCGTTCTGCATCCGGCCCGCGGCGTGAGACGAAGGATACGCGGGTGGAATCGGGCGACCAGGCCGGGAACGCCTCGTCATAATCGCCATCGGCCATGCGCTGGGCCTTGCCGGTGGCGATGTCATACAACCACAGGCGCGAACGCTCCTTGCCCAGATAGCCGATACCGTCGGACTTGAACTGATAGCGGTCGATCACGATGGGCGACGGGATCTCCTCGCCATCGGCGGTCTTCTTCGGTTCTTCAGGCTTGTCAGCCACGATCAGCGCCAGCCGCTTGCCATCGGGCGACCAGGCGAAATCCTCCACCGATCCCTCTATCCCGTCCACCGGCTTGGCCTCACCGCCAGCCATCGGCAGCAGCCAGAGGCGCGACTGTTCCTTCTCGTCATTGCGCGAGGAGAGGAAGCCCACCTGCTTGCCGTCCGGGCTGAATTTCGGGCTGCTTTCGCTCTCCCCCTTGCGCGAGGTCAGCTGGCGCGGGCCGCTGCCGTCCCACGGGGCGAGCCAGATGTGCGACACAGGCTCATCCGCATCCACATCGGAACCGATCACCGTATAGACCGCCGCATCGCCGGACGGCGAAAGGTCCGGTTCGGCAACCGTGATTTCCTTGACCTGATCTTCCGGCGCAACCGGCCGGGCGAGCGCCGTCAGCGGCTGGAGCGATAGGACAAGCGCAGTGGCGGTGAGAAGCAGACGCATCGAAGGGTTCCCCTGTTTTCGGCCCGGTTTCAGAGGATACTTCTTACGCGTTTGAAGCCGCCGCACAATCCTGCCTGCGCAGAAGAATATGCCTATTTGCGCGGATAGCCTGGCGAATAGGCTCCTGCTCTCACAGCAGCGCAAGGCACCTCAGCAAAGTGACCTATCCGCAAGGGTGAACCCCTGCCAAAGCAGAGGCCCATCCCCGCTCCACGACCCATCCCCGCTCCACGAAAGGTCAGGCCACGCCCAATTGCTTCGCCGTGGACCAGTTGCCGTGAAGGCCCTGCCTGATCTTCACCGGCAGCTTCGCACGGGCAATCGGCCCCTGGTCGATCCGCTGCGCATCGAAGAAGCACAGGTCCGAATAATTGGCGACATGGTCGTCCACCAGGGCGACGATATAGCCCTCCCCTTCCGGCGCATTGGCGGATTTGGGGATAAAGCAGGGCTCCTGAATGCCGCTGGTCGGGCCGGGCCACCAGCTCTTGGTATCGCCAGTCGAAAGATCGATGTGGCAGAGCGTGTTGAGCGCACCCACGAATGGCCCCGGAGGGCCTTCGTAGCGGGCATGGGGATCGAAGGCGATCATCCAGCCATGGCGATAGGCCTGCCCGGCATAGCGGTCGTCGATCCGGGGGAATTCGTCGGCAATGCTGGTCATCTGCTCGACCTGCTCGAATTCCTCCCCATTGCTCGACAAATCCACTGTCCAGCGGGTGAGATAGGACAGGCCGCCGATGGGATCGAAAGGCGCGCCCGTAACGTCGGGGAAGAAGGGGAAGCTGTTCTTCGCCGCGATGGGCAGATCGAAATAGACCTTCGTGCCATCGTTGAAGGCATTCATCACATGGCCGGTGAAGCAATTGGCCGGCGCCTTGAACCAGCGCAGATCCTTCGCCGTCGCCCCCGGCTTGCGGGGAAGAACGGCCAGCCAGGTGGGCAGCGAATGGTCAAACCCGAAATAGGGCATCCGCTTTTCCAGCCGTTCCATATTCGTGATGCAGGGCATCACGTTCCACACGGCATAATCCTGCGTGATGCCGAAATCGTGCATCATGCACAGATATTTGTTCTCGAAGGGAATCTCGAACAGCAGCTCCCCTTCGGGGCTGATCTCGAAATAGCTCATGTCATAGGTCATCGGCCCCTTCGACATGTAGGAGAAGGCACACATATTGCCCGTGACCGGATCGATCTTGGGATGGGCGCAGAAGGTCTTGGCCTCAAGCCGCCCGCCGAAATCCGTATAGCCGAAACTGTCCAGCGAATTGGGGTCCATGATGAGGCAGGGACTGTCCTCCTTCATCGCGTAGAGCTTGCCCGCATGGACCATCACATTGGTGTTCGCCGTGCCGCGAATCTGCCCCGCAACGGAAGGATCGTCGGTCAAATGATTGCGGTAATGGCCGAAGAGCGAGCGCCCGGCCTTGTTCTCCAGCTTCCACTTGTCCGTATGGGCATAGCGCTGGCGGAAATCGACCTTGCCGTCATGCACTCGGAACATGCTGACCATGCCGTCGCCATTGAAGAACTGATCGTCATCGAACATTGGCGCGAACTGGTTATCCGGGTGAACGCGGTGGAACGCCCCGTTCAGTTCCGCCGGAATTTCGCCTTCGACTTCCATGTCGAGAATGTCACCCTGCAGGCGCAAGGGGCGAAGCGTTCCGGTGAAGCCCGGATTGTCTGGGAAGTGAGTCATCGCATCGTCTCTCCGCATGAGTTCTTGGACTCGTGGCAGCAGAGCGATAGCCCGCAGGCAGCCCCAGCGAATTGATCGAAGGCAAAATGCACAAACGGCGCACAGGGAATGCGCGCCGTTTGGCCGGGCGGACGCGAGGGGGGAGATACGCCCGCCCGGCCCGGCGGATCAGTCGATCCGCATGGCGATCTCCGCTTCCCCGTCGCGGGAACGCAGGGTCAGGCGATCCCCGTTGCGACGATACTGGAAGAGAAGATCCCCGCTGGGAATGTAGAGCTGGCGCGCATTGACCTGGTAGGATTGCCAGATCTCGTCACCTTCATCATTCCCGCCGGGATAGGTAATGAAGCCATTATCATTCGTGATCTCGATCACGTCGCCGCGCCGCACATCGCTGACGCCTTTGAAATAGGTGACCTTCCACCGGCCCACCAGTTCCAGCGGGCGCAGTTCTGCCGGCACCTCGCCGCTATAACCAGCCAGATAGGCCATCCGGTCACGCAGGCTGCCGATCAGTTCCTCTTCATTGCCGAAGCCCTCATGCCCGCCGGCGGACAGGCGGCTGCCCAGCCCATCCAGCGTGGCGAAGGCGCCCTTCTTGTCATTGCGCACATGATATTGATCGAGCGCCTGAGTGAGCGAGACATATTCGTCCACCAGCGCCATGGCGGCATCCAGCCGCGCTGGCGCCGGGCCCTCAGGTTGCGTCACCGTCAGCCGGTCCCCGCCCTCCTTGCCGGTAATCGCATCGACATAGGCCAGCGTGACGTCCAGCAGCGGGCTACCCGGATCGAGCGGCGCCAGCGGCAAGTGACTGCGCGTGGAATCCCGCCCGAGCGTGGCGTAGATTCCGCCGCCATTGGTCGAGAGGAAGGCCGTGCCGATCGTCACACTCACCGTGCCGTCCTGCGCCTGTGTCATCAGGCCATCGGGCACCCCGAACACGCCAGTGATCGCATAGCCTTCGGGCGGGGTCATGGAGATCGCGATATTCTGCGCGACCTCGCTGGTCATGTTGCGGAATTCCTTGTCGAACAGCTCATCTGCCCGGCGGTCCTGTTCAATGAAGAACAGATTGCCCCCCGGTGCGCTGGAAACCCTGGCGGCCAATGCGCCATCGTAATGCACGCCCACACCGATCGTGGTCAGCCCTACCCCGCGCGCGGAACCCGCACTGGCCTGAGCCATGAAGCCTTCCGCGCTGGTATTGCCGACATTGGGGTTCTCGTCCGTGAACAGCATCAGCCGGGTCTTGCCCTTGCTCTGCGGCAATTCGGCATAGGCTGTCTGGTAGCCCAGCTTCAGCCCGGCCTCGAGATAGGTCGCCCCATCGATCTGGATGGAATCGATTGCCTTCAGAATGTCGCCGCGATGGCCTGCCACATCCATCACCGGCAGGTGAACATTGGTGGCAGAGCCATACAGCACGATCCCGAAGCGATCCCCCTCACCCATTTGCGAGACGACCGAGCGCAGTGCCTCCTTCACCTTGGCGATGGGCGCCCCTTCCATCGATCCTGAACGGTCCACCACTGCGACGAGGCTGAGCGGCGCGGCCTTCCAGCTTTCGGCGTCGATATTGGAATCGAAATCCAGCCCCACGAACCACGCATCCTGCGGGCGCAGCGCCAGCTCAGCCTTCATTGCATGGCCTACGAGGCAGAAAGTCTGGCGGCATTCCCCGCTACGCGGCAGGGTCAGGTCATGTTCGCCCAACAGGCCTTCCATGGTGAGGCTGCCCAGCGGGGGCATGAATTCATTGCCGCCATCGAAGGATATTTCGCGGAAATGCCGGATATCCTGCGCCCCACCTTGCCGGAGAGTGCCGGTGACGATGATCGGAGCGTATAGCTCCACATCCTCCTGGTCCTGCTCCTCCTGCGCGAAGGCGGGTGCGGCAAATGCCCCCAACATCGCCGCCGAAACTGCGCCCGCAAATAATGCGTGGCGGATGGAATGATGGAATTTCATCGTCATGCCCCTCTCCCGTCATGCGACTCAATTTGGAGGAGGTTATACGAACTTTTCTAAAATAAGAAGGAATTTGTAATTTTGTTATTCGAGACTACAATAATTGTAAGCTCATCATACTAAATTGTATAAGGTGCTTGCTAGGCCGTGAACCTATAAACTGGGCAGTTCGCAATCGCCCAGAAGCCTCATCTAAAGATGGGCGAGGCTCGCGAGTGTACCCCAAGCCATCGCTACCAAAGCAGCAATCGCACCCGCTAATGCCAACAGGCCCCATACCATTTGGGCGCGTCGCGAACGGTGCAGGTCTGCAATAATGTGCTGACCGCAATAGATCAGGTTGCAGACGAGCAACGTAGCAGTCAGTAGAATGAAGCTAAACATCAGCATTGCAATATCATCGCCCAAATTGCCCGTGTCCGCAAATGGTCAAACGCTGACTTGTAGCTCTCATATCGCGCAGAAATCTGATTCAGCGTCTGCATGAGCCGATATGATCTGACCGACTTCGAGTGGCGCGTGATCGAACGCTTCTTTCCAGGTTGAAGCACTTCCGCCGCGTCGCCACCCGATACGACAAGCTGGCTGAGAACTTCCTCGCCATGGTCCAACTCGCATCAATGCGTCTGTGGCTCCGTGTTTATGAGTCTACAGCCTAAACCGGGCCGAGCGGAATGAGCCGTTCCGGCGCCCACTCAACTTGCACCCTGTTGCCGCGGCGCACTTCCCCGCCACGCAGAATGACTGCCATCACCCCCGCTTTGCGGATCAGCGAACCGTCTGCGGCATGGCCCAGCACCGCCGCCATGGCGCCTTGTCCGACATTTTCGTCAATCTGGCGGCACGGATTGCGCAAGCCGGTAATCTCGATCAGCGCCTCTTCGCCAAGCTTCAGGCGCGTTCCGGCCGATAGGCCCAGCAGATCCACACCGCGTGTAGTGACATTCTCGCCCAACTGGCCGGGTTCTATCTGGAAGCCCTTCTCGCCAAGTTCATCCAGCAATTCGGCATGGATCAGATGAAGCTGACGCAGATTGGGGGCCGCCGGATTCTTCGCGACCCGGGAGAGATGCTGGACCGTGCTGCCGGAATGCGCATCGCCTTCCACACCCTGCCCGGCAATCAGCCGCAGCCCGCCGCGCGGCTGCTTCGAAAAGCGATGTTCCCCATCGCTGGCAAGCGCGACGATGATCCCCTGCATGGGCTGGAGCATTACGCAGCGCCCCCTGCGGGGCAAGCCTTTCCTACACCCTATCCTGCGTGCTAGAACTGTCGCTGAATTTAGTTAAATCCATATATTTCAATATATTATTTAAACAATATCACTCTGTTACACAGCCATCCGGCAAAACGGATTTTCGTGTAACAGGTGTAACACCCCCGGCCAGATCGGCCCGAAGCTGAACGGAACGCACCATGTCCCTTCCCGCCCTGCTTTCCCATCTGCGCCTGCCGGTGATCGGTTCGCCGCTGTTCATCATCTCCAACCCGGAACTGGTGATCGCGCAATGCAAGGCGGGGATCGTGGGCAGCTTCCCCACGCTCAACGCCCGCCCTTCCGGCATGCTGGACGAATGGCTGCACCGCATCACCGAAGAACTGGCCGCGCATGATCGCGACAATCCCGACCGGCCAGCCGCCCCCTTTGCCTGCAACCTCATCGTCCACCGATCCAACCCCCGGCTGGAGGAAGACGCCATGGTGCTGGCGAAGTGGAAAGTGCCGCTGGTCATCACTTCGCTCGGCGCGATCGAGGACATCAACAAGGGCGTCCATGACTGGGGCGGCATCGTGCTGCACGACATCATCAACCAGCGCTTCGCCCACAAGGCGATTGAAAAGGGTGCGGACGGGCTGATTGCCGTCGCTGCCGGGGCAGGCGGCCATGCCGGGGCGCAATCGCCCTTCGCCCTGATGCAGGAACTGCGCGAATGGTTCGACGGGCCGATTGCCCTGTCCGGCGCGATTGCCCATGGCCGCTCCATTCTGGCCGCGCAGGCCATGGGCGCGGACCTTGCCTATATCGGCTCACCCTGGATCGCGACACCGGAAGCCAATGCCATCGACGCCTACAAGCAGGCCATCGTGGAAGGCGCTGCGGCAGACATCGTCTATTCCAACCTCTTCACCGGGGTTCACGGCAATTATCTGAAAAGCTCCATCGAGCGGGCCGGGCTTGACCCGGACCACCTGCCGGAAAGCGATCCCACCACGATGGACTTCGCCAAGGCCACCGGCAGCGAGGCCAAGGCATGGAAAGACATCTGGGGTTCCGGCCAGGGCATCGGCGCGGTCAAGGAAGTGGAGCCAGTTGCCGTGCGGGTCGCAAGGCTGGAAGCGCAATATGCCGAGGCCAGGCGCGAACTGGCGCTCAAGGCCGGGCTTTAAATCCCGTCAGGCTGCAACTTCTTCTGCAAGAAAGTCCGGCACCGGACGCCCGGCCAGCCAGCCCATGGTCGCTTCGCGGAACAGGCTCGCCCCCGTCAGGCTGCTTGCGGGCAGCCAGCAAACCGCGGCGAGGCCGGGCAGATCGCACAGCAGCACGCCCAGCAGCATCTGCGCACGAAGCACGGCCTCCATCCTCTCACCGCCGGCCAGATGCGGGCCAGGTGACAGCGTGACCGCCTCGCAGTGGGAAAGCGAAGGCAGCAGGCCGAAACGTCGCGGATGCAGCAGCAACATCCCGGGATCGCCCGGAGCGAGGCCGCGCAGATCGAAGGTCAGCCCATTGACGGCAAGTTCAAGCCAATCACCCTCGCAGCCCCGGTTGTTGCGCGAAGTTGAATCGAAAGTGATCGAGAACTCCCCGGACTTCGCGAGCGCCCGAATTGCACCGGGATCGGGCCGCGATGCGGCATCGAAGAGCAACGAAAGTACCGGCGCTGCTTGCCTGCCGCCGGTTGCGACTTCCCGTTTGATGGCCTGCCCCCTCAGTCCTGCTTATTTCTGGTGGAGGCCTATGCGCGATTTCCGGGTCAAAGACGCAGGACAACCGCGTCCACATCGGAGGAATCGCTCAGAAGATTCCAAGCCTTATCCCTTCGGCAAGAGCTGCCCCGACCTCGCGGCAGCGTTCCAGTTCGGCGGCGGGAACATGCTTGGGGGCAAGGATTGCATCCGGCGTCTGAGCGGCCAGGTTGACGATCACGGGATCGGCCACCCGGCGCAGGCGCCAACCGGTCACGATCCGGTCAATCTGTGCCTGCGCCACGGCCCCATCGGAACCGGCAGCGATAAATGTGGCATATGCGCGTCCTTCGATCCGGCCGAGCAGCGGATAATAGCAGCGATCGAACAGTTCCTTCATCTCGCCCGTCATGCTGCCCAGATTTTCGGGGCAGACGAACAGGAAACCGGCTGCCGCAAGCAGGTCTCGCGACCGGGCATCACCGGCCCGCAACAGGCGGACGTCACCGCCGGCGCCATCCGCCGCAGCTCGCGCCATGGCCTGTGCGGCGCCGGTGCGGCTATGCCACAGGATCAGCAGGTACGGGGCAGGTTCATCCATAATGCCAGCATCCGGGATGGCGCGGCATTGTCAATCGCCCCTACTCCGGGTTAGGCCGCGCGCATGGCATCCCATGGGACATCGGCAGTTTTCGGAGTGGAGCGCTCGCTCGCAGGGCGTAGCTGGCGCTGGCGTGGCGGCAATATGGATCTGGGTGAGAGCCACGCCGGCATGGCAGGGCTGGAACAGGATCTCGTCACGCAATTGCTGCTGGCTCGCGGGGTCAGCCCTGACGATATAGAACGGCACCGCACCCCAACTCTGCGCGGTTTTCTGCCTGATCCAAGCGCCTTTCGCGACATGGACGAAGCGGCTCGACGCCTGGCCGAAGCGGTGCTGGGGAATGAGACCATCACGGTCTATGGCGATTACGACGTCGATGGCGCGACCAGTGCGGCCCTGCTCATCCGCCTGCTGCGCATGCTGGGGCACGAGGCGCGCTATTACATCCCTGACAGGCTGCTGGAAGGTTATGGCCCGTCAGGCGAAGCTCTGGTTCGCCTTGCCGAGGAAGGCTCCAGCCTGATCGTGACGGTCGATTGCGGCGCGATGGCGCATCAGGCGCTTGCGATGGCCCATGACGCGGGCGTCGACGTGATCGTGGTCGATCATCACAAATGCTCCACCGAACTGCCCATCGCGGCCGCGCTGGTGAACCCCAATCGTTTGGACGAGAGCGATACCGGCGCTGCCCATGGCCATCTGGCGGCAGTAGGCGTTGCGTTCCTTCTGGCCATCGCAACCGTGCGGACCCTGCGTGATCGCGGCTATTTTGAGACCCGGCCCGAGCCGGATTTGTTTGCCCTGCTCGATCTCGTCGCCCTTGGCACCGTGGCTGATGTCGCCGCGCTGCACGGCCTCAACCGGGCGCTTGTGGCCCAGGGCCTCAAGATCATGGCAAAGCGCGAGAATACCGGCATGTCGGCCCTGATCGACGCAAGTCGCCTGAACCGCGCCCCCACATGCAGCGATCTTGGCTTTGCCCTCGGCCCACGAATCAATGCGGGCGGTCGGGTAGGCGAATCAACGCTTGGAGTCCGGCTGCTCACCACGCAAGACCCGGATGAGGCGCGCGCCATTGCCGGGCAGCTTTCCGTCCTCAACGAAGAACGCCGGGCCATCGAGGCTGCCGTGCAGGAAGCGGCGGAAGATCAGCTGGCTTCGCAGCACAATCGCTCGGTCCTGGTCCTTGCCGGCAGCGGCTGGCATCCCGGTGTGATCGGCATCGTCGCCGGAAGGATCAAGGAGAAGACCGGTAAGCCGGCCCTCGTCATCGCGCTTGATGCGGATGAGGAAGGGCGCGGCAAAGGCTCTGGTCGTTCCATCAGCGGAGTCGATCTCGGCTCTGCCATCATTGCCGCACGCGAACACGGCCTGCTGGTGGCTGGCGGCGGCCATGCCATGGCGGCAGGCCTCACCGTGGCGCCGGACAAGCTCGATTCGCTGGCGGACTGGCTGGACGAGCGCCTTTCAGGTGCAGTGGCGCGGGCGATGGAAGAACGTTCAATGTTGCTCGACCTTGCTCTGGCGCCAGGTGGACTGACGCCGAATCTTGTGGAGACACTGGAAAGCGCAGGCCCATTTGGCGTCGGCTGGCCTGCACCGCGCGTTGCAGTCGGCCCCGTCCGGCTGGTGAAGGCCGATATCGTGGGCAAGGATCATGTGAGGCTGATCGCCAGCGGACGCGACGGCGGCTCGTTCAAGGCCGTGGCCTTCAGGGCCGCAGAAACTGAGCTTGGGCAAGCCTTGCTGCACGGTTCGCGGGGTCGCAACCTGTGGCTGGCGGGGCGCGTCAAGCTGGACGATTGGGGCAGCCGTCCGCAAGCGGAACTGCACGTGGAAGACGCTGCCTGGGCAGATTGAGACAAAAGCGTTTCACAGGGCTTGACCGCACAGGAAACCACCCCTAAGTGCGCGGGCCTGCCACCGACGTGGCCCCTTCGTCTAGCGGTTAGGACGCGGCCCTTTCACGGCTGAAACACGGGTTCGATTCCCGTAGGGGTCACCACGGTGGATAAGGCTTCAAACCACGCCACCCGGTGAGTTGATTACATCTTCTCAAACCGGATTGCCGGATAGCCCGGCCCCTTCGTCTAGCGGTTAGGACGCGGCCCTTTCACGGCTGAAACACGGGTTCGATTCCCGTAGGGGTCACCAGCACGCGCCATGGCCGTGCATCAATCTCCACCGCCAGTTATGACAAGCTTCCGTTGCCTCTTGGCGACGCGCCATCTGCGCGGCTAAGCGCAAAGCGCAATGAGCGAATTCCGTTCCAAACCCTGGCCAGGCGTCTTGATCGCAATCGCCGCCGGAATCGGCATGATCGTGGCCGGAGCCGATCTGTGGCTGGTTGCCGCCGTGCTTTTGCTCTGGGTCTGCTCTCTCTGGATCGCACGCCCGGTCGAACGGATGGTGCAACCCCAGACCGATTCCGTACAACTGACGCGCGACGGGATGCGCGACATGATCGAGCAATTCAGCCTGCCCTTGCTGCTGCTTGATCGGAACCGCATCATCATTGCCAATTCGGCCGCCCGCGTCGTGTTCGGCAAGCATATCGTCGGACAGGATGCGCGCGTAGCACTGCGCCATCCTCAGGCGATTGCCTTGCTGGATCGCAAGCGTGACGGATCGGCCACGATCCAGGGCCTCACCACACCGCGCAGCATATGGAAGGTGACGCTCCATTCGATCAACGACCGCTACTGGGTGATCGAGCTTCACAACCGCACGACCGAAGCCGACATCAGTCGTGCCCATACCGATTTCGTCGCCAACGCCAGTCACGAGCTGCGCACGCCGCTCGCCTCCATCATCGGCTATGTCGAAACGCTTACGGAGGAAGGGGATTCGGTCGATCCTGCAACTTCGGCCAAATTCCTCGACACAGTCCTTCGCGAAGCACGGCGTCTGCAGAGCCTCGTCAGCGACCTGATGTCGCTTTCCCGCATCGAGGCGGAGAAACACGATCAACCGGCCGAGCAGCTCGATTTTGTCAAACTGGTGGCCAAGGCAGCACGCGATGCTGGCGCGGCAAAGGACAAGTCCAGAGTTTCGATCACTCTGCCAGAAACAGAAGTGACTGTGCGCGGCGATACCCAACAGCTGGAACAGCTCGTCCGCAATCTGGTCGACAACGCGCTCAAATACGGTGCGCAGGATCAGCCGGTGAATGTCGTCCTGAAGACCGAAGAAGGCGACCGGGCGGTTTTCACTGTGACCGACCGTGGCGAAGGCATTGATCCGGAACATATTCCGCACCTCACCCGGCGCTTCTACCGCACCGATCCAGGCCGCAGTCGCGCCGCTGGCGGAACAGGCCTCGGTCTGGCGATTGTGAAGCATATTGTGGAGCGCCATCGCGGGCGTCTCGACATCACCAGCAAGAAGGGTGAAGGCACAGTTGTGACCGTGAAGCTACCGACTATCGAACAGACTCGGTAGTCTTGTCATACATGTGTCACATAACTCCAACATCGCGCGGGCAGTCAGCCACGAGGCATCCAGCCTCCCAGTCCGGGACATGACCATGAAGACCAAAGCACTTCTCGCCCTTCCCCTGATTTCCGCCGCTCTCGCGCTGTCGGCATGCGGCAGCAGCGGCGATAACGCGACGCGCGACTCGATCCGCGCCGTGGGTTCCTCCACCGTCTATCCTTTCGCCAAGGCTGTTGCTGAGTCGCTCGCGCGCTCCAACCATGACCTCAAGTCGCCGATTATCGAATCGACCGGCACCGGCGGCGGCATGAAGCTGTTCTGCGCGGGCCTCGGCGCCAGCACTCCCGACATCACCAACGCATCGCGTCGGATGAAGAAGTCGGAGTTCGAGGAATGCCAGGCCAATGGCGTCACGAACATCATCGAAATCCAGGTCGGTCTCGACGGTATCGCATTCGCCGCCGACAAGGGCGGGATCGAGATGAACCTCACCCCGGCGCTTATCTACAAGGCTCTGGCCGCGAAGCCCTTCGGCAAGGAACAGACCGCCAAGACCTGGAAGGATGTCGATCCGTCACTGCCGGCCGACCCGATTCTGGTTTACGGCCCGCCCTCGACTTCCGGCACGCGCGACGCGCTCAAGGAACTGATCCTTGAAAAGGGTTGCGAAACCGATCCGGCGATGAAGGCCCTCAAGGAGAGCAATGAGGACCAGTTCAAGCAGATCTGCACCGAAGTCCGCGGTGACGGCGCTTATGTCGATCAGGGCGAGCAGGACAATCTGATCGTCCAGAAGATCGAGAGCAATCCGAAGGCAATCGGCGTGTTCGGCTATTCCTATCTGGAAGAAAACATCGACAAGCTGAACGGTCTGACCGTCAATGGCATCGTGCCGACCTATGACAACATCTCCAGCTTCGCCTATCCGGGCGCTCGTCCGCTCTTCATCTATGTGAAGAAGGACCATCTGGATGCGATTCCCGGCCTCAAGCAGTTCCTCGCCGAATGGGTGAAGAACTGGGGCAAGGACGGTCCGCTCGCGAAGATTGGCATGGTCGTGAGCCCGGATGATGTGCTCGCCAAGAGCACCAAGGCGGCCACTGAATACACCGTGCTCAGCGCGTCCGACTTCGAATAAGGACGAGCACGGATTATGTCGCCAGCCATTCTGCTTCTCCTCGCCCTCGGGCTCGGGCTCGCGGGATGGCTCGCGGCTCGTGCACGGGCCTGGAGCTTCCGCCGGGCAATGCCTGACCGGCGGATCGCTTCGCTGCCCTCCTATTACGGCTGGTACGTCGCCCTCTGGGTCGTCATCCCGGCGATCCTGTTCATCCTTGCCTGGGGCTTCATTGCCCCGGTGTTAGTGACCCAATCCGTTCTGGCCGATCCGGCTGCTGCGCATCTGCCGGTCTTCGGCCTGCAGCGCGAAACCATCCTGGCGGAAGCGCGCGCGGTGGCCAGCGGCGCGGCGAACGGGGTGTTCAATCCCCTCGCCCGCGAACTGGTCGAACCCTATCGCGCTGCGCTGATGCGCATGAACGCAATCGGCATCGCTGCCACGCTGGTGGTCGCCTTCCTTGGCGGCGCATGGTCCTTCACGCGCCTGCGCCCCGATTTCCGCGCCCGCACCCGAGTGGAACGGATCGTGATGCTGATCCTGCTGCTGGCTTCGCTGGTGGCGATCCTCACCACGCTCGGCATTTTCCTTTCGCTCGTATTCGAGACGATCCGCTTTTTCGGAATGATCGATCCGATCTCCTTCCTGTTCGGCACCCATTGGGGGCCGGACCCGATGAGTTCGGTCGAGGCTGCCGATCCGAGCCGGTTCGGCGCGATCCCGCTGTTCTGGGGCACGATTTATATCGGCGCGATCATCGCGATGGTGGTGGCAATTCCGCTCGGCCTGATGAGCGCAATCTACCTCACGCAATATGCCAGCCCCGCCTGGCGCAAATGGCTGAAGCCCGCGCTGGAGATTCTCGCGGGTGTGCCAACCGTGGTCTATGGCTATTTCGCTGCGCTCACGATTGCGCCTGCCATTCGCGACATGGCTGTTTCCATCGGCATCTCTAACGCCTCAAGCGAAAGTGCGCTGGCGGCCGGCCTCGTGATGGGCGTGATGATCATCCCGTTCGTGTCCTCCATGGCCGACGATTCCATCGCTGCCGTGCCGCAGGCCATGCGCGACGGCAGCCTGGCAATGGGCGCGACCACCAATGAGACGATCCGCCGCGTTCTCGTCCCGGCAGCCCTTCCCGGCATCGTCGCAGGCGTGATGCTGGCAATCAGCCGCGCGATCGGTGAGACGATGATCGTGGTGATGGCTGCAGGCTATGCCGCCAAGCTCTCCGGCAATCCGCTGGAGGCGATGACCACGGTTACTGTGCAGATCGTCGCCATGCTGACCGGTGAAGCCAGTTTCGACCATCCTGCGACGCTCAGCGCCTTTGCGCTTGGGTTTGTCCTGTTCCTTGTAACGCTGGGCCTGAACATCGTGGCCCTGCGCGTGGTGAAGAGGTTCCGTGAAGCCTATGAGTGAGGCAGTCCTCCCCACCCGCACCCCGGCATTCGAGGCGCGCATCCGCAAGCGTTATGCTGCAGAGCGCCGCTTCAAGCTGGCGGGCCTGCTGTCGATCCTGTTCTCGATCGCGGTGCTGGCCTTCCTGCTGGTCACCATGGCTTCCAATGGCATTTCGGGCTTCAAGCGCGTCGAACTCGCAGTGGAAATCGACTTCCCCGAAGCCGGCATCACTGGCGATCCCGCCGTGCTGGCTCAGCCCAATGCGATCCAGTCGCTCGAGGCGCAGGGCCTGCCTGCCGTCATCGAATTCTATGCGACCAAGTCGCTTGGTGAAGCCGGCGCGCAGCAGATCAATTCGGAAGCCTGGCGCGATGTGGCGAAGATGATCATCGCCGATCCTTCGATCCTTGGCTCGAAGAGCGAGTTGATGGTCCCTGCCTCGCACAAGCTCGCCGCAGCCTACTCCGGCGATGGCCAAGTCGACCTGCAGCCGCTTGCGAACCAGCTCAAGGCGGAAGGCAAGCTGCAGAAGAATTTCGACTTCGGCTTCCTCTCCCGATCGGACGCGACCGATCCGCAACTGGTGGGCATCTGGGGGGCGCTGAAAGGCTCGATGCTGACCATGTTGATCACACTTGCCTTCGCATTCCCCATTGGCGTGCTCGCCGCGCTCTACCTTGAGGAATATGCGCCGAAGAACCGGTGGACCGACATTATCGAAGTCTCGATCAACAATCTGGCCGCCGTGCCTTCTATTATCTTCGGTTTGCTGGGCCTCGCGGTGTTTCTCACCCTGTTCCCCAGTTATCGCTCCGCTCCACTAATCGGCGGCTTAACCCTCGCCTTGATGACGATGCCCGTGATTGTGATCGCCGGCCGCAATGCCATCAAGGCAGTGCCGCCCACAATCCGCGATGGCGCGCTGGCACTGGGCGCATCGCCGATCCAGGTGGTGTTCCACCACGTCCTGCCCTTGGCGCTTCCGGGCATTCTCACCGGCACGATCATCGGTATGGCCCGTGCGTTGGGGGAAACCGCCCCTGCCCTGATGATCGGCATGCGCGCCTTCGTGGCCACACCGCCCGATGGCTTCACTTCGCCCGCCACCCTGCTTCCGGTCCAGATTTTCCTCTGGTCCGATGAAATCGATCGCGGTTTCGTCGAACGGACTTCGGCGGCGATTATTGTGCTATTGATGTTCCTGCTGGTGATGAATGGCCTTGCCATCTACCTGCGCAACCGGTTCGAGAAGAAGTGGTGACGATAGAAAATTCCCCCGCTGCCAACATGCCGAAGATGAGCGCCAACAAGGTCTCTGTTTTCTACGGTGACAAGAAGGCCATCGACGAGGTTTCGATCGACATCGAGACCGAATTCGTGACGGCCTTCATCGGCCCATCGGGCTGCGGCAAGTCCACCTTCCTGCGCACGCTCAACCGCATGAACGACACGATCGCGGCCGCCCGCGTAGAAGGCGAGATCATGCTGGATGGCGAGGACATCTACAAATCAGGCATGGATGTGGTGCAGCTTCGCGCCCGCGTGGGCATGGTGTTCCAGAAGCCTAACCCGTTTCCGAAGTCGATCTTCGAGAACATCGCCTATGGCCCGAAGATCCATGGCCTTGCGGAAAGCAAAGCCGATCTGGACGTGATCGTGGAGCGTTCGCTCCGTCGCGCGGGCCTGTGGGATGAAGTGAAGGATCGCCTGTCCGACAGCGGAACCGCGCTTTCCGGCGGCCAGCAGCAGCGCCTGTGCATTGCCCGCGCCATTGCGGTCGACCCCGAAGTGATCCTGATGGACGAGCCCTGTTCGGCTCTCGACCCGATCGCCACGGCCCGTATCGAGGAATTGATCGACGAATTGCGCGGACGCTTCGCCATCGTGATCGTTACGCACTCGATGCAGCAGGCCGCACGCGTTTCGCAGCGCACTGCATTCTTCCATCTTGGAAAAATGGTCGAGTACGGCCAGACATCCGATATCTTCACCAATCCGCGCGAAGAACGCACCAAGGATTACATTACTGGACGGTACGGCTGATGAGCAGCGAACATACGGTCAAGGCATTCGATGAGGACATCACCCGGCTTCGCGGCCTGATCGCGGAGATGGGCGGCCTGGCTGAACTCGCTATCCAGGAATCGCTCCAGGCGCTGGTCAAGCATGACGAGAAGCTCGCCCGTGAGGTCGTGCGGCGCGACAAGAAAATCGATGCGCTGGAAATCGAGGTCGACAAGCTGGCAGTGCGGATCATTGCCCTGCGCGCGCCCATGGCGGACGATTTGCGCGAAGTGATCGCCGCGTTGAAGATCGCCGGCGTGCTGGAACGTATCGGCGATTATGCGAAGAACATCGCCAAGCGCGTGAACGAACTTCAGGCACGCAAGCATTTTGACCCGCTGACCCTGCTGCCTGCCATGGGCGAGGTTGCTTCGGAAATGGTGCACGATGTGCTGACTGCCTATGCCGCGCGCGATCCGGTGACTGCACGCGAAGTGATTGCGCGCGACGAGAAGGTCGACGCTTTCTACGAAAGCATCTTCCGCAATCTGGTCAGCCATATGATGGAAAGCCCGGCCACCATCAGCAGCGCCGCGCAATTGCTGTTCATTGCCCGCAGCATCGAACGTATCGGCGACCATGCGACCAATGTGGCCGAGATGGTCTATTATGCCGCCACCGGCACCTATGTGCCAGAACTGGACGGCGAGACAGACGGCGTAAGTTAAGCTATCGTATGACGTGAGGATGCTTGTCGCATTCCTGTAACATCTTTGTGGTGATGGGGCCCTGAAACTGACCGGAACCCAAGACGTGGCTGCACCCAAGCTTCTTCTCGTAGAAGACGATCCTGCCCTTGCCGAACTGCTGGAATATCGTTTCCAGAGTGAAGGTTACAATGTCCGCACCACTGCCGATGGTGACGAAGCCCTGATGTTCGCCGATGAGGATGTGCCGGATCTGGTCATCCTCGACTGGATGATCGAAGGCACCAGCGGGATCGAAGTCTGCCGCCGCCTGCGCCGCGACAAGGCAACTGCCCATGTCCCCATCATCATGCTCACTGCCCGCGAGGCGGAGGATGACCGGGTGCGCGGCCTGGAAACCGGTGCCGACGATTATGTGACCAAGCCTTTCTCTCCACGCGAATTGCTCGCCCGCGTCTCGGCCGTGCTGCGCCGTGTGCGCCCGGCTCTGGCGGGCGAGATGCTGGAAGTTGGCGACCTCAAGCTGGATCCGGTGGCGCACCGCGTGGAACGGCGCGGCCAGCAACTCGCTGTCGGTCCGACGGAATATCGCCTGCTCAAGTTCTTCATGGAAAGCCCCGGCCGCGTGTTCAGCCGCGGGCAACTGCTTGACGGCGTATGGGGCACGGGGAGCGAGATCGAGGAACGCACGGTGGACGTCCATATCCGCCGTCTGCGCAAGGCGATCTCCGTTGGCAATTCGCCCGATCCGATCCGCACGGTCCGCTCTGCCGGTTACGCCCTCGAAGCGATCTAACACTTCGCATTCTAACAATTTGTCGCAGGGAATGCACGGCACGCAGGCGAGAACCCGTCGCAGGGTTTCTCGCCTCGTTCCCAACGGCTACCCGCACTCCGGCGCGGGTCGCGCAGGGGAGAATGCCATGAAATTCCAGTTGCTGGGCGCGATTGCCGCCCTCTCTATCACGGGTGCGGCACAAGCGGCCGATCTCACGCCCACCGAAATCGTCAATCGCCACGTCTCTTCGGGCGGCAATGTCGATGCGATCATGGCTGATTATGCAGATGACGCGGTCGTGTTGCAGCAGGGCCGAGCGTTCCAGGGCAAGGATGCGATCCGCGGCCTGTTCGAGAACATGTTCAAGCGCCCTGCCGGCCCTGCCCCTTCCGCCCCGCCCGCTGGCGGAGCCAATGGCGGCGGCGCGCCCAAGATGAACGTCACCCGGGTGTGGGAAGAAGGCAATGTCGGCTTCATGACCTGGGAAATGGGTCCGATGAAAGCGACCGAGGAATTCATCGTTCGCGACGGCAAGATTCAGGTGCAGACGATCTTCATGTCCGGCCCGCCTGCCGGTGGCCCAGCGCCGCAGTAATCCGGCGCCCCAGAAAGGCGCCGCTGCAAAATCAGTGAAAATCGCGTGATTTCGGGATCACGCGCGCATTGCGCGGGTGGCCTGCGTGATGGTGCCCACGGCTGCCCTGCAACGGACGGTTCACGTGATCCGCCCGGTCCACTGCCGGGCTGAGCAGATCGTCCGAAAGCCGGTTAAGGTCGCCCGTGGCATCGGCAAGATGCGTCACGATCACGTGGATCACATCCTCATCATACTCCACCCGCCCCCGCACTTCGAGCAGGCGGGCACCCATGATGACCGGCCGGAACCGCGCCATCGCATCGGGCCAGACCACCAGATTGGCCACCCCCGTCTCGTCTTCGATGGTGATGAAGCACACGCCCTTGGCCGATCCGGGACGCTGGCGGATCAGCACCACACCCGCCAGTTGCACCGTCGAACGCTGTCGCCGGGCGCGCAGATCCGCGCAGGTCTGGAATCCCCGATCCTGCAGCAAGGGTCGCAGGAAGCTCAACGGATGGGCTTTCAGGCTCAGCCGCTGGGTCTGGTAATCGGCCACCACCTCTTCCGAAAGCGGCATGGCGGGCAGGTGTGTGACGTTCCGTTCCGCCCCCTCATCCCGCGCCGCCATGGCGGCGAACAGGGGCAGTTCCGGCGCGGAGACGAGCGTACGCGCATCCCACAAGGCCTGCCGACGCGGCAGGGCCAGCGAGCCGAAGCAATCGGCAGAAGCGAGCCGTTCAACCTGCGCCGGGATAAGCCCTGCCCGCTCGCGCAATTCCGCTACGTCGCGAAAGGCCCCGCCCTCCGCCCGGGCGCCTACAAGCTTTGCCGCGGCATGTTCGGGGAAACCGTCCACCTGCAGCAAGCCAAGGCGCAGGGCGATCCTGCCTCCCGCCTCTTCAAGCGTACAGTCCCATTCCGAACAGTTCACATCTACCGGCAGCACTGTAACCCCATGGTCACGCGCATCGCGCACGATCTGGGCCGGGGCGTAAAAGCCCATGGGCTGGGAATTGAGCAGTGCCGCGGCAAAGGCCGCCGGATAATGGCATTTGAGCCAGCTTGAGGCATAGACCAGCAAGGCGAAACTCGCCGCATGGCTTTCCGGGAAGCCATATTCACCGAAGCCCTTGATCTGGTTGAAGCAACGCTGGGCAAATTCGGGATCGTATCCACGCGACACCATCCGGCCGACCATTTTTTCCTCATGCTGATGCACCATCCCGCGCGAGCGGAATGTGGCCATTGCCTTGCGCAGCTGATTGGCCTCTTCCGGCGAGAATTTGGCCGCATCCATGGCGATTTTCATCGCCTGTTCCTGAAAGATCGGCACGCCGAAGGTGCGCCCCAGAATCGAGGAAAGCTCGTCTGCCGGTCCGTGTTCCGGCGCCGGCCCCGGCAAATCGAAGCCGGGCTTACCTTCCCGCGCCAGCTTGCGATGCCGGAGGTAGGGGTGAACCATGTCGCCCTGAATCGGGCCGGGCCGCACGATGGCCACTTCCACCACCAGATCGTAGAATTTGCGCGGCCGCAGGCGTGGCAACATGCTCATCTGCGCCCGGCTTTCCACCTGGAACACGCCGATAGAATCCGCCTTGCACAGCATGTCGTAAACCACCGGATCTTCGCCCGGGATCGTCGCAAGGGTGAGATCGCGCCCATGATGGCGGCGCAAGAGGTCCAGCGCCTTGCGGATACAGGTGAGCATACCCAGCGCCAGCACATCCACCTTGAAGATGCCCAGTTCCTCTATGTCGTCCTTGTCCCATTCGATGAAACTGCGATCGGGCATGGCGCCATTGCCGATGGGCACGGTTTCGGTCAGCAGATCGTTCGTGAGGATGAAGCCGCCAACATGCTGCGAAAGGTGGCGCGGCATGCCGATCATCTGTTCGGTCAGCGCCAGAACCCGCTTGAGATGCGGGTCCGAAAGGTCCAGCCCCGTCTCGCGCGCGGCATGGTCTTCAGAGATTTCCTGGCCGTAACTGCCCCACACAGTGCGGGCCAGCGCGCCGGTGACATCCTCGGAAAGGCCCATTGCCTTGCCGACTTCGCGGATCGCCATGCGCGGGCGGTAATGGATCACCGTAGCGCACAGCCCGGCATGATCCCGCCCATATTCCTGATAGATGTGCTGGATCACTTCCTCGCGCCGCTCATGCTCGAAATCGACGTCAATGTCGGGCGGCTCGTTACGTTCTTCGGACAGGAAGCGATCGAACAGCAACTGATGCTCGGCCGGATTGACCGAGGTGATCTCCAGACAATAGCACACCGCCGAATTCGCGGCCGATCCACGGCCCTGGCACAATATCGGCGGATCGCAGGAACGCGCGAAATCCACGATCTCCTTGATGGTCAGGAAATAGCGCGCAAGGTCCAGCTTGCCGATCAGCGCCAGTTCCTTGTCGATGGTTTTGCGCACGGCATCCGGCACACCTTCGGGATAGCGCCCTGCCGCCCCTGCCCAGGTGAGCACTTCCAGTTGCTGCTGCGGCGTGCGTCCTTCGGGATAGATCCGTTCGGGATAGACATATCGCAGCTCTTCCAGGCTGAACCGGCAGGCATCGGCCACTTGCCGCGCGGCTTCGATGGCATGGGGCCAGCGTTCGAACAGCTTCACCATTTCCGCCGGGCCCTTGAGGTGCCGCTCTGCATTGGCGTGGAGAAGGTATCCCGCCTGCGCCACGGTGGTCTTGTGGCGGATCGCCGTCATCACGTCCTGCAGGGGGCGGCGTTCGGGCACGTGATAATGGACATCGTTGGTGGCGAGTAGGCCAAGGCCATTCTCCCGCGCCAACCCGTCGAGCCGCTCGATCTGGGCCACATCGTCCCCGCGATAGAGATAGCTCGCCGCGATATGGCGCAGGGTAGGCAGCCGGGTAGCGAGATGGGGGAGGATTTCCTCCAGGGCTCCACAAGGCGGCAGCGGGGAAACGAGGCGGAGATTGGATGATCCGCTTTTACCTTCGTCATCCCCGCCTGCGCGGGAATGGCGAGATAGATCGAAGGTTTGAGAAATATCCTCCGGCGGCAGCAGGATCAGCTGCACGCCCTCGCTATGCTCCACCAGCATGGGAAGCGTGATCTCGCACACGCCCTTGGCCTGCCATCCTCCGTCCAGCGTGCCCATGCGCCCGGCCGAAATCAGGCGGCACAATCGGCCATAGGCCGCACGGTCGGTGGGATAGGCAAGGAAAGCCAGCCCCTCCACTGTCTCGATCCGGCAGCCGATCACCGGGCGCAGCATCAGCGCTTTGGCTTCGGTGTGAATGCGCACTACGCCCGCCATGCTGTTGGCATCGGCAATCCCGATTGCATCATAGCCGAGCCGGCGGGCTGCCATGACCAGATCGACCGGGTTCGAAGCCCCGCGCAGGAAGGAAAAACAGCTGACCAGCCCCAGTTCCACGAAAGGCGCGCGCGCAGGCGGCCTGATCCCTTCCGGGCCGGGCGAGACATGCGGGCGCGGAGGAGTGAGCGGCTTGTCCGGCATCAGGCGAACAGCCCCTGCAGGAACCATTCCGGCTCGCCCCCGCGTCCATCCCCGAACAGGCCGTGGCGATAAATCCAGTAACGGCGGCCCTGACCGTCCTCGATGCGATAATAATCGCGCAGCCGCGTGCCGGACCGTTCCCGCCACCATTCGGGTGCGATCCGTTCCGGCCCTTCCACCCGCGCGATCTCATGCACGGCGCCGCGCCAGCGGAAACGGCGCGGGAAGCCATCGGGGGTGGCATACAGCACCGCAATCGCTTCCGGCCGGTCCAGCAGTTTGAGCGGGCGGGCGTGAAAGGCGAACTCACCCTGATCGGCCGCCAGAGGGGCAAGCGGCGCGACCCAGCGCTGCGCGCGTTCGGGCAAGTGGCTGGCATGGGGATCGGGACGGCGCACGGCCCCTTCGCCTAAGCGAACGGTCAGCCGGTCGATAAAGGCCGCAAGGCTGGTGCCATCACCATCATGCTTCTCTGCCTCCAGATCGGACTGGGCCAGTGCCAATGCCTCGCACCAAGGGGCACGCAGGCGGACAAGCTCGATCCCGAATCCGGCATCCACGTCGGCCAAGCGGGCCGAGAACAGCCGCACCATATGCGCCGGATCGCGCGTGGCCGCCGCCATTTCCAGCTGGCGGAAGGCCGCATCGCCATCCACCCGCCACAGGCCGAGTTCGAGCCGCCGCGCCCCCTCCCCCCGCCGTTCAAGCAGCTGCGCCATATCGGCAGCAAGGTCGGCCAGCACCTGCTCCAGCAAGGGCAAGTGGCGGATCGGTTCGAGCAGGCTGCGCTGCACCAGAGGTACTTCCACGGCCGCAACCGGCAGCAGCGGCTCGGCAATCCGGCCCAGCAGTTGGTCGAGCCGCAGCAACGGATTGGCAAAGGGATCGCGCTGCTTGCGAAAGCGGCGGCGCAGTGCATCGCGCCCGATCATGGCCAGATCCCCGATCCGCTTCAGCCCCAGACGCCGCAAGACGAGCAGCACATCCTCCCCCAGCCGCAAGGCCGCGACGGGCAGCGGGGCGAGTGCAGCAAGGCCCTCGTCCCCTTCGTCATTGCGAGCCGCCGCAGGCGGCACGGCAATCCGGGGCGGCTGCGCGTTGGCCTCTGGATCGCCGCAGGGCTGTGCCCCTCGCGATGACGAAGCAAGATAATGTGCCAGCGCCCAGGCCGCCCCCGCGGTCGGTGCGATGGCAAGGCGTGCGGCAAGGTGGCGGGCAGCAAGGCGCGCCTGCACGTCCTCCAGCATTGCCTGTTCCCCGCCGAACAGATGCGCCACGGCGGTAACATCCACCAGCACACCATCGGGCGGGTCCACAGCGCTCCACGGCCCCCAGCGCTGCGCCCACAGGGCCAGCCTCCCGAGAAAGGCCCTGTCGCCCTGCGGGTCCGCAGGCTCAGTAAACAGATGGGGACAGATGCCGCGTGCATCGGCCAGCAGCATACCTTCACGCAGGCCCAGTGCCAGCGCAGCCGCATTCAGCGCCGCGAGCCGGGGGCCATGCGCGGTTTCCTCGATCAGGGCCAGCGGATGGGCGTCCCTCCCTTCGCCCGGCCGGCAGTTTTCAGAATGACGCCAGCGATCGATCGCCAGCCCGCTGCACCAGATCGCCATGATCCGGCGCGGCGGACGGGCTGACCCGCTGGGCGGAGAGGCGGGTGCCGTCATCGCGCAGGGTCCATTCTCCTTGCTTGAAGCCACGTGCCCGGAACAGTTCCGCGCGCCAGCCGGGCCTGCCGGGCGCCGCCGGGTTCCAGCGCGGCGGCAGTGAGGGCGCGGAACGCACATCCCAGCGCATCCGGGCAGAGGACAAGTCCCGTTCCGCATCCAGCCGCACCAGAAACAGGGGCACGCCCTGTCTCTCGGCCATCAGGCTGAGGCGGCGCGAAGCCGTGAGCCCCAGCGCGCGCGGGTTCCCGGCAATCTCCCCGATCACGCAGGCCAGATCGCGGCAGCGCAGCCCTTCCTCCAGCGCGAAGAGCGCATCTTCCGCCGTCTTGGCCGCGACATGGATCAGCCGGGTGCGCAATTCAGGCGGCAGGCCCGCACGAAAGGGCCGCCCGGAAAGCCGCAGGGCCTGCCTGTCCTGCACCCACAGCATCATGCGCCGATCCCCGGCATCGAGACCACCCGCCGCGCGCAGGCCATCCAGCGCCATGGCCAGCGCCATGCCTGCCCCGCCCGCTTCGGCGGCAGAGGCAAAAATCTCGCTATGCCGGGCAGACGCAAGGCCGGGTCGCCAGTTCTCGGCGGTCTGGAAAGCGGCGCTTCCGGGCAGGACGGATGGGGCGGACAGGCTCATGCGAATCGGAACACTTCTTGAACAATGTTCCCATTATGTTCTCATTCGTATTCCAGTGCAATTGCCCGCAAGGGCACGCCCACTCAGCCTCCGATCTTCTCCCATGCGGCGCGCAGCGCATCGTCGGACAGGCCCAGCCCGGCATCGTCGCGCATGACGCGGGCGAATTCGGCGTAGTCCGCCAACTCGCGCCGCTCCTCGCCATCCGGTGCCTCAACGGTCAGCGCGCGGTTGAACAGGCCGTAGCGAATGTTTCCGCGATAGCAGCCGAACATCAGATGGAAGCCGAAAGGCGCCTCGGGCGATGCGGCGCAGACGAAATTGGCATTGGCAATGTCGCCATCGGTCACGCGGGCATCGTCAAAGGCATAGATGTCCTGCCAGCCTTCGGCGCCCAGCCGCTGGAGCACCGTCTCGCCCCGTTCTGCGTCTTCCTGCACCCGGTAGGTGCCGTTTGGCGCTTCCTGTGCGTCCCTCAAATCCAGTTCGAGCGGCGCCAGAGGCCCCGGCCCGCCAAAGCCCGCATCGGCCAGGAAGCGGCGCCCCTCTGCCTCCACGATCAGCGCCAGATGGCTGCGCCCGCCGTCCACGCCCATCCGCATACGCACGCGGGCCATGCGGCGGGAAACGGGAAAGCCGGCCGCCTGCAGCGCCGCACCGAACAGCCCGTTCTGTTCGAAACAATAGCCCCCGCGCCGTTCCCCGACGATCTTGGCGAAGATGTCCGGCAAGCCAAGCAGAGGCACCTTGCCCAGCAGCGGATCAAAGTTCTCGAACGGCACTGCGCGCATATGCGCCTGCTGCAGATCACTCAGGCCATCACTGCCGGGCCGGACCTCTGCCAGCCCGATACGGCCAAGATAAGCAGGAAGATCGAAACTGAATTCCGCCGCCATGGCGGGCACTACCTCTATTCGTGTTCGCCCGGAGCCGGAGCGCCCGGCATCGGAGCGACGGGCATGGGCGGCACGTCAGCGTCTTCTTCCGGCACGTCCACGATGCCCCGGCCAACATGGCTGCGGCTGCGGCTGTAAGCGTAATAGACGATCAGGCCGACAATCGCCCAGCCGACGAACATCAGCTTGGTTTCGATACCCAGCTTGTAGAACAGATAGAGACAACCAAGGATCGCCACCGGCGCCGTAATGGTGATTGCAGGGGTCCGGAAGGGCCGCTTGCGATCCGGGTCGGTCTTGCGCAGCACCATCACCGCGATCGACACTGCGGCAAAGGCGAACAAGGTCCCCGAATTGGAAATATCGGCAAGGATACCGACCGGGAAAAAGGCCGCGAACAGGGCCACGAAAACGCCCGTCAGGATCGTGATCACATGCGGGGTCTTGAACTTGGGGTGGATGCGCGAGAAGGCCGCCGGAAGCAGGCCATCGCGGCTCATCACGAAGAAGATGCGGGTCTGCCCGAACATCATCATCAGAATGACCGACGGCAGGGCAAGGCCGGCAGCAAGGCCGATCAGATTGCCGATCTGCGGCCAGCCGATTTCACGCATCGTCCAGGCCAGAGCTTCCTTGGAACATACCACTGCCTGATCGGAAATGGTGGCGCAGGCATCCGCCAGTTCCTTGCTGCCCGGTGCAAGGCCCGCACCATTGGCATCCAGCAACGGGTTGGCGCCCACCGTCCCGATCACACCCGCCGCGACGAGCAGATAGAAGACGGTGCAGATGGCCAGCGAACCGATAAGGCCAATCGGCATGTTGCGTTGGGGGTCTTTGGTTTCCTCGGCAGCTGTGGAAACAGCATCGAAGCCGACATAGGCAAAGAAGATAGAGGCTGCAGCAGCACCGATACCGCCGAAGCCAAGCGGGGCGAAGGGCGTGAACTGATCCATCTGGATCACCGGCACCGCAAGCACGATGAACAGGGTAAGCGCCGCAACCTTCACCACCACCAGAATGGCGTTCACAAAGGCGCTTTCACGCGTACCGATGACCAGCAACCACGTAACCAGCAGGGCAATCGCCATGGCGGGAAGATTGACCAGCCCGCCATCGAACGGCCCGCGAACCAGCGAATTGGGTATGTCTATCCCCAGCGCATGTTCGATCAACCCGACCACATAGCCTGACCAGCCCACCGAAACCGCGCCTGCGGCCACCGCATATTCGAGGATCAGCGCCCAGCCGACCATCCAGGCGATCAGTTCGCCCATCACGGCATAGCTGTAAGTGTAAGCCGACCCGGAAACCGGCACCATCGAGGCCATTTCGGCATAGCAGAGCGCGGCCACCGCGCAGACGAAACCGGCAATGACGAAGCTGATCATCATGCCCGGCCCGGCCTTCTGGGCCGCTTCGGCAGTCAGCACGAAGATACCCGTGCCGATGACGGCGCCGACGCCGAGCATTGTCAATTGGAAGGCACCAAGCGAGCGGTGAAGCGACTTCTTTTCCGCTGTGGCAAGAATTGCGTCGAGCGGCTTGATGCGGCCAAAGATCATGCGGGAACCTCCCTTGGCCCGGAATGCGCGAACCCCTGCGCCCGTGGCCGTGTCACGCGGATTGAATATTCGCTTTTGAAACTACCGCAATCGGGAAATTGGCGACCCGTCAGCCAAATCGGGGGAAAAGCGCAGTTCAGGCGCCCTTTCACTTGATCCCGCCCGCTCCACGCGACTTGCATCGCCCGCAATGCCGCTTTGCTTTGCCCAAATCGCAGGCGGCGTTAAAAGGGCCCGCATGTCCACCACCTTCACACTCGACACTTCGACCAGCCGCGCCAACCCCACCCCGGCGCCCATGCGGCGGCTTACCGTGCCGCGGATCAGGGCGCGCAAGGTTGATGGCATTACCGAAGAACCTATCGTGGTGCTAACCGCCTATACCGCCCGGCAGGCGCAATTGCTGGATGCCCATTGCGACCTGCTGCTGGTGGGGGATTCGCTGGGTCAGGTGATCTACGGCCTGCCGTCCAGCGTGCCGGTGACGCTGGAGATGATGGCAGCCCATGGCGCTGCCGTGGTGCGCGGTTCCTATCATTCGGCAGTAATCGTCGACATGCCTTTCGGCTCTTACGAACAATCGCCTGCCCAGGCCTTCGACAGCGCATCGCGCCTGATGAAGGAAACGGGCTGCGCCGGCGTGAAGCTGGAAGGCGGGGCAGCCATGGCAGAAACCGTGGAATTCCTCGTCAGCCGGGGCATCCCTGTGATGGGCCATGTCGGCCTTACCCCACAGGCAGTGAATGTGCTGGGCGGCTATGGCCCGCGCGGCCGCAGCGAGGCCGAGGCGCAGAAGATCGTCAGCGACGCACAGGCCCTGTGCAAGGCAGGCGCCTTTGCCATCGTGGTGGAAGGCGTGATCGAACCGATTGCCATCGCAGTGACGCAGGCCGTCGCCTGTCCGACCATTGGCATCGGCGCTTCGGCACAGTGCGACGGTCAAGTCCTCGTCACTGACGATATGCTCGGCATGTTCGAGCGTGTACCCCGCTTCGTTAAGCGCTATGGCGCCATTGCCGAGGAAATCTCGACCGCCGCCGCGCAATATGCCGCGGAAGTTCGGTCGCGCGAGTTCCCTGGCCCTGACCAGACCTATCAGCCCGAATAGAAAGCCCCTGCCTTGCTGACCCATTTTCGCGGATCGATCATCTTTGCCGTCATCTGCCTTGCGCTTGGCGCATGGTATGGCTGGGAAAGCACCGGCTCGATTGCCGGCACGGCGCAGATGCTGTGGATCATCGCCGTCCTCTCGATACTCGAAGTCTCGCTGAGCTTCGACAATGCGGTGGTGAACGCCACCGTACTGAAGGACATGGACGATGTGTGGCAGAAGCGCTTCCTCACCTGGGGCATCGCCTTTGCCGTGTTCGGCATGCGCGTGGTGTTCCCCCTGGCGATCGTGGCCATCGCCGCGCATATCGGGCCGTGGGAAGCCGTGAACCTTTCGCTCAACGAACCGGCGAAATATCAGGAAATCGTCTCTTCCGCCCATGTCGGCATTGCCGGTTTCGGCGGGGCTTTCCTTGCCATGGTGGGCCTCGAATTCTTTTTCGACAATGACAAGGAAGTCCACTGGATCGGCGCAATCGAACGTTTCCTGGCGCGGGTGGCCGCCGTGGAAGCCATCGAGATCGGCGTGCTGCTGCTGGTGCTGTGGGGTGTATCCGGCCTGCTCGATCCGGCGGATGCCCACACTTTCCTCGTCGCAGGCATTCTGGGCATCGTCACCTTCATCTCGGTGGGGGCGATCAACACCTGGCTGGAAATCCGCGACCAGAAGCGCGCATTGGTGGGCGCTGCCGTGCGCAGCGGGCTTGGCGGGTTCCTTTACCTCAACGTACTCGACGCCAGCTTCAGCTTTGACGGTGTGATCGGCGCCTTTGCCCTGTCCAACAATATGATCGTGATCGCGCTTGGCCTGTCTATCGGCGCCTTCTTCGTGCGTTCGATGACGATCATGCTGGTGAAGAAGGGCACGCTGACCGAATATCGCTTCCTCGAACATGGCGCCTTCTGGGCGATCATCGCGCTGGGCGGCATCATGCTCGCTTCCGCGAAGTTCCATATTCCCGAAGCGGTCACCGGGCTGATCGGCGCGATTCTGATCGGCCTGTCGCTGTGGTGGTCCGCCCGCCACAACCGGAAATACGGCGTGGCCGAAGACAATGCCTGACAAAAGGCGGGGGCCGACCGGACATGGTCGCCCCCCGCCCTTCAAGCTGCGCTCAGACTGCGTGCCTCGACAGGCGACTGGCCAGCGGGGCAGAGAAGACGAGCTGCAGCAGGTGATAGACCAGCACCGGCAACAGCACGATCCCGGCCACTTCCGGCGGGAACAGCACTGCCGCCAGCGGCGCGCCCATGGCGATGCTCTTCTGCCCACCGGAAAACAGCATCGCCACCCGATCACCCCGGCCTAGCCCGACGATCCCGCCCAGCAGCCATGCGCCGCCGAAGGCGAAGGCGATCATCACGCAGATCCCGCCCACCAGCGCGGCCCAGGATGCCGGGCCGAGCTTGTCCCAGATGCCCTGCTCCACCGCGCCGGAGAAGGCGACATAGACGGCAATGGCAATGGACGTGCGGTCCATCCAGGTGGCGAGATGGCGGTGTTCCTTCACCAGATGGCCGAAGCGGTGCTGTGCGATCTGGCCGATGGCGAAGGGCAGCAGCAGCACGAGGCCGACCTTCACCAGCCCATCCGTATCGATCCCCACGCCCGTGCTTCCCGCCAACGCGGAAAAGAGCGGCGCCGTAACGAACACACCCATGATGTTGAGCAGCGCGGCGGCCACCACCGAACTGGCCACATTGCCGCCCGCGATGGAACTATATGCCGTGGCCGACTGCACCGTGGACGGCAGCGAGCCGAGATAGAGGAAGCCCAGCGCCACCATCGGCGGCAACAGTCCTGCCAGCGCATCGGTGAACAAATGCGCCATGCCCCAGCCCGCCAGAGCCATGGCGCCGAAGCACCAGAAAACGAGCGGCGCGAGGAACCGGAGATTGCCGATGCCCCGGATGACTTCGTCACGCGGCAGGCGCAATCCGTTCAGCAGGAACAGCAGAAATACCGCCCCATTGGAAATGAACTGCGCAACAACCCGCGCCTCACCTTTTACAGGCAGGATCGTGGCCAGCAGAATCGTGCCCAGCAGCAGCCGGACGAGCGGATCGACATAGCGCAGAACACGCTTCACCATGCGCGGATTCCCGTCGAAGTTGACAATGTTGACACTGTACAGGGGGAAGAATTTCCCACCCCCTCCGCAGCGGGATCAAGCAAGGCGGCCAGAATGATTCCGGCTGGGGGAAAGAGGTGATGCATGGCGCGCCGCTAGCAGCTTTTGCCGGTGTAGGAAAACGCTGCCGCCCGCAATCGCATGCCCTGCGCGCACAGGCACAATTTATCCGCCGGGCAGACGCTTCGCCTTGGCCAGAAGGACATCGGCCTCCCGCTTGCGTCCGGCCGCATCCAGCACCCGCGCCAAGGTCAGCACGGTGCGGCGATTGGTGCGCTGCGATGTGAAACCGGCCTCCGCATCGGCAAGCGCGGCCTGCCCGTCGCCGCGGCGCAAGGCTGCATCCGCTAGCGTGGCGTAGAGCAGCGGATCGCGTCCGCCAGCGTCGCGCTGAGCCTTCGCAAAGCGCAGCAGGCCCTCCGCGCGGGGCCACTGGCCTTCTTCCGCGGCGAGATAACCGAGATATTCGGCCGCTTCCCCATCCTGCGGATGCTGCACGAGATAGGCCCTCAGCAACTCACGCGCCTTCCTGCCCTGCCCCAGCAGGCGATGGGCCGTCACCATCCGCTCCACCAGAGAGAAGCTGCGGCGGATATTCGCGGCGGAGGAATAGAGTTCCAGCGCCCGCCCTGCCTCGCCGCGGGCCAGCGCGACATCGCCTGCCAGCACTTCAATGTCGGCAGACCCGGCGAAGCGTTCCTCCAATTGCGCGACAAATGCCTGCGCCTCATCCATCTGCCCTGCCCCGAGCAGCTTGCGCAGGCGCGGCACGGCGGCGTCCAGCCGCGCGGGATCGTCGCCCCAGCGGAACAGCGCCAGTTCGCCCGCCTCCCCCACGGCCAGCGGACGCACTCCGCCCGGCGCAGGGGCAGCCGCGCGATCCAACAGCGGGGCAGCGGCTGCGCGATCGTCCATCGCCTCATAGGCACGGCCGACCAGAGTGAGCAGATAAGGCGACGCATCGGCCTGTTCGGCTGTCAGGCCATAACGGGCGATCACCTCGCTCGCATCGCCATTTTCCAGCATCGCCCGGCCCAGCAGCAGAGTGACGCGCGGATTGTCCGGCTGGCGACGGGCAAGTTCGTCCAGCATCTCCACTGCGAGCGCCCAGTTTTCCGCCCGCATTTCCAGAATGCCTTCCAGCAACATGGCGGCGGGCACATCGTCGAACCGGTCATTCGTGCGCCACAGCAGGCGGCGCGCCAGATTGTAATTGCCGGCCCGCGCGGCAAGCACAGCCTGCAGATAGAAAGCGCGCGGATTTTCGCCGTCCAGTTCGATCATGCGGCGGGTGATGCGGAGCATATCCTTCGCCCGGCCCGCTTCACCCAGAGTAGCGGCATATTCGCCCAGCAGGGAAAGATCGTCCGGCGCGCTTTTCAGCCCCTTTTCGAACCACGGCAGGGCGGCCACCAGCCCTTCGCCATCGCGCGCCAGTTGCCCACGGAATTCCAGCGCGCGCGGATCTTTCGGGTCGCGCTTCAGTGCCTCGTCAGCAGCGGCAAGCGCCTGGTGATGCCGCCCGGTACGATAGCGCAGGCGGCCAATGTCCACCCAGAGTTCCGCCGTGCCGGGATCGCCTTTCAACGCCTTGTCAAAAGCCTCTGTGGCGGCATCCAGATTGCCTTCCGCCACTTCCAGTCGGCCAAGCATATGGAAGCCGTGGCGGCGCTGATCCGGCGCGAAATTCCCTTGGCCCAGCCATTGCCGGGCATTGGCGTAATCTTGCTGCTGCAGGTAAGCCTCGCCCAGCAAGGCGGCAACGGATTGCGGCGGCGCCCCGGCATCGAGCGCACGGCGCAGGGCCACTTCCGCCGCCACGCCGTCGCCACGTTGCAGGGCCTCCCTTCCCTCCGTCAGTTCCGTGCGCGCACCCTCTTGTGCCGCCAACAGCGGCGGCGCCATGGCGATCAGGGCCAGCGCCACAAGCGCCACCCTGCCCCGCCATCTTCGCCCGAGATCAGGCGTGGAGGTCATATTGTTTGAGGAGATCGTATAAGGTTGGCCGGCTGATCCCCAGCAGCTTGGCCGTATTGGAGATATTGCCTTCGCTGCGGGCCAGCGCATGGCGGATCACCCGCCGGTCGGACTGTTCGCGCGCGCTCTTGAGGTTGAGCGGCTGGCTTTCTTCTTCCTCGGTGCCTTCCAGATCGAGATCGGCGGCGTTGATCAGCTTGCCATCGGCCATGATCACTGCGCGCTTCACCCGGTTTTCCAGCTCGCGGACATTGCCGGGCCATTTCCAAGCGTCGATGGCGGCCAGCGCATCGGCGGCAAAGCCCTTCACCTGCGGGTTCATCTCGCGCGCGAAGCGCTTGAGGAAGGCCTTGGCCAGCAACGTGGCATCGCCGGGACGCTCGGCCAGAGCCGGGATTTTCACCACGATCTCTGCCAGACGATAGAACAGATCCTCGCGGAAGCGCCCATCGGCGATCATCGCTTCCAGATCCTGATGGGTTGCGCAAACGATACGCGTATCGACCGAGATCGACTTGCGGCCGCCGATACGCTCGATAGTGCGTTCCTGCAGGAAGCGCAGCAGCTTCACCTGCAGGGGCAGCGGGATGTCGCCCACTTCATCCAGGAACAATGTGCCGCCGCTGGCCAGTTCGATCTTGCCTTCGGTGGTTTTCACGGCCCCGGTGAAGGCGCCCTTTTCATGGCCGAAAAGCTCGCTTTCCAGCAGGTTCTCAGGGATCGCCGCGCAATTGATCGCCACGAAAGCCCCGCTCTTGCGGTCGCTCGCATCGTGCAGGCCCCGCGCCAGCAATTCCTTGCCGGTGCCGCTGGCCCCCAGCAGCATGACCGAGACGTTGGTATTCGCCACACGCTCGATCGTGCGGGCCACGCGGACCATTTCCGGCGCGGCCGTGATAAGGCCGCCCAGCACCGTGTTGCCATCCCCCGCGCGGGTTTGCAGCGCGCGGTTTTCCGCCTCGATCCGGTGGAGATTATAGGCCCGGCGCACGATCAGGCCCAGTTCCTCGATGTCAACCGGCTTCTGGTAGAAATCATAGGCCCCACGCTGGATGGCGTTGAGCGCACTCTCCCGCGCGCCATGGCCTGTGGCAACGATCACCTTGGTATCGGGCTTGATGGCCATGATCTCTTCCAGCACGGCAAAGCCTTCGCTCGTCCCATCCGGATCGGGCGGAAGGCCCAGATCAAGCGTGACCACCGGCGGTTCCTCGGCGCGCAGGGCGGCAATGGCCGCTGCCCGGTCACCCACGATGGTGACGTCGAAATCGTCATAGGCCCATTTGAGCTGCGCCTGCAGGCCCGCATCGTCTTCCACGATCAGCAGCCGGGGCAGGTTCTTGGGCTTGGTATCGGACATCATGCAACCTCGGTTCTGCCGGTCAGGTCAGTGCCCGGCCGGAATTCTTCATTGTCCAACGCGCCATCGGCCAAAGTGGCCAACGGAAGGCGGATGATAAAACGCGTACCGATCCCTTCGCGGCTTTCTACGTCCAGTCGCCCGTTCATGGATCGGATCAGTTCGCGCGCCTCGAAGGCGCCGATGCCGAAGCCGCCGGGCTTGGAGGAATGGAACGGCTTGAACAGGCGTGAACGGATGAATTCCGCGCTCATCCCGGTGCCGGAATCCAGCACTTCGATCCGGCAATTCAGCCCGTCCAGCAGCACGCTCAGCAGCACCGGCGCATCGGGTTCGCTGGCTTCGATGGCGTTCTGCACCAGATGGACCAGCGCCTGTTCGAACGCTTCGACATCGGCCAGCACCGTGCAGTTCTGGCGTTCCACCAGATGGACCGGATGCTGCCCGGAATAACGGCGCACCACCTTCTCCACCGCGGCAACCGCGTCCACCTGCTCCGGACGCTCATTTCCGTTCGCACCGTAGCGGCCCAGACGGGCGAGCAAGGCGTTGAGCTTGTCGGTGCTGTTACGTAGGGTCACGAGCATGTCGGCGCGGAATTCCGGCTTGTCCGCATGCTTTTCCGCATTGCGCGCCAGCAGGGAAAGCTGGCTGGCAAGGTTCTTGATGTCATGCATCACGAAGGCGATGCGGCGATTGAACTCGTCGAACCGATGCGCCTCGCCCAGGGCTTCCTGCCCGGCCTGTTCCGCCAGATAGCTGGCAAGCTGTTGGCCCACCACGCGCAGAAGATCGAAATCCTCCCAATCCAGCCGCCGCAGCACAGGCGGGCGGGCAAGGACCACGATTGCAATCAGGCGCTGATAATGGATCAGCGGCACGATGGCCCATGCCCGGCGGCTTTCTGCCAGCCATTCCGGCACATAGCGGCCTTCGCCATGGCTCTGCCGCCCCTGCCGCACGTCGTCGAGATCGAGGATGAAGCGATGCTCCTCGAAAAAGCGCGCGGCCTCGGCACTCAGCGCCTCGGCAGGAACGTCGATTTCAGGCCATTGCCAGCGGGAATCGAGCGTGAAGGCGCCTTCCTCACCGGGAGTAAGCAGCAGCCCCGCCGGGCTGTCGGTTATGTCCGCCACAGCCTGCACCACACGCTCATGCAGGGGCATGACCTGTTCCCCGCCGCGCGCGATGGTCTCAGTGAAGCGCAGCCATTCAGCGCGATAGTCATACCGGTGCTGGAACAGGTGCTTGGCCAGCATCACCCTGATCCAGCCGCGCAGGCGCCGCGAAGGCAGGATCAGCAGCGCCGCGATGCTCGCAGCGGCCAGAAAGGCCAACTGGATGACATGGGCAAAGTCGCTGCCGACATAGGCCAGGCCCTGCACCACCACGACCATGCCGACCAGATAGGCGCCGATCACCAGTAGCGAGAAGGACTGGAACGCGACCGAACGCGAAGGCCGCAATCTCAGCTCGTTCGCGCCGCTGGCAGTGCCGAGCGCCAGCAGCAAAACCATCACCAGCGTGACCAGCCCGCGCATCTCTGCCAGCGTTTGCGGCAGGGCGCCGAATAGATAGGCCACAGTGTAGTAATTGAGATCGTAGAGCCACATCACCGCCAGCGCGGCGGCGGGCCAGCGCAAGGTCAGTCGCCCGGCAGGCGAGGCACCGACATAAAGGTTATGCACCAGCACCAATGCCCCGACCGCGCAGAGCAGCCGGAAAGTGATCGAGGCCTGGAATACCGTCTGCGCCAGTTCAGGCACGGATGCCATGCGGCTGACCAGCAGGATCAGGCCAAGCTGCAGTGCCTCCACCAGCGCCAGAACCATCACCACCGTGCGGATCGGGCGCACGCTCTCATGCCGGCCATCGTTGGCGAACAGGCGGTAAAGCGCCCAGAACCAGGCTAGATAGGACAGGCTAAAGAACACCTGCGCGCCAATGGAAGCGATGCCGCCCAGCGCCACTGCAACCGCCCAGATGCCAGTGATCGCCAATGCGGAAAGCAGCGCATCGCCCGCCTGCCCCAGCCGCGCCCTGCGCGGATAGAGCCACAGACCAAGGCCGCACAGCGCCGTGGCACTCGCGACATGGAGCGCAACGACCAGCGTGGTCCACACTCCGTCCATCACCGCGCTCCCTCATGCCACAGCACCACACGCAGGGTCTGCAGCAGGATCAGCAAATCAAGGAACGGCGTGTAATTCTTGGCGTAGTAGAGATCATATTCCAGCTTTTGCCGCGCATCCTCGATAGACGCGCCATAGGGATAGTTGATCTGTGCCCAGCCGGTGATGCCCGGCTTCACCATGTGCCGTTCGGCATAATAGGGCACCTTGTCTTCCAGATCCTCGACGAATTGCGGGCGCTCCGGGCGCGGACCGACGAAGCTCATCTCGCCTTTCAGCACGCTCCAGGTCTGCGGCAATTCGTCGATCCGCACCTTGCGGATGAACCGGCCCACACGGGTGACGCGCGGATCGTCCGCCTGCGCCCAGATGGCTCCGTCTTTCTCTGCATCGACACGCATGGAACGCAGCTTGATCACCTCGAAAGTCTGGCCATACAGCCCCACTCGGGTCTGTCGGAAAAAGGCAGGACCGCGGCTGTCGATCTTCACGATCAGGGCGAAGAGCAGGATCAGAGGGAAAGTCAGCAGCAGCAGGATCGAACTGGCGAGAATGTCGAACATTCGCTTCGCCACACTGGAAACTGCCCGGCCAGAGCTGAAACCGTCGGAGAAGATCAGCCAGGAAGGATTGACCGTGTCGAGATCGACCCGTCCAGTCTCGCGTTCCATGAAGCTGGAAAAGTCGTTCACATGCACGCCGGCGGTCTTGATCCGCAGCAGGTCTTTCATCGGAATGGCATTGCGGCGCTCTTCCAGCGCCAGCACCACTTCGGATACGCCCAGATTTTCCACGAAACGATTGAGATCGTGGATCGCCGAGCGCGGGATCGCCTCTTCCACCACCAGTGGCGTGTCGCTCATCGCGATATAGCCGACGATGGAAAAGCCGCTTTCCGGCCGCATGCCCAGTTCGCGCAGCCTCTGCGCCCTCTTGCCCGATCCGAGCACCAGCACCCGGCGCCGGAAGGCATGGGCACCCAGAATGCCGCCAATGATCAGGCGGTTGAGCATCAGGAACAGGATCGAGATGCCCATGGCGTAGGCCAGAGTGGAACGCCAGAAGGTCTGCCCCGGCACCAGAAAGTCGATGAAGGTCAAGGCGATGACGCCAAGGCTGACCGCCACCAGCAAGCGGGCACCGGCAAAGCGCATGGAACGCAGCGATTCCGCGCCATAGACGCCTACCGAGATCATCGCCGTCAGCACCACGGCTGCCGCACCAGCCATCAGCGGCAACCGGTCGGCAAACAGGCCCATGCCAATACCGATCTGGCCTGCGCGCAGCTTCCACGCGAGTTCGCCCGCCGCAATCAACAGGCCGAAATCGAACAGGCCCAGCAGCAGGACGGCATGTGGAATGTAATGCTTGAAAAGACGGATCATCACCCAAACCGGCCAGCGCCCGCCATTCGCGGACCTGTGCAGGCATAATCGGGAGTAGTGAAATGTCGGTAAATTTTACAGCCGCAAGGGAAGCTGCCGCGATTGTTGGATTTTCCCGGTTACGGGCGGATTTACCATCTGCCCGCGCAAATCCCGATCAATGGCGGGTGACGGAAACCTTCACCCACACCTGCGGATCGTCTGCGATTTCGCCCTTTTCGATCCGGCCGATGAAGGCCAGCGCCGCCGCCTTCAGACCGTCGAGCGAAGTGAAGGAGCACGCCCCCTTTTCGCGCTTCATTCCCCGGAATTCGCCCGGCGTATCGTCGCAATCGGCTGAATACATATAGAGCCGTCCGCTTACCGCGCGCATGGGTTGGTAGAGATAGACGACTTCATCGTCCCGCTCTTCCTCGTCCTTGCCCTTATATTGCGCGAGATACCAATCGCCCCTCAGCTTGAGATAGCGGGTGGAGATCTTCTCCTCGCCCTGACGCACTTCATAGGCATGCTTGCCGCGGGTGGAGATGACGAGATCGCTGCGTTCCTCCTCGCCCAGCGCACGATATGTGCCGGTGAAATCGACGCCCGAAGCGGTCTTTGCCGTCAGCAGAGGCTTTTCGGAAAGCCAGCAGGCGGACAGCAGGCATGCCAATGCAGCAACAATGCCGGGGCGAAGAACCGTTCGGGAAAGCCGGGACAGGTCCACTGCCCTAACCCAACCGGATGCTCTCGATTACCCAGCCGCTTTCGCGCCGGACATAGTCGGCCTTCAGCAGGTGCCGCTCGCTGCTCCGATGGGCCATGTTGCCTTGCATCCGCGCCATCTGGAGCAGGGTATCCTCCCCATCCAGTGCATGTTCGGTCTCGACCGTGCAGACATAATGCGCGCTGGCCCGCGCGCCGCCTTCTGCCAGTTCGAAATGAGCGGGTTCTTCCATATCGTCGAGCGAAAGGCGGGCTGCGCCGTCGGCCAGTTGCGGCGCCTTGCCGTCAGCGAACAGTTCCGCCGTCGCTGCCATACCGGAACCGTTGAATCGGCGCACGAAGCTGCGGTTCAGTGCCTCGATCGCGCGTGTATCCTCGAGCATTGCCAGACGGGCGCGGTTGCCGTCATCCGCCATGGCGGCAGCGGCCGCAGGCGATGCGACAACCGCAATGGGGGCTGCGACAATTGCACCCGACTTGAGAAAGGATCGACGCGAAGTCATGGGTTTACCAGCCATTCTTTCAACTCCCTTTCAAGCCCTGTTCTTGAAGAAACGATCAATGTCGAACTTGCCGGCATGGCGGGCATGGGCGCCCACCTGGCTCATGCTCAGCCCTTCCTGGCCGCAGTGATAGCCGATCCCGGAATCATGCATCGTGCGCATATTGATCACGATAGTGCCCAGAGTGCCGTTGCAGGCATCTTCCAGCCAGTAAGCGAAATAGAGATCGTCGCGGATCTTCACGAAATCGCCCGGCCCGCTCCATTCCAGCCCGCCTGCGCCCGTATCGGTGAAGATGATCCACGATACTGTGTGCGGCGTGGAATAGAGGTGCATCGAGGTAAGCCCCGGTGCGTAATTCCAGGTAATCGCCCGGCCCAGCAGATCGTTGGTCCGCTGATGGCGGCGCGCGCCGGCCGATGGCAGGCCCTTCATCTCGATCACGCCGAACAAGGTCCGCGCACCAGCCTCATTCGCGAAATAGGGCGTGTTGAGATGGCCGTTGAAGGTAGTGACCAGGCCGGTTTCGAAATCGGCGCAGATGGAATGGCCGTCATGGTCAGGCTCTCCATCCAGCACATGGCCGAACAGGATCACTCCCGGCGCGGGCTCATAGGCCTGATAGCGCGCCGTTACCCATTCGCCGCCATTCTTGCGCCACTGGAGCGAATCCTCGCTCATCACCTTGTATTCCATCACAAGGCCGCCGTCGTAGCGCAGCGTGAAGCTCTTGCTTGAAAGCCAGTCGACCGCAGGCAACCCGTTGGCAGCCATGCCCGCTGCGCCGCTGCCTGCCCCGGTGCGCGGGGCGAAGACACGAGTGTTCTCCTTCACCGCCGCTGCGACTTCAGCCTTCGACATCTTGGGCATGGTGCCCAGCGGACGATAGATCCCCCGTGCGCCCTTGGCATCGGGATCGAGTTTGCCGGTCTGCCCCGGTCCGGGGCGCGGCTTGGTCGGCCCGCCGCTGATATCGCCGAATTTCTCGAACTGGGCGATCTGGCCCAGCCATTCGCCCTTGCCGGTGAAGGCCCGGAATTCCAGTTCGTCTGCCGCATTGAAGCCCAACCGCAGGCCGACCTGGGCCAGCCGGTCAAGGTCCATCAGATAGACAGTGAAGATGCCCGAAAACTCGCTTTCGGTGCGGGTGTAGAGATAGAACCGGTCGTCGATCTGGATATAGTCTGAGGGCGCGCAATAGCCCTGCTTTCCGTCCAGCCGCGTCAGTTCGACCCAGTGCGAATAGGCAATGGAGGGAAAGAATTCGAGCGTCTCGTCGCCCGTATCCGTCTTCCAGTACAGGCCCTTGCCCTCCACCCGATTGGTCGCCCTATGGCGGCCGACCGGTGCTTCGCCGCCTTTCTCGAACAGATAGCCCTGCCACACGGCGCGGCTCACTTCGCGCTTCGCATCCTGCCCGCCGAACCATAGTTCGAACGCGGTGACGAGGCCCGTGTGATTGTCCACCGCCACCGCATAACCGCGCAGGGTGCCGGGGATCAGATGGGCAAAGAAGGTGAAATGCTCCCACGACAGCGCGACATAGCCTGCGTTTACACCATCGCCGCCATTCTCGGACAGGATCAGCCGGTTGCCGGTCATGAAGCGATAGGACAGGGTCGGCCCGGCATTGGGACCATCCGCATCGGTGACGATCTGCATCGTCTTGCCGGACAGCGAAATATCCGGTGCGGAGGCGCATTGCGGCCCCTGCATGGCGACTTTGTCGATTGCCGCACTGATGCTGGCCTCGGTCAGTTTCGACCAGTCATACCGATAGAGCTGCACGTCGGGATAGGCTTTCCCCGGCATCGTTTCCCCCTCATTCCCGGCGCTCCGCCTCAAGCGGGCTGGAGTCGCTGTTGGGAGCCTATCATGCAGCAGCGCGGCGTCCAGCGCTCAAACACTCCATTTGAGGCTACATACCGTAGCTCAGCACCAGCAGGAATGAGAGTGTGGCCACCATCAGCAGCACCAACGGTACGCCGGTGCGGATATAGTCGGCAAAGGTGTAGTTGCCCTCGCCCATGATCAGCATGTTCGTCTGATAGGCGATTGGCGTGGCGTAACACAGGTTGCAGCCGAACAGCACGGCCAGGATCAAAGGCTCCTGCGGCAGGCCCAACTCGCTGGCGATGCTGAACGCGATAGGCGTGCCGATGGTGGCCGCCGTGGCGTTGGAGGCGAAGTTGGTCAGCAGAGTCACGAACAGCATGATCGCCGCCAGCACGGCGGCGGGCGGCAGATGCTGTAGCCCCAGCGCCATGGATTCGCCCAGCCAGGCCGCCGCGCCGCTTTCCAGCACCAGTTGGCCAACCGCGATGCTGGCCGCGACCAGCACGATCACCTTGGCGGAAAGTGCGCGCCCCACCCGATCGAACTTCACGCAGCCGGTGATGAACATCAGGATCGCCCCGGCCAATGCGGAAATGGCGATGGGTAGCAGGCCTGCCGAAGCAAGGCCGATAGTCCCGAGCATGATGGCCAGTGCCATGATCGCCTTGGACCGGCGCGGTACCTCGCGCGCGCCGTCCAGGATCAGCAGGCCGTCATTGCGGGCGAATTCCTCCAGATCTTCGGGCAGGCCCATGGCAAGGAGCACATCCCCTTCCCCAATCTCGATTTCCCCCGCACCCGGTGGCGGCGGCCCCATCAGGCGGCGCAGCTTGTGGATGCCCAGCACCGCCGTGCTGTAGAGGTCCGCAATACCCGAGGTGGCGAGCGTGCGGCCGATCAGGCGGGAATCCGCCGTCACAGCCATTTCCACCACGATGATGTCATCCCCTTGCGAGCGGGCCTTGCGCTCGATCCGGTCAATCACCCAGCCCGGCGCGGCCTGCCCCTTGAGCAGCCGCAATGCCTCTTCCAGAGCCTCATGCGTGCCCGAAACGGCAAGGCGGTGCCCGGCCTCCAGAGCCGTGGAAGGCACCCCATCGAAAGAAAAGCCGGCAGGCAGCTTTACCCGCACCTGCTCAATGGTCTTGCCCACCAGATCGCTTCCCGCCGGAATGCGCAAAAGGGCGGAAAACCGCCGCGGCTCGAAGCTGGGTTCCTTGCTGTGATCGGGCAGCAGGCGCGGCATGACCAGCCACAGATACGGCAAAGCCACCAGCGCGGCCGCCAGCACGATGGGCGTGAAGTGGAACACGTTCATATGCGGCATGCCCAGATCGCGCGCGATCGAGACGACCAGCAGATTCGTCGATGTACCGATTGTGGTCGCCATCCCGCCGATCAGCACTGCGGCATTGAGCGGCATCAACGTCTTGGATGCGGGCATCGCCCCATTGGCGGCGAGCTGCACGAAAATCGGCAGCAGCAGCACCAGCACCGGCGTATCGTTGACCACCATCGACAGGGTGAAAGCCAGCAGCAGCGATACAAGCATGCCCAACTGCCGGTTGATCGCCCATACCCGGCCCAGCAATCGCGCCGCCGGATCGAGCGCACCCGTCACCACCAGACCCCGCCCCATAATCATCAGGGCACAGATCGTGATCAGCGCGTAATGGCCAAAGCCCGAGAAGGCGAGCCGCAGCCCGTCCGTCGGCTGGCTATGCGGCAACGGATAGAAATACAGCCCCACCGCGATCAGCGCGATCGTGAGGAGCGAGACGATCTCCGTCGGCATACGTCCGCGCGCAAAGGCAACGAACATGCTGATCGTCAGGATAATGGTGGCAATGGCATGCAGGGAAGGAACGGCAATCATCGTCGCCAGACTAGCAAGGCTTTGCCGGAACGCGAACCCGCAAAGCTGACCGTTTGCATGAAGCCGGTCAGCTTCGCGTGGTGCCCCTGGCCCGACTCGAACGGGCACGCCTTGCGACAAACGATTTTGAGTCGTTCGCGTCTACCATTCCGCCACAGGGGCCTGCGCTCGCCGCGCTTAGCGGGCATGGCCTCCGGGTTCAAGCGTGGTCAGAAATTCCAGCCCAGATGAATGCCCGCAGCGCGCATTTTCAGCGCGGCATTCCCATCATCCCAGTCAAGCGACGGCAGGACGGACTGTTTCTGCACGGGTTCCGGCCCGGCAATGCGTGGATAGGCCACTGTCTGCCGCACTGCGATGGGCGAAGGCAGAACGCCGGATCCGGCGGTCTCCGGCAACTGGAATGTCGGCGCCGGTGCCGGCGTCTGGCGCTGCACTACCACTACACGATGCGGTTCAAGCTGCGCCGCCGGCGCAACAACACTTGCGACGGCAAGGCCGCCGAGAATTATGCTGAGACCCATAAATGCCCCCGATCTTTCGGATGGAAGCATTTTGCTGGCCGCGTGCCTAATTCCGGGTTCCCGAATGCGGTGCCCGGAGCATTAAGGACGAAATCGGCGCCCGATCAGCCCTTGATCGCGCCCGCAACCAGCTTGTGCAGGCGCGAATGGAGCGGATCGTTCCCGGCAATTACCTGCTTGTCGCAGATCGCCTCGGACCGGCCGCGATAATCGGTAACGAAACCGCCAGCCTCACGCACCAGCAGGCAGCCCGCCGCCGTATCCCAGGGCGCAAGGTCGCTTTCCCAGAAACCATCGAAACGGCCTGCCGCGACCCATGCAAGGTCGAGCGAGGCAGCGCCGAAGCGGCGGATACCGGCAACCTGCGGGCCAATGGCCGCGAAGATGCGGGTCCATTCATTAAAGTCGCCATGCGCGTGATAGGGAACGCCAGTAGCAATCAGTGCTTCCGACAGGTGACGGCGGGCGGAAACGCGCAGGCGCGCATCGTGCAGCCACGCGCCACGGCTCTTTTCCGCCCAGAAGGTCTGGTCGGTGATCGGCTGATAGATCACGCCGGCAACCACGTCGCCCCAGCCCGAACCGTCGAGCTTGGGTTCCTGCACGGCAATCGAGATCGCGAAATGCGGGATGCCGTGAAGGAAATTCGACGTGCCGTCGAGCGGGTCGATGATCCAGCGCGGCTGATCCGGATTCGGGTCGATTTCGCCGCTTTCTTCCAACAGAAAACCCCAGTCGGGGCGGGCCTGCCTCAGCTCGTCATAAAGCGTGCGCTCAGACGCGTGGTCCGCCTTGGACACGAAGTCCGACGGGCCTTTGCGGCTGACCTGCAGGTGCTCCACTTCGCCGAAGTCGCGACGAAGGCGACCGCCCGCCTTGCGGGCGGCGCGCTCCATCACGCGAATCAGGCCAGAAACTGCTGCCATCGAAGTATTTCCTATTTACGGCGCCGGAGCGCCGCCGGCACTCCAATGCGCGGGATTTGTCAGCGACCCTCGCCGCTCGGCTTTGCGGCAGGCTGGGCATTGGCCTTGAACGAAATGCCGCAAACGCCGGCAGCCGCGCGATAGATATCGCCCGGCTTCTTATCGTCCAGCCCCTGTTCCTTCATCACCTTGCCAGTGGCGACGCTGATCTTGCCCAGCGAATTACCATAAAGGCAGGTGAGCATCCGGGTCTTCACCGGCTGTTCCACTTCCTTGGAAGTGAAGGCGGTGTTGAACAGGCGGAAAATGATCGCCGCACGCTGAATATCGGCCGCCTGTTCGGGCGTAAGCTTGGTGGGAGCCGGCGTGGCCGCTCCTTCGGCACCCGCGGCCTGGGCTGCGGGAGCGACCGACGCAACAAGGGCGGCGGCAGCGGCGGCAAGAAGGAGCGGTTTCTTCATGGTCAGTCGGCCTTTCTCACATATTCGCGTGCATAGACGTCCACCACGATGCGGGTCCCGCTTTCAATATGCGGAGGCACCATCACCCTGACGCCGTTTTCAAGCACGGCAGGCTTGTAGCTGGAGCTGGCGGTCTGCCCCTTAACCACGGCGTCGGCTTCGACGATTAGGGCTTCGACCTGTTCTGGAAGCTGAACGGAAATCGGACGCTCGTCATACATTTCGAGCACCACGTCCATGCCATCGGTCAGGAAGGCGCGGGCTTCGCCCAGCAGGTCCGACTCAAGCGTGATCTGGTCGTAAGTGTCCTTGTCCATGAACACCAGCTGGTCGCCATCCTCATAGAGGAACTGGAAGTCCTTGGTATCGAGGCGAACACGCTCCACCGTATCGGCGCTGCGGAAGCGCACATTGGTTTTGCGGCCGTCGATCAGGTTCTTCATTTCGACCTGCATGAAGGCCCCGCCCTTGCCCGGCTGGGTATGCTGGATCTTCGCGACTCTCCAGATGCCGCCCTCATACTCGAGGATGTTGCCGGGGCGGATGTCCACGCCACTGATTTTCATGGGGTTCAGCTTTCCAATTGCAAAGAGCGTTGCACAAACATGCGTGTGAGCGCGCGCCCTAGCGCGTGGCGTAGCCTTCGGCAAGCTGCAGCCACGTGCAACTGCACTGGCGCACCGCAGCGGCGCATGCTAGCCGCCGCGGCGGAAAGAGGAGCCATGAAGCAGGCATTCAGCAGTTTCCACCGGGCCATGCTGGTTGCGGTTCTTGCCACTGCAAGCCCCGCACTGGCGGATGATGGCGGCCGGCTGTCCACGCTGGAACGTGGCACCTATTCCTGCGAACTGCCCGGCGATGCCGCAACACAGCGCGGTGTACCTGTGGCGGAGGAAGCCTTCGTCATCACCAACGGCTCTGCCTATTCGGCAGAAGGCAAGGCCGGCACCTATCTGCGCATTGGCGATCTGGTGACGATGACCAGCGGCCCACGCAAGGGCAACCGCTATGAAGTGAAGAGCGGCCGCTATCTGCGCAAGCTGGATGAAAAGGGCGAACCGACCGGGCTGCGCTGTATCAGGATTGGCGCGACACCGAAGTGAGCTTTTCGGCGAATGCCCGCACGGCCGCCGCTTCATCTCCGTTCCACACCGCACCCGAAACCGCGAGGAAATCCGCCCCTGCCTCAATCAGTGGCGCGCAGTTTTCAGGGGTAATGCCGCCGATCGCGACGCAGGGAAGCTCAAACAAGGCAGCCCACCACGCCAGGATTTCCGGTTCGGCGCGATGTTCGATTTCCTTGGTCGCCGTAGGGAAGAAGGCCCCGAAGGCGACATAGTCGGCCCCTTCTTCGCCCGCTTCCATCGCAAGATGCCGGCTTGCATGACAGGTCACGCCGATTTGCGCATCGCGCCCCAACCGCTCCCGCGCTTCTTGCACCGATCCGTCTGACTGGCCCAGATGAACGCCATCGGCCCTGATCCGCTTCGCAAGAGAGATGGAATCGTTCACGATGAAGGCCACTTCCCGCTCGGCGCAGATGCGCTGCAGCGGCTCGGCAAGGCGTACGGCCTCGTGTTCATCCACGCCCTTCACGCGGAACTGGAAGGCGGCGACCGGCCCGGCATCGAGCGCCCTTTCAAGGCGCGCAGGGAAATCGCCCCCGACTTCGAGCGGGGAGATCAGATAGAGCTGGCAGTCAGGCGTTTCGGCAGTCATGGGAAGCGCCTGTAGATTTTCCGGGCCGACTAGCCAAGCGTTCCGGCGCGGTTCAGTTGTCCGATCTCAGGAAGCACGCGATGAAACACGCCCTCCTTCTGTTTTCCGCCATGGCGCTTTCTGCCTCTCTCGCTGGCTGTGTCCAGCCGCAGAACACCCCGATCGTCAGCACCGAGCCGGCCCAGGCGGACGGCACACAAGTGGCCATCGGCCAGCCGGTTCAGGTCGGCAGACTGACAGTCACACCGATGGAAGTAGCGGAAGACAGCCGCTGCCCGATGAACGCACGCTGCGTCTGGGCGGGTCGTGTGATCCTCGTCACCAGGATCGACGGCGCAGGCTGGCGCGAAACTGTGCCTCTCACTCTGGGCGAGACTTACGGCACACATGGCACCACCCTTACACTGTCCTCCGTCAGCCCAGAGCGGGTCACCGGGGAAGACCCGGTGCCCGCAAATTATCGCTTCGGCTTCGAGGGCGGGAATTAGGCCGCGCAATTATACAATCGAGGCGCGATAGATCTCGTCGATGGCACTGCCGAGCGCCGAATCGAATTCCTCATCGCTCATCCCCGCGCGCAGATCTTCCAGCAGCGCGCGGCTGAAACTGGCGATCATGCCGGGGTTCCTGGCGAGTTCAGCGCAAGCATCGGGGCGATTATAGCCGCCGGAAAGTGCCACGACGCGGGCCACTGCCGGATGTTCGATCAGCGCCTTGTAATGGTTCGCCACGACCGGAATCGACAGCTTGAGCATCACCATCTGCCCGTCCGGCATGGCGTCTAGCTGCTTGAGGATTTCCTCGCGCAGCAAGGTCTCACCCTCGGCACGGTCAGTGCTCTTGATATTATATTCCGGCTCCAGGATCGGCATCAGCCCGGCGTGCCAGATCTGCGCCCCGACTTCGAATTGCTGCGCCACGATTGCCGCGATGCCGACCGGGTCGGCAGCATTGATCACGCTGCGCATCTTGGTGCCTACTACGCCCAGCGCCTTCGCGCGGGCCAGCAGATCGACAAGCCCCGGCATGGGCTTCATCAACTGGACGCCGTCGGCCTCATCCTCCAGCCCTTTGTCGACCTTGAGGAAGGGCACGACATTGCGTTCACGCAGCAGTGCGGGAACCTGCTTGCCATCGGCCAGACCGTCCATCGTGCGCTCGAACAGGATCGCACCGAGCACCTTCTCACCTGTGAAGGCAGGCGACGTGATGATCCGTACCCGCATTTCATGGATGAGACCAAACATCTCTTCCTCGGAGGACCATGCACCTTCTTCGATGCCATAGCCTTTGAGCGCCTTGGGAGTTGAACCCCCGCTCTGGTCGAGCGCGGCGATGAAGCCCTTGCCCGTCCGTATCCGTTCCAGCATCCGAGCTTCGATCATTGTCCTCTCCCTGACTGCAATCAACGTTCCAGCGCAGCGACCCCCGGCAATTCGCGGCCTTCCATCCATTCGAGGAAAGCACCACCGGCAGTCGAAATATACGTGAAATCGCCCGCAACGCCTGCATGGTTCAGTGCGGCCACCGTGTCGCCGCCACCGGCCACCGAAACGAGCGAACCTTCCTTGGACAAGGCGGCCGCGGTCTTGGCCAGCGCGACGGTCGCCGCGTCGAAGGGCTGCGTCTCAAAAGCTCCGAGTGGGCCGTTCCAAACCAGAGTGCGACAGGTTTTCAATACGTCGCCCAGGGCTTCCACCGCCTGCGGGCCGACATCCAGGATCATTTCGTCGGTAGCGACTTCATGGACGTTACAGATGCGCATGCTGGGCGGGTTGGCGGCGAATTCCTTCGCGACAACCACGTCGTAAGGCAGGTGAACAGTGCATCCTGCCACATCGGCGGCATCCAGGATCTCTTCTGCCGTGGCGGCCAGATCATGCTCGCACAGCGATTTGCCCACGTCCACGCCGCGCGCAGCGAGGAAAGTATTGGCCATGCCGCCGCCGATGATCAGGTGATCCACCTTGCCGACGAGATGCTTGAGTACGGCCAGTTTGGTCGAAACCTTGGCCCCGCCAACCACTGCCGCCACCGGCTTTTGCGGATTGCCCAGCGCCTTTTCCAGCGCCTCAAGCTCTGCCTGCATCGCGCGCCCGGCATAGGACGGCAGCAGGTGAGTGAGGCCTTCGGTAGTCGCATGGGCACGGTGTGCGGCGGAAAAGGCATCGTTCACGAACAGATCGGCATTCGCGGCAATCGCCTTGGCGAATTCGGGATCATTCGCTTCTTCGCCCGGCCAGAAGCGCGTATTTTCAAGGATGGCAATGTCGCCATTGCGCAGAATGCCGATAGCCTGTTCCACAATCGGACCGGCCACCTCAGGCACGAACATCACTTCCTTGCCCAGCACGTCCTGCACGGCATCGAGCACCATCGAAAGCGACTGAGTGGAACTGCGCTGCCCCTTCGGGCGACCGAAATGGGCCAGAAGCAGCACCTTGGCGCCCTTTTGGGAAAGTTCGAGAATAGTCGGCGCACTGGCGCGCACGCGCGTGTCGTCAGTCACGCGGCCGCCATCCATCGGCAGGTTCAGGTCCACCCGGACCAGCGCGACCTTGCCGGTTACATCACCCGCATCGTCAAGCGTCTTGAAACCGGCCATCTCACCCACCTCGCCATTCTGATCAAGCGCAGTCGGAGAGGAATACCGTTCGTGCCCCGACTGCGCGCGGCACGAACGGTTCAATCATGACTTCAGAGGAAGCTCGCCATCACACCTGCGGTGTCGAGCATCCGGTTCGAGAAGCCCCATTCGTTGTCGTACCACGAAAGCACGCGCACCAGCTTGCCCTCGATCACAGCCGTTTCCAGGCTGTCGATGGTCGAGCTGGCCGGGCAGTGATTGTAGTCGATGGAGACCAGCGGCTCGTCCGAATAGGCCAGAACGCCCTTGAGCGGGCCTTCGGCAGCAGCCTTGAGCAGCGCATTGACTTCCTCGGCCGAGGTATCGCGGCCCGGCTGGAAGGTCAGGTCGACAACCGAAACATTCGGGGTCGGCACGCGGACGGAAGAACCGTCCAGCTTGCCCTTCAGTTCGGGCAGAACCTCGCCCACGGCGCGAGCAGCGCCGGTGGTGGTGGGGATCATGCTCATTGCTGCGGCGCGGGCGCGGCGCGGGTCGGAGTGGATCTGGTCCAGGATCTTCTGATCGTTGGTATAGGCATGGATCGTGGTCATCAGGCCGCGTTCGATGCCGATATTGTCGTTCAGAACCTTGGCCAGCGGCGCAAGGCAATTGGTAGTGCACGATGCGTTGGAAACGATCGTGTGTTCCGCCGTCAGCTTGTCATGGTTCACACCGAACACAACGGTGAGGTCCACATTCTTGCCGGGGGCCGAGATCAGCACCTTCTTGGCGCCTGCATCGAGGTGCTTCTGGCAGCTGTCGCGGTCAGTGAAGAAGCCGGTGCATTCCATCGCGATATCCACGCCATTGGCAGCGTGCGGCAGGTTCGCCGGATCGCGCTCGGCAGTCACGTGAATGCGCTTGCCGTTGATGATCAGGTCGTTGCCGTCAACTTCGACGGTGCCAGCAAAAGTACCGTGCACGCTGTCATGCTTGAACAGGCGGGCATTGGCCTTTGCATCGCCCAGATCGTTGATCGAGACGAGCTCCAGATCGTGATCGGTCCGTTCGAAGATCGCGCGGGCCACGTTACGTCCGATGCGTCCGAACCCGTTGATTGCAACCTTGATCGCCATGGTTTGCTCCTTTGCGATGCCAGCTTGAATTACTGGCCCAGTTTTGCCGTGATCTGCGGCACGATGGCTTCAGCGCTGAAGCCGAAATGCTTGAACAGGACTTCTGCCGGAGCCGAAGCGCCGAACCGGTCCAACCCGATATTGATACCGTCGCGGCCGGTATATGCCTGCCAGCCCAGGGTGGTGCCCGCTTCGATCGACACGATCAGCGCATCGCGCGGCATCACCTCGTCACGATAGCCTGCATCCTGCTTGTCGAACAGTTCAAGGCAGGGTGCGGAAACTACGTCCGCGCCAATGCCCAAGGCTTCGAGCGCGTCAGCAGTTTCGATTGCCACGGACACTTCGGAACCGGTGGCTACCAGCACCACCTTGCGCTCCGCCTTGGCGGCGCGCAGGCGATAGGCACCCTTGGCCGAACGGTTGGTGCCCGGGGTCCATTCCTCGTCACCTTCACCACGCAGCGCGGGCAGGTTCTGGCGCGACAGGGCCAGGGCCGAAGGCGTGTTCGGCGTTTCGAGCGCCAGCGCCCAGCATTCCGCCGTTTCGATGGCATCGCAGGGACGATAGACGTTGAGATTGGGGATCAGGCGCAGGCTCATCACCTGTTCCACCGGCTGGTGGGTCGGGCCGTCTTCACCCAGACCGATCGAGTCATGCGTCAGCACATAGATCGCACCGACTTTCTGCAGCGCCGAAAGGCGGATGGCATTGCGGGCATAATCGCTGAAGATCAGGAAAGTGCCGCCATAGGGCACCACGCCACCATGCAGCGCCATGCCGTTCATCGCCGCGGCCATGCCGAATTCGCGGATGCCGTAATAGACATAGCGACCGGAATAATCCTGCGCGGAGAAAGGCTTGGTGGCCGAAGTTTTCGTGTTGTTGGAGCCGGTGAGGTCCGCCGAACCGCCCACGAGCTGCGGCAGTTTCTCGGTGAGCGGGCCGAGCGCCATTTCCGAGGCCTTGCGGCTGGCAACCTTCGGCGCATCCTTGGCAAGGCCGCGAATATAATCGGTCAGTGCATCGCCGGCCTTGTCAGCAACGCTGGCCAGCTGTGCCTCGAACGCATCCTTGTTGGCACTGGCGGCCAGGCGCGCTTCCCATTCGGCGCGGGCATTGGCGCCCTTGGCACCGAGCGAGCGCCAGTCTGCCAGAATATCGTCGGGCACGACGAAGGGTTCGTAGTCCCAGCCCAGTTCGACGCGGGCGGCAGCGACTTCATCGGCGCCCAGCGGCGAGCCATGCACTGCTGACGTGCCCTGCTTGTTGGGCGCGCCCTTGCCGATGATGGTGGCGCAAGCGACGATTGATGGGCGCGGATCGGCCAGAGCCTCGTCAATGGCGCGGCGGATATCAGCCGGATCGTGGCCGTCGCAGCTCACCGTATGCCAGTTGGTCGCACGATAACGGGCCAGCACGTCCTCGCTGGAGGAGAGATCGACCTTACCGTCGATGGTGATCTTGTTGTCGTCCCACAGCACGATCAGATTGCCGAGCTTCAGGTGGCCGGCAAGGCCGATCGCTTCGTGGTTGATGCCTTCCATAAGGCAGCCATCACCGGCGATCACCCAGGTGCGGTGATCGACCAGATCACTGCCGTGAACGGCGTTGAGGTGGCGTTCAGCCATCGCCATGCCCACGCCCATCGCCAGGCCCTGACCCAGCGGGCCAGTAGTGGCTTCGACGCCATCGAGCAGGAAGTTTTCCGGATGGCCGGCGCAGGGGCTGCCGAGCTGGCGGAAATTGCGGATGTCGTCCATCGTCGGCCGTTCGAAACCGGTGAGGTGGAGCAGCGCATAGATCAGCATCGAACCGTGGCCGGCCGACAGCACGAAACGGTCCCGATCCGGCCATTGCGGCGCGGCGGGATCGAACTTCAGGTAATCGGACCACAGCACGGTGGCGACATCGGCCATACCCATCGGCATGCCCGGATGGCCGATATTGGCCGCCTGGACCGCATCCATCGAGAGAGCGCGGATGGCGTTGGCCATGGGCGCGAGGCGGGACGGATCGATGGTCATTCTGGCTGGCTCCTGCGGTGCGCTGCAAACTGGCTGAATTGTGACGATTCGGCGCGGGGCCTCCTTTGCGGGTTGCCGCCCCCCCGTCAAGCGGGGGTGCCCCTGTGTCGATGCAGCGTGTCAGTTGGGACACAAGCACCCCTCGCCGAAGGATAATTCACAACTTTCGTAAGCAAGTTTTTGCGCCGAAGGAGAAGTTTGCGCTAGCGAGCGGTCATGGAACGGCAACGTATCGAACACGCGATTGCCCGAATTGAGGCTGCCGCCGGCCGGATTGAGGCTGCTGCGGCCAATCGGCGTAGTTCAGGCGACCCGGAGCTTGCCCGCAAGCATGAGGAACTGCGCGCCAGCGTCAGCGCTTCGCTGCGCGATCTCGACACGCTGATCGGATCGCTGGACCAATGAGCAACGTTCAACTCACTATCGGTGGACGCACATATACTGTCTCCTGCCAGGATGGGCAGGAGGGTCACATTGCCCGGCTTGGCCAGGCGATTGAGGCCAAGGTAGCTTCGCTCAAGGGCAATGTCGGGCAAAGTGAGCCTCGCACCCTGTTGTTCGCGGCACTGCTGCTCGCCGATGAGGCGCATGATCTGCGCAATCGCCTTGCAGCGGCTCCCGCCCCCACTCTCCCCCTCGACGGCCCGCCTATCCCGGCCGATCGGTTCGAGGCGCTGGCCGAACGGCTCGAAAAACTTGCCGAGAGCCTTGAGGGCTGACGCTCCCTTCCCTAGATAGGCCCGTGACGGGTACTGCCCGGTACGCGCCGATCGAACATCCCTGAGGCTATAAGCAAATCCATGGGGGCTGTCCCTGGCTGGGCCCTGGCCCAGCACAAATGGTCCCCACCTGACGTGAGGCGTCAGAGGATTTCTCCGGCACCGGCCCATGGTGGTCCCGTCACCTGATTCCTTCCGGCTCGCGCCGGTCATGCGGAGCGGATGCGTGACGAGCCCTGTCGAGACCAACCCCGTGGACGAGGAAAAGCAGCGGCTGCGCCGCGCGATGCGCAAGGCGCGCCGCGAACATGCCGCCTCGCTTGATCCGACGACGCGCGCGTTGTTGTTCCGCCGCCCGCCGAATCCGGTGCTGAACCTGATTCCCGCCGGCGCGACCATCGGCCTTTATTACAGCACGCCCGACGAGGCCCCTGCCCTGTCCTATGCGCGCTTCCTGTTCGAGCAGGGCCACATCGTCGCCCTGCCCTGGATCACCTCGCCCGACGCACCGATGATCTTCCGCCAGTGGAGTGACCCCATCGGGGAAAGCGACATCGAAGACGGGCCTTATGGCCCGCAGCCTTCGTCCGAGAATCGGATCGTCGTGCCTGATGTGCTGTTCTGCCCGCTGGTGGCCTTTACGGAGCGCGGCGAGCGCATGGGCCAGGGCGGCGCCTTTTACGACGGATGGTTGGGCCGTAATCCCGGCAAGCTGGCAATCGGCATGGCGTGGGACATCCAGAAGGTCGAATCGCTGCCGCTGGAACCGCATGACGCACCCCTGAAGGCCATCGTCACCCCTACCCGGCTTTACGGACCGTTCTGAATGCGCAGCAAACCCACTTTGCGAATCCCCTTCGGGATTCTCGGACTGCTGATTGCGTTGGCAATCTATGCCCTGTTCGTCGCCTGGGCCTCTCATTGGATCGGCACGCTGCACGTCCTGTTGCAGACGCCGATCTATATCGTGTTGGGAACCATCTGGCTGCTGCCCCTGAGGCGCTTCCTGATCTGGATGGAAACCGGCCGCTGGGGCTGAGCGAGAACACCCCGCTCTCCTGAAAATCTGACCACTTCGCTTGGCGCACGATTGCGCCGGGACGCACTTTGCCAGTGCGCCCGAAGGCGAAGATTATTCCAACTTTTCAAGTAGATCCCCCAAGTGGCGCGAGTGACGGGGCTCGAACCCGCGACCTCCGGCGTGACAGGCCGGCGCTCTAACCAACTGAGCTACACCCGCGTTCTCTTGGGCGTGCACCCCTTGGGGAGCGCCGCCACTAGGGCAGGCTGCCCCCCCTGTCAACAGGGGTGATGACAGGTTTTTCACATCGTCATGGTGAGCGCGCCATTAACCATATGTTGGTGCTTCGCTGAGATGATTCCGCCCGGACAAATGAGGGGGCATTCTCATGCGGAAATTGCTGTGCGCAGCACTGATTGCCAGCGCGATTGCGGCACCGGCCGTGGCACAAAAGCCGGTTTCGCTGGATAGCGCAGTATTCGTTGAACGGCTGGGCCACACGAATGACGGGCGCGTGGAACGCCGGATCGAGCCGGCAAGCCAGCTGCGGCGCGGTGATCGCCTTGTGATGGTGGTGGAATGGCAAACTTCCCCGGAAGGGAAAGCCTTTGCCGTTACCAGCCCGATTCCGCGCAGCATTGCGTTTCAGGACACGAGCACAGATGCGATTCAGGTATCCGTGGACGGCGGCAGGAACTGGGGCCGCCTGGGCGCACTGAAGACCAGCGATCGTTATGGCAACCGCCTCGCCACGCCCGAGGATGTCACGCACCTGCGATGGACAGTCAGCCCTACGGATGCACGGCGCGGAATCGGCCGCGTGACCTATTCAGCCATCGTCCGCTGAGAATCAGACCGCAATCGGCGCCTTGATCGCTCCCTGCGGGGCATAGCCGGTCACTTCGAAATCCTCGATCCGATAATCGAAGATCGAATCAGGCTTGCGCCGTATGGTCAGACGCGGATCGCCCTCCGGCCGGCGCCCGAGTTGTTCCTCCACCAGTTCCGAATGGTTCAGATAGAGATGGGTGTCCCCGCCCATCCACACGAACTCGCCCGGCTCCAGCCCGGCCTGATGCGCGACCATCCGCTGCAGCAAGGCGCCGGACCATAGGTTGAACGGCAACCCCAAAGCCACATCGCAGCTACGCTGATAGAGCAGGCAGTTCAGCCGGTCCCCCGCGACATGGAACTGGTAGGTCTTGTGGCATGGCGGCAGCGCCATCTGGTCAAGCTCCGCCACGTTCCATCCTTCGATGATATGGCGGCGGCTGCCGGGATTGGTCTTCAGGCTTTCCACCAGTTCGGCGACCTGATTGATGCCCTGCCCCTTGCGGAACGTACCGTCGCCATTGGACTCATAAGTCGCCCAGTCGACCCACTGCTTGCCATAGACCGGACCGAGATCGCCCCATTCGGCCGCGAATGATTCGTCCTCCGCGATACGGGCGACGAAGTCGTCCAGCGCAATGTCATGCCCGGTCGCGCGGACATATTTGGCGTGCGGCCATTCGTTCCAGATCTTCACACCCTGCAGCACCAGCGGGCGGATGTTGGTCTCGCCGGTGAGGAACCACAGCATTTCACGCGTGGCCGTCTTCCAGAAGACTCGCTTGGTGGTGATCAGCGGCATGCGCCCTTCGGACAGATCGAAACGCATCTGTGCGCCGAAGATGGATCGCGTGCCTATGCCCGTGCGGTCTTCCCGCTGATCGCCCTGCTCCCATACCTGCCGCAGCAGATCGAGATATTGCCACTCGGGATGCCGCGACTCATGCGCGGTTTCGTCGAAGCCGAAGACGGTATGCGATGCCATGGACGTATCTAACGCCCGCAAGGCACGCAGGTAAACGCGCCGAGCACGCTTGTGCAGGATAGTTTGTGGATGACGGGCGCCGCGCAAAGCGCCCAAGAAGTTAAATGGTCGGGGAGAGAGGATTCGAACCTCCGGCCCCTGCCTCCCGAAGACAGTGCTCTACCAGGCTGAGCTACTCCCCGACCGGCGCCATCGCAGTTTCCTGCGGGGCGAGGCAGAGGCGGCCCAATAGCGGCGAGTTGGCAGGGTGGCAAGCGGGCATTTTGCACCTGTGTAAATGCACGGTGTTCCGCACCTCAAACAGGTTTCAATAGCCACCATCTTTGCTTGGCACCCCTTGTAATCGGCGCGTAACATCGCCATTGGGGCCCCGAAGGAGCGCGAAGGGCGTTCCAAGGCTGGCGAGTCACCCAAAAATCATGATCGAACGCGATTCCCTGCGCGACGAAACCCCGTGGGACATTTGGTCCGACGAATCGGGCGACGACAAGCTCCACGAGGAATGCGGTGTGTTCGGGGTAATCGGTGCGGCAGACGCTTCGGCGATCTGTGCGCTCGGCCTCCACGCGCTGCAGCATCGCGGCCAGGAAGCCGCCGGCATCACCAGCTTTGACGGCAGCGAGTTCTTCTCCCGCCGCGGCTTGGGCCATGTGGCGGAAAACTTCTCTTCCGGCGAGGCTCTGGCCGAACTGCCCGGCCGAACTGCGGCAGGCCATGTGCGCTATTCCACCACCGGTGGTTCCGGCCTGCGCAACATCCAGCCGCTTTATGCCGACCTCGCATCGGGTGGCTTTGCCATCGCGCACAATGGCAACATCTCCAATGCCATGTCGCTCAAGCAGGATTTGGTGAAGAACGGCGCGATCTTCCAGTCGACGTCGGATACCGAGGTGATCATCCACCTCGTCGCCACCAGCCGATTCCCCACCATGCTCGACCGCTTCATCGATGCGCTACGCATGCTGGAAGGTGCCTATTCGCTGATCGTAATGACGCCTGAAGGCATGGTGGCCTGCCGCGATCCGCTGGGCATCCGGCCACTGGTGATGGGCCGCATCGGCGATGCGACCATCTTCGCCAGCGAAACGGTTGCGCTTGACGTCGTAGGCGCGGAATTCATCCGCGAAGTGGAGCCTGGCGAACTGATCCGGGTCGATCATTCAGGCGCGCTTGAAACGCACCGCCCATTCGGCAATCCGAGCGCGCGGCCCTGCATCTTCGAACACGTCTATTTCAGCCGGCCTGACTCGATCCTCGATAACCGCGCTGTCTATTCCGTGCGCAAGGAAATCGGCGTTCAGCTGGCGCTGGAAAGCCCGGCTGATGCGGACCTGGTTGTTGCGGTTCCAGACAGCGGCGTGCCCGCCGCCATCGGTTTTTCTCAGCAATCCGGCATTCCGTTCGAACTGGGCATCATCCGTTCGCATTATGTCGGCCGCACATTCATCCAGCCTTCTGACGGCGCGCGCCATGCCGGCGTGAAGCGCAAGCACAATGCCAATCGCCTGATCGTAGAAGGCAAGCGCATCGTGCTGATCGACGATTCGATCGTGCGCGGCACCACCAGCCTCAAGATCGTGCAGATGATGCGCGATGCAGGCGCCAAGGAAGTGCATTTCCGTGTCGCCAGCCCGCCTACCGGATGGGGCTGTTATTACGGCGTGGACACACCTGAACGCTCCAAGCTGCTCGCGGGCCGCATGGACCTCGAAGCGATGCGCGATTTCATCCAGGCCGACAGCCTCGCCTTCGTTTCCATCGACGGTCTCTATCGCGCCGTGGGTCACAAGCAGCGCAACAATAGCTGCCCGCAATATTGCGACGCCTGCTTCACCGGCGATTATCCCACCAGCCTGACCGATCTTGCCCGTCGTGAGACGGACGCAGCGCAGCTCTCCCTGCCGGTCAACAAGGTCGCCTGATGGCCACTGCTTTCGGTAACAGGCCGCTGGACGGTCAGGTCGCGCTCGTCACCGGTGCCAGCCGAGGCATAGGTGCCGCCACAGCCAAGGCGCTAGCCGCTGCCGGGGCGCATGTCGTCATCACCGGCCGCAATGCCGCCCTGCTGGAGGAAATCGAGGAATCGATCCATCAGGCAGGCGGCAGTGCTACTATCGCCCCGCTGGACCTTGGCGAACCGGACGCAATTGCAAGGCTCGCAACGGCAATCTCCAATCGCTGGGATGCGCTGGACATCATGGTGCTTTCGGCGGCCTTCCTGCCGCAGCTTGGCCCCGTCACGCAGATTGAACCGCGCTATTTCAATCAGGCCCTGACCACCAACGTGCTGGCGACGCAGGCGCTGATCGCCGCGTTCGATCCGATGTTGAAGCGCAGCAAAGATGCGCGGATCGTCGGCCTGACCAGCAGCCTTGCGCAGGCTCCGCGCCCTTATTGGGGTGCCTATGCCGCCAGCAAGGCCGCGTTCGAAGCGCTGCTGGAATGCCATGGGCAGGAAGTGGCTCGAATTTCCGAAATCCGCGTCGCCATTCTCGATCCCGGTGCAACCCGCACTGCAATGCGCGCTCGCGCCTATCCGGGCGAAGACCCGCAAACGGTCAAGGCGCCTGAAGTGGTGGCGGACCGCATTGTGGCGCTGGTGCAGGAGGATTTCCCCACCTGCCATCGTGAACGGGTTCAGCCGGCCGGTTAACCAGCTCCGAAAAGAGCGGATAAAGCAGAATCGCGCATCCTGTCTAAACCACGGGACGCCCCTCCCGTGGACCAGTTTGGCTTATGGGAGACCGCCGCGATGAACAATGAGAGGGTAACGACCCGCTACGAGATCGCCGCGCAGGAAGATCGCTGCGCGCCGCGCACCCGGATCACCATACCCGCCCAATTGCGGGTTTCCGGCGGACGAGGCTTTCAGACCGTCGTTCACGATCTTTCGCTCTCGGGCTTTTCCGCCACAGCGATCAACCGGATGTACCCCCGTTCGATCTGCTGGCTAACCTTGCCGGGACTGGAGGCGTTGCAGGCCGAAGTCGTGTGGTGGGACAATGCGATCTGCGGCTGCGCCTTTTCACAGCTTTTGAGCCCCATCGTGCATGACAATATCATCGCGCGCTTCCGGGGCGACGGTATCTACAAACCGGTCTGAAGGCTCAGCTTTTCACCAGCGTTGCCTGGCTGACCGTGATCCCGCCGCCACGAAAGCCGCCTTCGCAATACATCAGGTAGAAACGCCATAAGCGGCAGAAGCGATCGTCGAAGCCATCCGGCAGCCGGCCCTCGGCCACGGCCCGGTCAAAATTCACGCGCCATGCTTTCAGCGTTTCGGCGTAGTCGATGCCGAAATCTTCCTGATCTTCCCATGACAGGCCACGCTCCGCGGCAAGACGCAGGAACTCGCTGGTGCGAATCAGCAGCCCGCCTGGGAAGACATAGGCCTGAATGAAATCGGCATTGCGGGCATATCCATCAAACAGTTCCTCCCGCATGGCGATGAACTGGATCGCGGCCCGGCCGCCCGGGCGCAGGTTGCGGGCGAGGCAATCGAAGAAGGACGGCCAATATTCACGGCCCACAGCCTCCACCATTTCCACGCTGACGATCCCGTCGAACTGACCAGAAACGTCCCGATAATCCTGATGACGGAAGTCTATCGCGCCAGACTGGTGCGAGGCTGCCCAGTGCAACTGCTCGTCCGACAGGCTGATGCCGGTCACCTGGCTCCCGCGCGAGGCGAAATAATTGCTGAGCGCGCCCCAGCCGCAGCCGATTTCCAGCAGCTTTTCCGGATTGCCGAGCCGCTGAGCGAGTCGCTGCCACTTGGAATGCTGCGAAGCCTCCAGCGCCGCTGCGCCTCGCCTCGTGTCGTAATAGAGCCCGCTGGAATAGCTCATCGTGGGATCGAGCCAGGCGCCATAGAAATCATTGCCCAGATCGTAATGGGCATGGATGTTCCGTTCCGCCCGTTCCCGCGTGTTGCGGTTGAGCCAGTGGAGCAGCCGCCCGGCCAGTCGCCACGGCCCTTTGGCTCTGCCCGCATCGCCCAGCGATTCGCCATTGGCCATTACCAGCGCAAACAGCGCCACTTCATCGGGGCTGGTCCACTCACCGGCTTCCCACGCCTGGTAAAAGCCGACCGAACCCGCAGTGGCCAGCCGGACCAGCGCACGCCAGTCCCGCAATGTGATTTCCGCTTCGAAGCCCGGAGCACGCCCCCCGAGATGACGCGTCGTGCCATCGGGAAGATGGGCGCAAAGCCTGCCCGTTGCGAGGCCGCGATCGAATTCATCCAGAAGCTTGTGCCCGCCCCCGGCAAACAGGCGCGCAAGAAGAGTGGGCCCGGTGTGGACCCGGTGGCTGCCATCAAGCAGCATGTCCCCGCGTCTGATCCCCTCCACAGACATGACGCGAGTATGACTCCCGAGTCGCAATTGGGCAAGACGCCAGCCTATCCGCTTCGGAGCGCACCCCAGGCCGCCAGCGCCCGTTCCCTGCCCTCGCGATGACCCACGCGTTTTCGCGGATAATCGCGCGGGCGCATGCCATAGGAATCGGGATCATGGATGTAAGGTGCGTCCAGCCCGGAAAGCTCCGGCACCCATTGGCGGATATAGGCCGCGCAATCGAACTTCTCGCTCTGCGTCAGCGGCGCCATGATTCGCCCGAACATGTTTGCGTCGGCGCCGCACCCGGCTGACCACTGCCAGTTCACGCCATTATTGCCGTAATCGGCATCCACCAGAGTATCCCAGAACCAGCGTTCGCCATGGCGCCAGTCGATCAGCAGATGCTTGATGAGGAAGCTGGCCGCGATCATCCGCACCCGGTTGTGCATCCAGCCAGTGGCCCACAACTGGCGCATCCCGGCATCGACGATGGGATAGCCGGTGCGCCCCTGCTGCCACGCGGCCAGATCATCCGCCGCTTGCGAGTCGCTGAGCGGATCGCGCCATTCGAATTGCTCGAACTCAGGCTTGTAGGACCGTTCGGGATAGTTCGGAAACTGGCGCAGGATCGTGGCGGCATAATCGCGCCAGACAAGTTCGCGCAGGAAACTCGCGGCTTCAGCACCACTTGCGCCATCCAACCCATGCCACACCTGCGCTGGCGAAATCTCACCGAAATGCAGATGGGGTGAAAGGCGGCTGGACCCGTCGATGGATGGCAGATTCCGCGCCTCGTCATAAGCAGCGACTCGCTCGGCGAAATCTTCCAATTGCGCATGCGCCGCCGCTTCGCCGCAGTGCCACGCTTCGTGGAAGCCCCCTGCCCAAACGGGGTGATTCGGAACCAGCGCCCAATCTTCCAGCCTTTCCGAATCAGGCCATTGGGCGGGCGCGGAAAGTTGGGGTTCCGGCAACGGCTCGGGCGGCGGCATGTGCTGTAACAGCGCGCGGTAGAAGGGCGTAAAAATCCGGTATTGCCCGCCCTGCCCGCTCGTCACGCTGCCCGGCGGCATCAGATAGAGACCGTCATGCCGCTCGAAAGTGACGCCATCGGGCAAGGCATCCTTCACGGCCCGCTCCGCATTGCGCCACCAGGGCTCGACATGGCGCAAGGCATGAACCGCCGCAGCCCCGGTTTCCGCCGCCAGAGCCGCCAGCACTTCGTCACATCGGCCACGCCGCAGGATCAGCCGCGATCCGCGCGCTTCCAGATCGCGCGCCAGCGAGGCGAGGCTGTGATGGAGCCACCAGCGACTTGCCCCGCCCATCTTGCGATGTTTCGGCGTGTCGTCATCCAGCACATAGACGGGAATGACCGGCCCGGCGGCAGCGGCAGCGCGGAACGCCCGCTGATCGGCCAGGCGCAGATCCCGCCGCAGCCAGACGATTTGGGGCGCGGTCACTTGCAGGAAACCCCCGGCACCTCCACCGCGAAGCGTCCGCGTGTCAGCGGATCGAAGAAACGCGCATCGTTGAATTCGATTCCCTTGCCATCCGCAGCCGGGGTAACGATCGGCATACGCGACCAGAAAAGGAAGGCGGCAAGGTCAGGACGGTTCACGGTCAGGCGCTCCACATCAGGCCAGCTGCATTTAGTCGCCGGCTCCAACCATTCGACCTGTCCATTGGGGTATCTGCGCCGGAACCAGCGCCCATCCGCGCCCTGCGCCAGCACATCCCGCTGCCAGAAAGCGAGCGGAACCGGCGTGACATAAGCAACGGCCGGATAGGGTTCCAGCAGCCGGGCCTGTTCAGCGGCAAAGCGGCTGAAAGCGATATTGCCACCGATATAGGCGAGCACCATGGCCAGCGCGATTTGGGCGGGCTTGCGCCAATGGCCGCCTGCCTTCTCCCGCCGTAGCGAGAACCACACGGCAAAGCCCATGCCCAGCCACAGCCACAAGTCGATGATGAAGATCGCGTCGCCATAGAACCAGCGATGGCTGAACGGTTCCAGCAGGCGGATGCCGTAATTGTTGAGCCAGTCCATCGCCGGATGTGTGAGGCAACCAATCAGGCTCAGCGCATAGAGCCAGCCGAAATGCACCGGCAGTCGCCTTTCGGGGCGCTTGCCGCGCTTCGCCTGCCAGCGATCATACCACCACAGAAGCCCGGCCAGGATCAGCGGCAGCACCACCCATGCAATCGGCCCATGAGTCAGCCCACGCCGCATGGCCAGGCTTTCGATGCCATAGACTGTGCAGGTCGCATCGATGTCGGGAATGTTCGCACCGACGATCAGCGCGGGCATGGCCAGCCCCGTCTTCCGCTTCAGCCCGGCCTGCCCCAGCAGCGCGCCGACAAGGCTGTGAGTCAGATTGTCCATGCGAATGCCCCGGTAAAAGTGACACAGAACGGGTGGCGAAACTGTGTGACCATTCGAGGGATTATCGTTTTATAACATCGAGTTGCAGCAGGAATATGCAACACCCTGTGTGACTTTTCGTTCACTCACCTTCTCCCCGGCAATCACAGGCGCCGCCCCGTTCCGACGCATCAAAGCAGCGGGGGCGAGAGTAGGAAAGTGTTTCTTGGGGCAGGCGTCTTGAGTTGGTTCGCAACGCTCTGCCCGTTACCTTCATCGTCATGCTGAACTCGCTTCAGCATCCATCCCTCCCCAAGGGCTGCAAGGCGATCTGGAAAAATGGATCCTGAAACAAGTTCAGGATGACGATATGAGAGGCTGCCCTTCGACCAACAGGACCTCACCTTGAACAGCTCTGCCCAGCCTCGCGATAACCATCTGCACCTGAAAGCCGCACCGATCTTTGCCGGGGTGGCGGTTCTGCTCAGCACCTTTGCCGGGTTGGCGCATGAAGTGACCGAGGATGAGCCGCTTGGTTTCGACCGCGCGATCATCACGGCCCTGCGCAGTCCGCCCGATTACGCGGTGCCTGTCGGGCCGCATTGGTTCAACACTGCCATGGTGGACCTGACTGCACTGGGCGGCGTGACCGTGCTGACGCTGGCGGTGATCCTGTCCACCGCACTGCTGTTGCTCCATCGGCGCTGGCGCATGGCCGGGCTGCTGGTTTGCGCCACGGTCAGCGGGGCATTGGCCGGAACTGCGTTGAAGCACTTGTTCGCCCGCCCCCGTCCGGACGTGGTGAACCATCTGGTGGAGGTCAATTCGCTCAGCTTCCCCAGCGGCCATGCGATGAACAGCGCCATCGTGTTCCTGACGCTGGGCGCCATTGTCTCGCGCAATTACCGGGAACGTTCGACGCGAATGTTCATCCTGATCTGCGCCGTGGGAATGACGCTGATCATCGGATTTTCACGCATCTATCTGGGAGTCCACTGGCCAAGCGACGTGCTGGCCGGATGGAGCATTGGCGGCGCATGGGCGCTGCTGATGGGGCTGGTGGCCAGCCGGATGCAGGAATGGCACAGGATCGAGCAGCCCTCCTCCGATTAGGAAGGCTGCCCGTTCGATCCCGTCAGATGTGGTCGGCGTCCGATGCTTCGACCGTCCAGGTCTGGCCCTTGGCCAGCAGCTTGGCCAGATCGGCGACCTTGCCTTCGCTGGCCTTGGCATTCTGGGCAATCACGGCGCTTTCGAAAGTCGGGCGCGGATCGTCATAGATCACGCCCAAAGCCATCGGGAATGCGCCGAAGGGCATTTCCACCAGCATGTGGGCCAGCGCACGGTTCTTCACATCGTGCACGGCAACACCGGCAGCTTCCCAATCGCCATCGACCACGTCCACCACTTCAAGGCAGCACTTGTCGCGGTTCAGGCTGATGCCCTTGGTGCCATTGGCGAACAGCAGCGGCTGGCCGTCCTGCAACCAAAGCTGGCGTTCTTCCCCGCCCTTGGGCGCGGCGAAATCGTTGAACACGTCCTTGTTGTAGACGATGCAGTTCTGGAAGATTTCCACGAAAGCCGCGCCCTGATGGGCATGGGCCGCCTTGAGCACTTCCGGCAGGTTCTTCGACACGTCGAAACCGCGCGCCACAAAGCGGGCGCCCACACCCAGCGCGAAGGCGCAGGGGTTGGCCGGGCGATCCACCGAACCCAGCGGCGTGGAAGGCGACAAAGTGCCTTCACGGCTGGTGGGCGAATATTGCCCCTTGGTCAGGCCGTAGATCTCGTTGTTGAACAGCATGATCTGCAGGTTCACGTTCCGGCGCAGCACATGCATCAGATGGTTGCCGCCGATGGACAGGCCATCGCCGTCACCCGTGACCATCCACACATCCAGTTCCGGATTGGCCAGCTTGATGCCGGTGGCAAAAGCGGGCGCGCGGCCGTGGATCGTGTGGAAGCCGTAGCTTTCGACATAATAGGGGAAGCGGCTGGAGCAGCCGATGCCCGAAACGAACACGGTGTTCTTCGGGTCGGCACCCAGCTGCGGCAAAGTGCGCTGCACGGCCTTGAGGATCGCGTAGTCGCCGCAACCCGGGCACCAGCGAACTTCCTGGTCGGTTTCCCAGTCCTTCAGGGTGGTCTGGATCGGAGTCATGTCGTTCATTGAGCTTACTCCGCCAGCATGGATTCAATCGCCGCTTCGATTTCGGCGATAGTGAAAGGCTGGCCGCTCGTCTTGGTGAAGGGCCTTGCATCGACCAGCAACTGGTCGCGCAGAACGGTCTTGAACTGGCCGGTGTTCATTTCGGGCACGAGGATCTTGTCGAAGCCCTTGAGCAAATCGCCCAGATTGGCGGGCAGCGGCCAGACATGGCGGACATGAATCTGGCTGACGTCCAGCCCCTTGGCCCGCGCGCGGCGCACGGCCTGGTGGATCGGGCCATAGGTAGAACCCCAGCCGACCACGGCCAGCTTGCCAGTGGCATTGCCCTGGGTCACTTCCTGTGCCGGAACGCCCTTGGCCACTCCATCCACCTTCGCCTTGCGGGCATCGGTCATGGTCTGGTGGCTGGCGGGCGAATAGTCGATATTGCCGGTGCCGGGGTTCTTCTCGATGCCGCCGATGCGGTGCATCAGGCCGGGCGTGCCGGGCTTGATCCACGGGCGGGCGCCCTTCTCGTCACGCGCGAAGGGCAGCAGCAGATCGTTGCCTTCCGCGTCCTTGGAGTTCTTCTCGGTGAGGAACGTCACCGGGAACGGCTCGTAAGACGCAGGATCGGGCACCTTCCACGGTTCGGCTGCATTGCCGATATAGCCATCGGTCAGCAGCATCACCGGGGTCATGTACTGAACCGCGATACGGCATGCCTCGATCGCGCAATCGAAGGCGTCGGCGGGCGAACGGGCGGCGATCACCGGCATCGGCGCATCGCCATTGCGGCCATAGACCGCCTGATAGAGGTCGCTCTGCTCGGTCTTGGTCGGCAGGCCGGTGGAGGGGCCGCCGCGCTGGGAATTGACGATGACCAGCGGCAGCTCGGTCATGATCGCAAGGCCCATCGCCTCGCCCTTCAGCGCAATGCCGGGGCCGGAGGAACTGGTGACGCCCAGCTGGCCCGCATAGGAGGCGCCGATGGCCGAACAGATCGCGGCAATCTCGTCTTCCGCCTGGAAGGTGGTGACACCGAATTCCTTGAGCCGCGCCAGATGGTGCAGGATCGCGGAAGCAGGCGTGATCGGATAACCGCCGAAGAACATCGGCAGATTGGCGAGCTGCGCACCCGCCACGAGGCCAAGCGAAACCGCTTCGGCACCGGTGATGGTGCGATAGAGGCCCGCAGGCTGCGGATAGGCTTCAAGGTGCAGCTTCTTGAGCGGCCCGGCCAGTTCCGCCGTTTCGCCATAGGCATGGCCGGCGTTGAGTGCGGCGATGTTGGCGTCGGCAATGGTCGGCGCCTTGGCGAACTTGCCCTTCAGCCAGTCGATCAGCGGCTGGCGGTCACGGTCGAACATCCACAGGGCCAGGCCCAGCGTCCACATGTTCTTGCAGCGCAGCGCTTCCTTGTTGCCGAGGCCGAAGGGCTTCACGGATTCCATGGTCAGCGCGGAAATGTCGAAAGCCAGCACGTCCCACTTGGCGAGCGAACCGTCTTCAAGCGGGTTCGTATCGTATTTCGCCTTGTCGAGATTGCGCTTCGTGAACTCGCCCGTATCGGCAATGATCAGGCCGCCCGGCTTGAGCGAAGCCAGGTTCACCTTCAGCGCCGCCGGGTTCATCGCGATCAGCACGTCAGGCGCGTCACCGGCCGTGTCGATCTCGGTCGAGCCGAAATTGATCTGGAAGGCCGAAACACCGAACAGGGTGCCCTGCGGCGCACGGATTTCCGCCGGAAAGTCCGGGAAAGTCGCCAGATCGTTGCCTGCCAGCGCGGTGGACAGGGTGAACTGCCCGCCGGTGAGCTGCATGCCGTCGCCACTGTCGCCCGCAAAACGCACTACCACCGCTTCGGGAACGGGAGCTGCGGCGACCGGCTTTTCGGCTGCGAGTGTTGCCATTGTCTTGTCCTTCGGGCGCATTATCGCGCCATTTCGCAATATGGTGCGGCCCCTATGCCCCCCCAAGGCGTGTCGCAATCAAGTTTTTCTGTCCCCGGCAAAATAGGCTGTGGCAAATTCCGGATGGAAAGGCGTGCCCAAGCCCCTTATCCATCGGCGGAAATAAGGGAGAGGAATTACCATGAGCGCCAGCGAGCCTTTCATGCGCGAAGATGTGCGCGCCTTCCTCGCCATGGTGGCGGGCATGAGCCGCCCGGATATTGCCAGCGTTCCCATTGAACAGACCCGCGCGATGATGGCCGCGATGCAGGAATTCGCTCAGCTTCCCGGCCCGGACCTGGCACTGGTGAAAGACCTTGCCGCGCCCGGCCCGGCAGGCCCCGTGCCACTGCGCCTCTATGACGCGCGGGCGGAGCGCGGACCGTCACCGCTGCTGGTCTTCATCCATGGCGGCGGCTTCGTTGCCGGAGACATTGCCAGCTATGACCGGACATGCCGCACCATCGCGGCGGAACTGGATCTGCCGCTGGTCTCGGTGGAATATCGCCTTGCGCCCGAACACCCCTTCCCTGCCGCGCCGGAAGATTGCGAGGCTGCCGCGCGCTGGCTGGCGGGCAGCCCCGCTGAACTTGGCCGTGAAGTGACCGGCCTGATCCCGCTGGGCGACAGTGCGGGCGGCAACCTTGCCATCGTAGTCACCCAGTCGCTGATGCTGGAACCGGCAGCGGTGCCGGTGATCCTGCAGGCGCCGATCTATCCCATTGCCGACCCGCTGGCGCCCCATGCATCCTATGCGCAATTTGCCGATGGCTATCTGCTGACCAGGGACACGATCGAGTTCTTCGACCGGTCCTATGCCCTCGATCCGGAAGACCGCCGGGCCTATCCGATCCTTGGCCCCATCGCCGGCACCCCGCCAACCGTGTTGGCAACGGCCGCGCTCGATCCCTTGCGCGATTCCGGCCGCGCCTATTCGGCGGCACTTATTCAGGCGGGAACCGATGTGACCTATCTGGAACTCGCCGGGAATATCCACGGATTCATCCAGATCAGGAAAGCGATCCCTAGCGCACATGGGGATCTGCTTGCTATTCTGGGTGCAATCAAGGCCACGCTGGAACGGATTGCATGACTACATCCCAATGGGATCTCCCCTATCGCCCCTGCGTGGGCGTGATGCTGGTAAACGGGGATGGCAAGGTTTTCGTCGGCCGCAGGATCGACAACAAGGAAGGCGACGCCTGGCAGATGCCGCAAGGCGGGATGGACGATGGCGAGGATATCGTCACGGCCGGCCTTCGCGAACTGGCGGAAGAAACGGGGGTCACCGATGCCAGCGCCGCGTTGATCGCGCGCAGCCGGGAAGAACTGCTTTACGATCTGCCGGAAGAACTGGTCGGCAGGCTATGGGGCGGGAAATATCGCGGCCAGCGCCAATACTGGCTGCTGATGCGCTTCACCGGGATGGACAGCGAGATCGACCTCGAAGCCCATAATCCGCCGGAATTCTGCGAATGGAAATGGATCGATCCGGAATTGCTGCCGGACGTGATCGTGCCGTTCAAGAAGCGCGTCTATCGCGCCGTGCTGGAAGAGTTCAGAGAACTGATCTGAGAACGAGGCTCGATGTTGCGGCCCGGGCTAGCCCGTGGCTACAACGTCGACTGCCTTCGTCATTGCGAGGGCCGAAGGTCCGAAGCAATCCACGTCTAAGCGCGCATGGCTCTGGATTGCGTCGCTTCGCTCGCAATGACGAACGAAAAATCAGTTATGGCTGACAACCGGCTCCGGCTGCACCGCTTCCGCAGTCAGCACCTTGGGCGCAGGCGCGGTTTCGATGGCGCTGGCGAGGGCCTTGGTTTCGGCGCATTTGGCGCCGCACATGGATTCCAGCTTGGCGAGATTGCGCCGGGCTTTCTCCACCGCGCCCTTTTCCACCAGAGCCTCACCCTCACCGGAGATCGCGGCGAGATTGCTCGGGTCGCGCAGCTGGGCGGAGCGGTAATAATGGATCGCCTTGCCCTGCATGCCATTGAGGCGCGACGCTTCGGCAAGATCGAGATAGACCGAGGAATAGCCCGGATCGACCGCCAGCGCAGCCTCGAAGGAATCGATGGCATCCTGCACCTTGCCCGCTTCGATCTGCGTACGGCCTTCGGCAACAAGTGCCGCAGCCCGCGGATCGGGCTTGTAGGTACCCGCCTCGCCCACGCTGGCCGACACCGCGACAAGCAGCGAAAGGGCACAAGCGGCGGGGAAGTAACGCATCGCAATCTCCTTGAGCGCAGTCATCTTGATACGGTCCTGATCCGCCTTAGTGACTCAGCCATTTCGACAGCGACCTAACATGCCCTCGATAAACGGGCGATGAAAAAACCATCTGTGCCCTCGGCCAATGGAGTCAAGCGGATTCCCCCGCCGCGCGCAGTCCCTGCGGGGAGAGCCACGGCCTCCGCCCGCCAGTCCGCGTGGCGGGCGAGAAAGCCTTCCACCTGATTTGCCCCCTCCTGATCGAGCAGGGAACAGGTGACATAGATCAGCCGCCCACCCGGCCGCACCAGATCGGCGGCAACATCCATCAGCCGGGCCTGAGTATCCACATAACGCGCCAGTTGTGCCTCGGTCAGGCGCCAGCGTGCTTCGGGATTGCGGCGCCAAGTGCCGGTGCCGGAGCAAGGCGCATCGACCAATACGGCGTCCGCCCCGCCCCGCCATTGTTCCAGTGCTGCCAGTTCACGGCCGGGATCGAGCAGCACCGTATGCGCCACAACTGCCCCTGCCCGTTCCGCGCGCGGGGCGAGGCGAGACAGGCGCGCCCGGTCCGTATCGGCAGCGATCAACGTGCCCCTGTTTTCCATCGCGGCAGCGAGCGCGAGCGTCTTGCCGCCTGCCCCGGCGCACAGATCGATCACCGTCTCGCCCGGCGCTGCACCGACTGCCATGCAACATATCTGGCTGCCGCCATCCTGCACTTCGATCTGGCCGAGCTGATAGGCCTGCCACTGATCGACCGGCGTTCCTTCCGGCAGGCGCAGCCCGTCAGGCGCGGCAAGTTCCTCGCCCGCCACTGGCAGTTCCAGCATGTCGCGTGCTGCCTTGAGCGTATTGACCCTGATGTCGAGCGGAGCGCGTTCGAGCAGGGCCAGTGCCCCTGCCCCTTCGATCCCGGAAGCGGCCAACTTCGCTTCCAGCCATTCCGGCGCGATGCCGCCCTGTGCAGGCGCATCCCCGGCAGCGATTTCCGCCGGGCCATAGGCCGAACCGTCGAATAGGGAGCGGAGGGCTGAATCTTCATCTGCAAGACGCAACATAGCCGCGCGGCCATTTTCCGGCACCGGCCCGCAGGCCCGGATGGCGCCATAAACCAGTTCACGGATCGCCCGCCGGTCTTTCGATCCGGCATAGCGGCGTTGGCGGAAGCCTTCGGTAATCAGCCGGTCAGCCGGCGCACCATTGCGGCGCGCGGCCTCAATGATCTGGTCGAGCAGATCGATGGCGGCCTGAACGCGGGCAGCGGGAGTCATATTTCAAATCCTCCTCGGCACGGGGAGGATCAAATTGCTCACCGGGTCGGGTAATTCGGTGCTTCGCGCGTGATCGTCACGTCGTGGACATGGCTTTCGGCAAGGCCCGAATTGGTGATGCGGACGAACTTGGCTTTCTGCTGCAGCTCTTCGATGGTGGCCGAGCCAGTGTAGCCCATCGCCGCCTTCACCCCGCCCACCAGCTGGTGGATCACATCCTTGGCCGGGCCCTTATACGGAACCTGCCCTTCGATCCCTTCTGGAACCAGCTTCATCTGGTCCTTGATGTCCTGCTGGAAATAGCGGTCCGCACTGCCGCGCGCCATGGCGCCGACGGAACCCATGCCGCGATAGGACTTATAGGCGCGGCCCTGATAGAGGAAGGTCTCGCCCGGGGCTTCTTCCGTGCCTGCCAGCAGCGAACCGATCATCACGGTAGATGCGCCGGCCGCCAAAGCCTTGGCCGCATCGCCCGAAGTGCGCAGACCGCCATCGCCGATGATCGGCACGCCAGCCTTGCGGGCTTCTTCTGCGGCTTCGAGGATCGCGGTCAGCTGTGGCACGCCAACGCCCGCCACGATGCGCGTGGTGCAGATGGAGCCGGGGCCGATGCCCACCTTCACTGCATCCGCGCCTGCATCGATCAGCGCCTTGGTCGCTTCAGCCGTGGCGACATTGCCTGCCACCACCTGCACGGCGTTGGACAGTTTCTTCACGCGTTCGACGGCCTTGGCCACATCGCGATTGTGGCCATGGGCCGTATCGATGATCACCACGTCGCATTCCGCGTCGATCAGGGCCTCGGTCCGTTCAAAGCCCTTGTCGCCCACCGTTGTTGCCGCCGCGACACGCAGGCGGCCCGCGCCGTCCTTCGTCGCTTCCGGATAGGTCACGGCCTTTTCCATGTCCTTCACGGTGATCAGGCCGACGCAATGATAGGCATCGTCCACCACCAGCAGCTTTTCGATGCGGCGCTGGTGCAGCAGCTTGCGCGCTTCTTCCTGGCCCACGCCGATACGGACAGTGGCGAGGTTTTCATGCGTCATCAGTTCGCGCACTGGCTGCGCCGCATTATCGGCAAAGCGCACGTCGCGATTGGTGAGGATGCCCACCAGCTTGCCGTTGGCTTCCACCACCGGGATGCCGCTGATGCGGTTGTCGCGCATGATCGCCTGCGCTTCACCCAAGGTCGCATCGGGCGCGATGGTGATGGGGTTCACCACCATGCCGCTTTCAAACCGCTTCACCTGACGGACGGCAGCGCATTGCTGCTTCACCGAGAGATTGCGGTGCAGAACGCCGATTCCACCCATCTGCGCCATCACAATCGCCATGTCGGCTTCGGTGACGGTGTCCATCGCGGCGGAAATCACCGGAATGTTCAGGCGGATTTCACGGGTAAGCCGCGTTGCGGTGTTGGCCTGCGAGGGGACGATATCGCTTTCCGCCGGACGCAGCAGAACGTCGTCGAAGGTCAGGCCGGTCGGGATATCAAGATGTGCCACTGCTCGCTCGCCTCTGGAGAATCGTGGCGGCCCATGTAACCGCACTGTGTGAACTGCGCTAGGGGGCGTCCGTTCAAATGCGATGCGAATTGCGCAATTTTATTACACAAATCCGCAACATGGCCTGAGCGGGGGCGAAGATCCCCTATTCAGCCGTCCACCCGCCATCGATCGAGTAATTGGCGCCATTGATATTTTGCGCCTCGTCCCGGCAAAGGAACAGGGCCAGTGCAGCCACTTCCTCCACCTGCACGAACTTCTTCGTCGGCTGCTTGGCCAACAGCACATCGTGCATGACCTGCTCGCGCGTCATGCCCCGCGCCTTCATCGTGTCGGGTATCTGGTTTTCAACCAGCGGGGTCCAGACATAACCGGGGCTGATGCAGTTCACCGTGGTGCCGAACTGGGCCAGTTCCAGCGCCAGTGTCTTGGTCAGCCCCGCGATCCCGTGCTTGGCCGCCACGTAAGCGGCCTTGAAGGGCGAGGCGACAAGCGAATGGGCGCTGGCCGTGTTGATGATCCGCCCCCAGCCAGCCGCCTTCATATGCGGAATGGCCAGGCGACTGGTGTCGAATGCCGCCGTGAGATTGAGCGCGATGATCGCATCCCACTTTTCCGGCGGAAACTCGTCCACCGGGGAAACGTGCTGCATCCCGGCATTGTTGACCAGAATGTCGACCGGCCCGGCCGCCTCCATCAGGGCCTCCACACCGGAACGCTGCATCAGATCGGCCGGAACATGCATCGCATCGGCCCCGCTCATGGCCGACAATTCGTGGAGAATGGCCGAGATCGCTTCCGCATCGCCGAAGCCGTTGAGCACAACCGATGCCCCCTCGCCCGCCAGCGCGCGTGCGATGCCCAGCCCGATGCCCGAGGTGGAACCCGTTACGACGGCGCGCTTACCCTTGAGGAACATGCTCGACTCCCTGACGAATGCCGTGCCAGAATTCACCCCAAGCGGGCGGCAGGTCCAGCCCTTTTTCGCAACTGCACAATAGCGGGAATGCCCTTTCGATGCGCCTCAATGATTTCAACCCGGCCAAAATCCGCGTGCGTGACCAGCGTGGCGGCGGCGGTGGAGGTGGCGGCCTGCCCGGCGGCGGCATCGGCGTCGTGGGCGTGCTGGTGGTACTGGCCGTCGCCTATTTCACCGGGGCTGACCCGGCTCAGTTGCTGGGCGGGTTGCAGGATGCGCAGCAGGGCCAGGTGCAGGAACAATCCGTGGGCGGGCGTTCGGTGGAGGAAAGTTGCGCGGTCAACCAATACAGCACTGAAGCCTGCGCGCATCTCGCCAGCCTGAATGAGACATGGGAACCCAAATTCCGCGCGGCGGGCGTGCAGTTCGAGCAGCCGATCCTCAATTTCTATTCCCGCTCCGGCAGGTCCGGCTGCGGCGAGGCGCAGAGCGCGATGGGGCCGTTCTACTGCCCCAGTGACATGGGCATCTATATCGACACCGACTTTTTCGACGAAATGGCCCAGCGCATGGGTGCCAAGGGCGATTTCGCCCGCGCCTATGTGATGGCTCATGAATATGGCCACCATGTGCAGAACCTTACCGGACTTGCCCTGCAGGTGCGCCAGTTGCAGAAGCGCAATCCCGATCAGGACAATGCGCTGCAGGTGCGGATGGAGCTTCAGGCCGATTGCTATGCCGGCGTCTGGGCGGCGAACAACCGAGCAAGGATCGAGCCGGGCGATATCGAGGAAGGCATGGCCGCAGCCCACGCCGTTGGCGACGACACGTTAATGGAACAAGCCGGACGGAGGCCAGTAGAGGCCGCCTTCACCCACGGTTCAAGCGCGCAGCGTATGAAGTGGTTGAAAACAGGGTTGGAAACAGGAGACGAAGATAGCTGTGACACCTTCGCCGACATTCTTCGCTAGGGTTACGGTGGCAACAGCCGCCTGTGCCCTCCTCACCGCTCCCCTCGCCGCGCGCGACGAGGACAAGCCGATCACCGACGATACCGTCACTGCACGTGACGTTGCTGTCACCCCGATTGAAGACCTCAATCTGGAAAAGGACGAGATCCCGCCGTTGCTGCTGGCTGCGCAGGCCGATCCCTATTCGCTGGCCGGGCTGAACAAGTGCAGCAAGATCATCATCGCAGTGGAAGAACTGGACGCCATTCTCGGCCCGGACTTCGACATCGCCACTGAGGACGAACGCAAGATGACTGTAGGCAGCGTGGCCAAGTCGGTCGTCGGCGCGCTGATCCCCTTTCGCGGCGTGATCCGCGAGATTTCCGGTGCCAACAAGCATGAACGCGAGTTTCAGGACGCGATCATGGCCGGCGTGATGCGCCGCGCCTATCTGAAGGGCATCGGCCTGAAACAGGGTTGCCGCTATCCTGCCCGACCGGCCGACGATACGGTTCGCGCCCGGTTGAAGAAGGAAGCCGAACTGGCGAAGCAACGCGAAGAGGCTGCCGCAGAAGCGAAGGACTCAAAAGGCAAAAACTAAGCCGTCAGGTCACGCCTCTGAGTCCAGCCGCTCAATTTCCCGATCAAGCGATTCCAGCACTTCCGCGCGGGTTTCCCGGTCCAGCGATGCGTCACGGGCAATGCTGTTGCGGGCATCCATCAAGGCTGACCGAGCACGCTCATTGCCTACGGCAGCGGCCTTGCGACACTGGACAATGGCCTGAGCTTTCCCACCGTTTGCGCTGGCTCGAACAACCTGCCGGGAATTGCCTCCGAGATCGCAGCCGACTCCGGTTTCCTGCAACCGGACCGCCAGCTTGCCGGGAGTGCCGGCCTTGCCGCCAAGCCCGACTTCAACCTGCTTGCCCCATTCTTCCCACTGCTTCGCCCATTGCTCGGCCTGGCGTTCCCATTGGTCGCCATATTTGTCCCAGTCCTGCGAGGTCATTTTTGTCCGCATGTCTTCCAGCGCCTTGCGCTGCGGCGCAGTAAGCGGCTTGTCGCTCTGCAACACGAACCTGCGAACCTTGCCCGGCGTTTCATCGCTGGTCTGGGTGAAAACGAAGACCTGCTTCTCCTCGCTTCTGGTCACAGCGCCCTTGCCCGCATCGCTCGTCTGACGGCTCTGGACCGTGATTACATCCGGCACATCGGGCACCGGCGGCACAGCGGGAATGGCCGGAACAGCGGGAACTGGCGGAACAGGTGCCAGCGGCGCTTCGGGAGGTGCCGGAGGAGCGGGCGGCTTGGGAACCAGACTACCCGCTTCGGCATAGCTGATCGAGGCTGTGAGCGGCAGGGCGAGCACGGCACCTGCCAGCAACAGACGCCCGGCAATCCGGCGGCGCGGAGAAACATCCGACATGGTCAGGCTCCTCAAGCGATGAATGATCGACTTTTCGCCCAGCAGCGGGCCGAAATTGCGATGCCCGGCCATGGGTGCTGCAAGCGACAGGCGCGGACCTGCGGCAAAACTCGCGATAACCCGGCCATATTGCGCCCGGACATGCGGTTCATGTCGGGCGATCACTCGCGCATCGCAGGCCGCTTCCTGATCGCGGCGCATGGCGCGCCAGCCCAGCCAGGCCAGCGGATTGAACCAGTGCAGCGCCAGGATCGGCTGCGCCAGAATATTGGCCAGCAGATCGCACCCGCGATGATGGGCAAGTTCATGCTCGATGGCCAGATCGCGCGCAGCGCGGTCTTCCATCGCCATGAATTCCATCGGCAGGGCGATCACCTTGTCGCTCACACCGAATGCCACGGGAGAACTGACCGCAGGGCTTTCCACCAGCCTGATCCGGCCCACTTCGCCTACTGGGCGCGCACCTGCCAGCAGCCAGTCACGCATTCGGTAATATGTCCACCAGCGCCAGACGAGGAATGCCGCTGCACCGCCCAGCCATGTGATCAGCAGTGCTTCACTCAGCATCCCGCTCACGCCTTCCCAGAAGCCGGGCGTTGCCGGTGGAGCGAAATCGGGCAGGCTGGCAGCGATGGACGCAGATGGCAGTCCGGCCGCAGTGGCGGATTGGGCAGAGACTTCGGCCAAAGGCACCAGTTCCGCCAAGCCCGCCTTGGTCGCCACGACATCGACGCCAGGGGCGAGACTGGCGGGCAGAACCACAGGCGGCATCACAAAGCGCAGCAGTGGCAGCGCCCACAGGGCGTAGCTCATCTGCGGGCCGAACTGGCGCGCCACCGGGCCGCGCAGCAGCAGAACCAGCGCAATCAACGCCCCGCTGTAGACCAGCGTATCGGTGAGCCAGGAAATCATTGCCTGATCTCCCGCAGCAGGGCCTCGATCTCGGCAATGTCGTCATCCGACAGGGCCTCGGCTTCTGCCAGATGGGCCAGGAGCGGCGCGGCGCGGCCACCGAAGAGGCGATCGACCAGACGGCGCGATTCCCCGCCGACATAATCCGCACGGTCCAGCAAGGGACGATAGAGGAAGCGGCGCCCGTCCGGCTCCGTCGCGACGGCCTGCTTGGTGACAAGGCGCGACAGCAGTGTCTTCACCGTGGCAAGGCTCCAGTCCCGGCTTGCGCCGACCTTGTCCGCCACATCGGCAGCGGTAAGCGGCGAACGCTCCCACAAGGCTTCCATCACGGCGTGTTCGGCTTCGCTGATCCGTTCAGGCCGGCCAGCATCCTGGCCCTCTTCATTGTCCGCCACGAGTCCCTCCCTCGCAAAGGCAAAGCGGTTACGAGACATACGACTACAGATGTAATCTGAAGCACAGATGAACAATGCGACAGGTTGCACGCCACGCGCTTTGGATGGCCCGCGCCCATATTCTTGCCCGTGGGTGGATTGGGTAGCAGGCTAGTGGAAATTCCGGCCACGCCCGGCTAACTGACAATCCATGTCCGTAAACGCACCATCGCGCCGCGTCGCGCGCCTCGCCGATTGCCACAATATCGAGGATTTCCGGCTGCTCGCCCATCGCAAGCTGCCCTTCCCCGTCTATCATTACATTGACGGCGCCGGGGATGATGAAATCACCAAGCGCCGCAATACCAGCGCCTTTGACGATTGCGATCTGGTGCCCAACGTACTGGCGGGCGTGGAAGACATCGACACCTCCGTCACCGTCATGGGCAAGAAAACGCCCCTGCCCCTGATCCTGTCCCCCACTGCGCTGCAGCGCCTGTTCCACTGGCAGGGGGAGCGGGCCGTGGCTGCCGTGGCGGAAAAATTCGGCCTGTGGTTCGGCATTTCCAGCCTGGGCAGCGTCTCGGTGGAAGAAGTGGGCGCCCGCTTCACCGGGCCCAAGATGCTCCAATATTACTATCACAAGGATCGCGGCCTGAACGCCGCCCTGATCGAGATGGCGCGCGCGGCGAAGTTCGATGCCATTGCGCTGACCGTCGACACGATCGTGGCCGGCAAGCGCGAGCGCTGCCTGCGTACCGGCTTCACCAGCCCGCCGAAGATCACTCCGGCCAGCTTCCTGTCCTATGCCACCAAGCCGCGCTGGGCGCTGGACTATATGTTCCGCGAGAAGTTCTCCCTGCCCAACCTTGAAAGGCATGTGGCGGCGGGAACGAACGTGGCCACTTCGGTGGCAGATTACTTCAACACCATGCTGGACCAGTCGATGGACTGGAAGGCGGCTGACAAGCTGCGTCAGGATTGGGGCGGCACCTTCGCCCTGAAGGGCATCATGTCGGTCGCCGATGCAAAGCGCGCGGCGGAAATCGGCGTGGATGCCATCTGGGTTTCCAACCATGGCGGCCGCCAGCTCGATGGCAGCCGTTCGCCTTTCGACCAGCTGGCCGAGATCGTGGATGCCGTGGGCGACAAGGTGGACGTCATCATGGATGGCGGCGTGCGGCGCGGAACGCATATCCTCAAGGCCCTGTCCGTCGGCGCCAAGGCCGTCGCAGGTGGGCGCCTTTATCTCTACGCCCTCGCCGCTGCCGGACAGGCCGGTGTGGACCGTGCCGTCTCGATCCTTGAAAACGAGATCATCCGTGACATGAAGCTGATGGGCGCGAAGTCCGTGGCGGATCTGTCGCGCGAAAATCTGAGGTGGCGATGAAACTGTTTGCCCTGCTTGCCATTGCGCCGCTGGCGGCGCTGGCGGCACCTGTATCAGCTGAAGACGCGGCGCCTGCCGATCCGGCCCCCGCAGCGGTCGAACCGGAACGCGTGTGGCAGACAGTGCCTGTCGCCATCGAAACCACGCTGGGCACCATCACCGTGGCTGTCGAAACCGAGCGCGCGCCGATCACGGCAAATAACTTCCTGCGCTACGCCGACGAACATCGGCTGGACGGGACGGAATTCTACCGCGTGCTCAAGCTGGAATGGGGCAAGCAACCCAACGGGCTGATCCAGGGCGGCGCGCAGAACGATCCTGACCGTATCCTGCCGCCCATCGAGCATGAGCCGACCGACAAGACCGGCCTGTCCCACACACGCGGATCGCTTTCCATGGCACGCTATGCCCCCGGTTCCGCCACGGCGGACTTCACCATCATGGTGGGCGATGTGACCGTGCTGGACGCCGATCTCAAATCCGAAGACGCAGACCTGCGCGCGGGCTTTGCCGTATTCGGCCATGTGACCGGCGGGATGGATGTCGTCGAAGCGATTTACGGACAGACCATCGATCCCGACAAGGGCGAGGATTTCATCAAGGGCCAGTTGCTCGCCACGCCGATCAAAATTCTCAGCGTGAAGCGGGTTGAGGCGCCCTGAGGTGAGGGAGTTTTCAGGGCGCCTCTGAGCCGCCCGGGTCAAAGCGGCTCCCGGGGCTCGTCAGCGATGGAAGGTGAGTGCGATGCTGAAGTCGCCCTCCACTTCCAGATGATGCGGAACCTGTGGCGGTACCACCAGTTCCGCAGGGGCAGTCAGTTCCTCCCGCTCCTCGCTGCCGTCCTCCCAGACGAAGACGACGCGACCGGCCTGAAGCCTTAGAAGGCCCCAGACGCCCTCCGCCAGCCGATGCCTGCGCAACAGACCGGAGGGGAGATCGGAAGGCCCGAATGGACCGAGCGAACGATAGGGCGCTGTCCCGTCCGGCAGCGCCTTCGGTCGCCCGGAAACCACGCTCACAGCCCGGCCTGCGCGGCGACCAGCACGATCGCCAGCCCGAAGAAGGCCAGTGCGATGGGAACGGTCAGGACCTGCGCCCATACTGCCCCGGCACTCATCGGGCCGTAAATCGTCTGCAGGGGTTTCCCTGGCCCCACCTGCGTTGCATCCCTGCCGCCAAGACGGGCGAGAACAGCGCCGCATGTGAAATAGGTGAGGATGAACAGACCCGACACCGCCAGCACCAGCCGCGCCGGGCCGCTACCACCGCTGGCCAGCGCCAGCCCGGTGAAGAACACGCCGTAACACGCAAACATCGTCTTCCAGATCGCCATGGGCAGTTGGAAGCCTTCGGGCCGCGGCGGGCGATTATGCCCGAGGGGTGGAGGCATTTGCGTGGTTTGCTCGATTTTCTCAGGCATGAGGCAGGTCCTTTCCGGCTCGCGCCCCGGCCAGACCGGCGCGCTGCGTCTCAATTCCGGTAAGCAGGCTGTCCGCGATCATCCGCGCACGCGCGCCGACAAGGCCGGTGGCAGCCGGATCTCGCTCGTCTTCCCGCAGGGTGGCGTAAAACAGCTTGAGCCAATGCGAGAAATGCGTCGCATCGAGCCCCGGTATCGCCATGTGCTTCACCATGGGATTGCCCGAGAATTCGCCGCTATTATGCAGGATCGAGCGCCAGAAACGCTTCATCCGGCCGAGATGCTCGTCCCAATCGAGGATACGTTCGGCAAAGATCGGGCCGAGCAATTCGTCCTCGCGGATGCGGGCATAGAAGCGGTCAACGAAACTGGCGATGTAATCCGCGTCCACGCCGATTGCTTCCGCCCTTGCCCGTTTTTCCTCTCGCGCAGGACGGACAAAATCCTCGCCCGGCCGGGGTGTTGGGCTGTCTTGAACCGGGGCCTCGCTCATGGCCGACTCCATATTAGGTATTTTCAATTCCTATTTATCCCGCTTGCCCAAAAAAGCAATATCTGAAATACCTATTTCATGCAGCTGAGCCTCCATAGCGACTATGCCCTGCGCATCCTGATGGCCCTTGCCGCGTCCGGGCGGCGCCTGTCCGTGGACGATGTGGCACGCCAGTTCGATATTTCGCGCAATCACCTCGCCAAAGTGGCGCAGGAACTGCAGGCGCAGGGCTTCATCACCACGACGCGTGGCCGCAATGGCGGCATGGAACTGGCGCATGATCCGCAGGACATCGTGCTGGGCGATGTCGTGCGCCGGTTCGAACGACTGGACAGCTTCGTCAGCTGCCTCGGCAATGATGCGCCGGTCTGCGCGGTCAATGGCGTGTGCGGGCTGAAACCGGCCCTGTCAGGCGCGCTTGAGGCGTTCCTTGCCCATCTGGACAATTATCGGCTCGCGGACCTGACACCCAACCGCAAGGCCTTCATGGCGCGGCTGGAATTGGCGGAATAGCCCCAAACGAAAAAGGCCGGAGCAATCGCCCCGGCCCTTTCCTGTCGCAAGTCGCGCCGTCCTCAGTACACCCGCTTCTTCGGCTTGATGTATTCGACGTCGTCGGTCAGCGTATATTCGTGGACCGGGCGGTAATCGAGCTTCACCGATCCGCCCTTGCCGCCCCAGCCTTCGAACCAGCTGGCGGTGTGCTTCATCCAGGTCTTGTCGTCCCGCTCGGGGAAATCCTCATGCGCATGGGCGCCGCGGCTTTCCTTGCGGTTGAACGCGGAATGCATGGTCACCGTCGCCTGGGCGATGAGGTTGTCCAGTTCCAGCGTCTCGATCAGGTCGGAGTTCCAGATCAGCGAACGGTCGGACACGTGAATGTCCTCCATCCGCTTGTAGGTGTCGGCCAGCTTCACCTTGCCTTCGGCCATCAACTCGTCGGTGCGGAACACGGCGGCGTGCTGGCTCATCGTGCGCTGCATCTCGGTGCGGATTTCCGCCGTGGGCGAACCGCCCTTGGCATTGCGGAAGTGGTCCAGACGGCCCAGCGCCATGTCCGCGCTGTCCTTGGGCAGGCTGTCATGCGCAGTGCCGGGCTTGACCAGTTCCTTCAGGCGATGGCCGGTCGCGCGGCCGAACACCACGAGATCGATCAGCGAGTTGGAGCCAAGGCGGTTCGCGCCATGGACCGAGACGCAAGCTGCCTCGCCCACTGCGAAGAGGCCGGGAACCACGGTTTCCGGATTGCCGTCCGCCCCGATGGTCACCACTTCGCCGTGATAATTACAGGGAATGCCGCCCATGTTGTAATGGACGGTGGGCACTACGGGCAGCGGCTGGCGGGTCAAATCCACGCCAGCGAAGATCTTGCCGCTTTCGGTAATGCCGGGCAGGCGTTCCGCCAGCACTGCCGGATCGATATGATCGAGGTGCAGGTAGATATGGTCCTTATGTGGACCGACGCCGCGCCCTTCGCGGATTTCCAGCGCCATCGAGCGCGAGACCACGTCACGGCTGGCGAGATCCTTGGCCGAGGGAGCATAGCGTTCCATGAAACGCTCGCCTTCGGAATTGGTGAGATACCCACCCTCGCCGCGCGCGCCTTCGGTGATGAGCACGCCCGCACCGTAAATGCCGGTGGGGTGGAACTGCACGAATTCCATGTCCTGCAGGGGCAGGCCGGCGCGCAGTACCATGCCGCCACCGTCGCCGGTGCAGGTATGGGCCGAAGTGGCGGTGTAATAGCAGCGGCCATAGCCGCCCGTGGCCAGAACCACGGCATGGGCGCGGAAGCGGTGGATCGAACCGTCATCCATGCACATGGCGATCACGCCCCGGCACTGGCCGTTTTCCATGATCAGGTCGATCGCGAAATATTCGATGAAGAAGTCCGCGTCGTACTTCAGGCTCTGCTGATAGAGCGCGTGCAGCATGGCATGGCCGGTACGGTCCGCCGCGGCGCAGGTGCGCTGCACCGGCGGGCCGTCGCCCATGTTCTGCATGTGGCCGCCGAAGGGGCGCTGATAGATCGTGCCATTGGCGTTGCGGCTGAAGGGCACGCCTGCGTGCTCCAGCTCGTAAACCGCCTGCGGCGCCTCGCGCACCATATATTCGATGGCGTCCTGGTCACCCAGCCAGTCAGACCCCTTCACGGTGTCGTACATGTGCCAGGTCCAGTGATCGGGCGTGTTGTTGCCCAGCGAGGCGGCGATGCCACCCTGTGCCGCCACCGTGTGGCTGCGGGTGGGGAACACCTTGGTGATGCAGGCCGTGCGCAGGCCGGCTTCGGCGCTGCCCATGGTGGCACGCAGGCCCGAACCGCCCGCGCCGACGACCACTACGTCATAAGTATGGTCGATGATCTTGTAAGCTGCGTCGGCCATCAGGCGGCACCTCCCAGCGCGACCTTGAGGATGCAGAAAATTGCGAACACGCTGCCTGCAATGGCAATCAGGTTCAACGCGGCAAGCGCAGCGAACTTGTTCGCATCGTCATGCACATAGTCTTCGATCACGACCTGCAGGCCTAAGCGCGCGTGATAAAAGGTGCTGACGATCAGCAGGATCATCGCCGTGCCGACCACGGGGCTGGAAAGCCAGGTGGCGACTGTGCCGAGTTCAAGATCCGGCAGCAGCACGATGGACGTCACCAGCCATGCGCCGAGGAAGAGATTGCCGATCGCGGTATAGCGCTGGGCCAGCCAGTGATGCGCGCCCTCATGCGAGGAGCCGAGGCCCCGCACCCGCCCGATCGAAGTTCCGTTACCCATGATCAGCCTTCCTTAGAGAAGCACGATAGCTGCCCAGAAGGCAGCGGTAAGAATGACACCGAAGCCCAGCGAGAGCATCGAGCCCGCGCGGTTGCCCTCAAGCTCGTAACCCGCGCCAATATCCATCACGAAGTGGCGGATGCCGGAGCTGAGGTGATTGAAGAAGGCCCAGCTGATGCCCACCAGCACCACATAGCCCAACGGCGAAGTGGCGAGACCCGTGAAGGTTGCATAGGCAACAGGCCCGCTGGCCAGTGCGCCCAGCCACCACAGCAGCACGCCAAGGCCGACTATGGCGAACCCGTCGCCCGTCACGCGGTGGAGGATCGAGACCAGCATATGCGGGCCCCACTTGTAGACACCGAGATGCGGCGAGAGCGGACGTTCGGCCATGGTTCTTCCTGAAACGGTAGGTCTGCGACGCGGCGGACAGCGCCGTAAGCGGCGCATAGCCTGCGCATCCCCTTAGCGATTGTGCCCGCCGTGGCAAGCGCCACAGCCACAGAAAGCGCAATGGAATCGATTGCTCGACACCGCCCGGCTGGAGCGGCATTGTCCGCCCTTAAGGAGAAGGCATGAGCGCACCCGTCATCCTTGTCACCGGATCGAGCCGTGGGATCGGCGCGGCGATTGTCGAACTGCTGCAGGCACGCGGGGCCACGGTCATCTGCCATGCCAGCCGCGATTATATGGACGATACGATTCCCGCCGATCTGGCCGATCCGCTCGGGCCGCAGATCCTGTGGGAAGATGCCCTGGCCCGTGCAGGCGGGCGGATCGACGTGCTGATAAACAATGCGGGTATCTTCGATCCCGCACCCATCGGCCTGTCAGACATCGAATGGCTGGACCGGTGGGAGGACACGTTGCGGATCAATCTCACTGCCGCCGCACAGCTTTCCCGCTATGCCGTAAAGCACTGGCTGGAACGGGCGCAGGACGGCGAGACGGAAGGGCGACTCGTCCATATCGCAAGCCGCGCGGGGCATCGGGGCGACTCGCCCGATCACTGGCACTATGCCGCATCCAAAGGCGGGATGCTGGCCGTGCACAAGACCATCGCCCGCGCCTATGCCGCGCAGGGCATATTGAGTTTCGCGATTGCGCCGGGTTTTACCGACACAGCCATGGCCGGAGACTACCTCTCTACAAGAGGGGGGCCGGGCCTGCTGGCGGACATTCCTCTAGGCCGCGTGGCCGAGCCGGAGGAAATTGCGGCGATCGCCGCATTCTGTGCACTGGATGCCCCGCCAAGCATGACGGGCGCCGTAATCGACGCCAATGGGGCAAGTTACGTCCGCTGACTCGCCCCTATCCAACAGGTTGTTCCTTGCCATGAGAATCGCCATTTCTGCTGCCGCATTGGCGCTGACCGCCGCCTGCGCCCTCCCCGCCGATGCCCAGCCGCCCGTTGCGCCATTGCCCGATGCTCCGGTTTCCGCATTCCTGGCTCAGTGCGAGGGCAAGGACGAATGGAACGATCCGGCCCCGCCATTTCACATTTACGGCAGCACATATGGGGTCGGCACATGCGGCATGAACGCCTTGCTGGTCGCCGATCCGGAAGGGCTGATCCTGGTGGATGTCGGCACACAGGAAGCAGCGCAACTGGTGGCAGAGAACATCCGCCGGCTTGGCTTCCGGCTGGAGGACGTGAAGTGGATCGTGGCCAGCCACGAACATTGGGACCACGTCGGTGGGATCGCCGAAATGCAGCGCCTGACTGGCGCGAAAGTGGCAGCGCTGGCCAGTGCAAAGGATGCGTTCGAGCAGGGCAGACACAATCCCATCGACCCGCAGGGTGAAG